>JAZNHQ010000025.1:0-61097 GCA_045577035.1 Faecousia sp. | reverse complement strand
TGGGCCGATGTGGTGTTGTTCCCCTACGCGCTTCGAAATCACAGCGTGATAAATTGAAATTTGCTTTGAATTTGATTTATTTTATCACAGAGCAAAGAAAAACGCAATGGGAAATTGACTTTCCGGGCGGTAATATGGTATAGTATGACAAGAATCATAAATACAGAGGTAAGAATTATGGATTATCAAGCATTAGCTGATTTACTGTTTCCCAATGTGACCGACACGCCGGAAGCGCTGGAAGAACGCTACCCTGTTCGCCAGCTGCCGGAAGGCGCTGTGGTCACCCGTATGGCCCCCTCTCCTACCGGCTTTGTCCACCTGGGCAACCTGGTGCAGGGTTTGACAGCAGAGCGCATGGCTCATCAGAGCAATGGTGTGCTGTTCCTGCGTGTGGAAGATACAGACGCCAAGCGTGAGGTTGCCGGTGCAGTGGAGGTGCTCATTGACACCCTGAAGCATTACGGCATTGCCTTTGACGAGGGTGCTACCCACGACGGCGATGCTGGTATCTACGGCCCCTACCGTCAGCGTCAGAGAGCCGCTATCTATCATGTATATGCCAAGAAACTGGTTGCCGAGGGGCAGGCATATCCCTGCTTCTGCACCGAGGACGAGCTGACCGCCATGCGCGAGAAGCAGGAAGCTGCTAAGGATAATTTCGGCTACTACGGCAAGTACGCCATGTGGCGTGACCGCTCTATGGAGGAGATTCAAGCACAGCTGGATACAGGCAACCCCTGGGTGCCTCGTTTCCGTTCCACCGGCAGCATCGAAAACCAGTTCAAGTTTGACGACCTGGTCAAGGGCAAGCTTACCGTTACGGAAAATGATATTGACCATGTGCTGCTGAAATCTGACGGTATCCCCACCTATCACTTTGCCCATGCGGTGGACGATCACCTCATGCGCACCACCCATGTGGTTCGTGGTGACGAGTGGCTGCCCACTCTGCCCTTCCATATTCAGCTGTTCAAGGCCTTAGGCTTCCGTCTTCCCAAGTATGTCCACATTGGACCTCTGATGAAAATGGACGGCACTTCCAAGCGTAAGCTGAGTAAGCGCAAAGACCCCGAGCTGGCTCTGACCTTCTACAAGGCCGAGGGTTTCCCTGTAGCAGCTGTTTATGAGTATATCATGACCTTGCTCAACTCCAACTATGAAGACTGGCGCCGAGCCAACCCCACCGCTCCTGCCACCGAGTTCAAGTTCAGCCCCAAGAAGCTGAACCCCGCCGGCAACCTTTTTGACTATGCCAAGTTGACGGACATCTCCAAGAATGAAATTGCCAAGATGGACGCAGAAAAGGTATACACCCTGCTGACGCAGTGGGCAGAAGAGTTTGACGCGGATTTTGCTGCCAAGCTGCGCTCTGATAAGGATTTTGCTGTTTCCATTCTGGCCATTGGCCGTGGCGGCAAGAAGCCCCGCAAGGATATTGCCACCTGGAAAGAAGCCAAGCCTTACATGGGCTTCTTCTATGACGAATATCTGGAAGCACCCCAGTTCGACGAAAAATTCTCCGGCGAGACCGTGAAGCTGGCACTTGCCAAATTCCTGGAGCGCTACGACTACGCAGACGACTCCGGCGTATGGTTTGATAAGGACAAAGCCATCACTGAGGAAATGGGCTTCACCACCGACATGAAGGCTTACAAGGCAGATCCTTCTGCCTTCCCCGGCACTGTAGCCGATATCTCCACCTTTATCCGTCAAGCCGTTACCGGCAAGACCAACTCCCCCGACCTGTACACAGTCATGCAGATCCTGGGCTATGATCGCACTGTAGCCAGAATCCAGGCCGTTATGAACACTCTATAATAGCAACACCGGGAACAGTGATGTTCCCGGTGATTTTTATAGCATTTTGAGTAGTGTATCTGTGTAGGCTTGGCAGGTTACGCCTGTTTGCACATCCACCACAGCAGAGCATTCGAAAATGGCATTTTCCAGTGCCTGGGCTTCTTCACTGTACAAAATATGCCGCAAAAGCATGGCTGCCGCTTGCAATATACTTCTGGGATCCGCATAATCCGCCAATCCCTCTTCGATCAACCGCGGAGCCGAACCATGAATGGCCTCGAACATAGCATACCGGTCTCCCACATTGGCGCTGCCGGCTGTGCCAACGCCACCTTGCAGCTGGGCTGCTTCGTCGGTAATGATATCGCCGTACAGATTAGGTAGCAGCACTACCTGAAACTGATTCCGAATGGCAGGATTGACCAGGTTTGCGGTCATGATATCAATATACCAATCATCCACAGTGATTTGCGGGTATTCCTTGGCAACCCCATGGCAGATGGCAGTAAACTTGCCGTCTGTTTTTTTCATGATATTGGCCTTGGTAACAATGGATACACGGTTCATACCGTTATTCTTGGCATATTCAAATGCCGCTTTGGCAATGCGCCGTGTACCGGGATCGGTAGTAACCTTGAAATCCACCGCCATACCGGGCAATTCTACGCCTCGGCTTCCCAGCACATACTCTCCCTCGGTATTCTCACGGAAGAAGATCCACTGTATGTTTTCTTCTGGAATGGATACTGGGCGAATGTTGGCATACAGATCCAGTTCCCGACGAAGTGTCACATTGGCGCTTTCCATACTTCCGCCCATGGGCGTTGTAGTAGGCCCTTTTAACAGCACATCACAGGATTTGATCTGTGCCAGCACATCTGTAGGCACCGGCTGTCCCAAAGCCATGCGGTTTTCGATAGTCAAGCCTTCGATTCGTTTCAAGACGATCTTTCCGCCGGAAATCTGGTTTTCCAACAGTTTTTCCAGCACGCGAACCGCCTGTGTCATAATAACAGGCCCAATACCGTCACCGTCAATGATGCCAACGGTTACGGATTCTTTTTTGGAGAAATCCGTCTTTTCCGTATTCATGTTCTCCACCCGGCGAAGCTGTTCCTCCAAAAGCAGGCGGAAGCTGTCGCAGGCTTTATTAATATCAGTCATTGTCCGCCCTCCTTGGTATAATTCAGTAAGCCGCCGCAAAGAAGAATCCTCTGCTGGCGCTCGGACAGATCGCACTGTACCGCAAACGCCTTACCCGTAGTAAGATTCTGTACTGTCAGTGAGCCGTCCGCCATTCCCCGGGAAATATTCTCAATAATTAAGCAATCATCCTGGTTTAGGTTATCATAGTCTGCACCATCAGCAAAGGTCAGAGGAACGATACCGGCATTGATCAAATTGGCCACATGGATTCGGGCAAAGCTTTTGGCGATAACACAGCGCACACCCAAATACATAGGCACAAGCGCAGCATGCTCTCTGGAAGAGCCCTGACCGTAATTGCTGCCGCCCACGATGATACCACTGCCTGCAGCCTTTGCCCGGGCTGCAAAATCCGGGTCGCAGACCCCAAAGCAAAACTGGGATAACCGGGGAATATTGGAGCGGTAAGGCAGAATTTTGGCACCGGCAGGCATAATATGGTCGGTGGTAATATCGTCGCCCACCTTCAGCACCACAGAGGCTTCCAATTTGCCGTCTATGGGCTGACTCTTGGGGAACTCCTTAATGTTAGGCCCACGAAGTACTTGCGCATTTACAGCTTCCTCTGCAGGCAACGGCATAAGCACCGCTGAATCGTCGATTTTATAGCTTTGGGGCATGGATATAGAAACCGGCGTCACAGTCATAGGATCAGTAATATATCCTGTTAAAGCCGATGCAACAGCTGTTTCGGGAGAAACCAAGTACACCTGGCCGTCTTTGGTGCCACTGCGTCCCAGGAAATTCCGGTTGAAGGTACGCAGGCTCACACCCCCGGAGTTGGGAGAAAAGCCCATACCAATGCAGGGACCGCAGGCACACTCCAAAAGCCGCGCACCAGAGGCCAGGATGTCTGACAGCGCACCGCAATCTGCCAGCATGGTCAGAACCTGCCGGGAACCGGGAGATATGGACAGACTCACGCCGGGCGCGACCGTCTTCCCCTTAAGCATAGCAGCTACCTTCAACAGATCCATCAGTGAAGAATTGGTACAAGAGCCTACGCACACTTGATCCACTTTTACATGAGAAAGGGTATCCACGCACACCACATTGTCCGGACTATGGGGACAAGCAATCATAGGTTTTAGGGACGACAGATCAATTTCAATGACTTGATCATAGACTGCTCCCTCATCCGCACATAAATGCGTATAGTCTTCTTCCCTGCCTTGTGCCTTTAAAAATTCCCGGGTCATTTCATCGGAAGGAAATACAGAAGTGGTTGCGCCCAATTCTGCACCCATATTGGTAATGGTTGCCCGTTCCGGTACGGTCAAGGTCTGCACACCGGGGCCACCCCATTCCATGATGGCGCCTACGCCGCCCTTTACAGACAATATCCGCAACAGCTCCAGTGCCACATCCTTGGCACTAACCTGGGGCCGTAGGCTGCCGGTCAGATGGATCTTAAAAATCTTGGGCATCGTGATATGATATGCTCCGCCACCCATGGCCACTGCCACATCCATACCACCCGCACCGATGGCCAGCATTCCAAGGCCGCCGCAGGTAGGGGTATGGGAATCGGAGCCTAACAAAGTCTTTCCGGGCTTACCGAAGCGCTCCAAATGCAGTTGATGACAGATGCCATTGCCAGGCCGGGAAAAAAGCACACCATACTTGGCGGCTACGGTCTGTAAGTATCGGTGATCATCGGCATTTTCAAAGCCGCATTGCAGTGTGTTATGATCCACATAAGCAACGCTCAATTCCGTTTTTACACGGTCAATACCCATGGTCTCAAATTCCAAATATGCCATGGTGCCGGTGGCATCCTGGGTCAGGGTCTGGTCAATCCGGATGGCAATGGGCTGCCCGGTCTGCATTTCGCCGCTGACCAAATGAGCATCTATTATTTTTTCTGTAATGGTTCTACCCTTCATCCGTAAACCTCCCTACCATATATTGCTTAGCTGTGTCAATATGCTCGGTAATCAGCTGCTGCGCTTTTTCCGCATCACCTGCGGCAATGGCTTCAAATATCTGCTTGTGCTGCTCCATGGAGACTTTTAGCCGTTCCCGATCGCCAATGGACAGCTTTCTGTATCGCTGGGTCTTTTTATGCAATGGCCGCAGCGTATCACAGAACACACTACTTCCGGACAATTCATAAATCGTATCATGGAACTGGTCATCCATTTGGCGCAGCCGCTCCATGTCCATCTTCTCGTAATAGAATTCCTGCAGCTCATGGATTCGGCGCAGTTCCTCAATGCCCTCCGGCGTGATTTTGCTGGTAGCATAGGCCGCCGCAATACCTTCAATGCGCTGACGGATCTCCATAATATCGATCAAATCCTGGGTGGTAATTCCCAACACGACTGACCCTTTGCCACTGTCCTGTATCAAGCGTTCCTGTTCCAACCGGCGCAATGCTTCACGGATGGGAGTACGACTGACACCCAGCTGTTCCACAAGTTTTATCTCTGTCAAAACTTCTCCTCGAGCGTATACACCGGAAATAATATCGCCTTCCAGCTTTTCAAACACCTGGTCTGCCAGGGATACTGTCTTAAAATGACCCATAATCAGTCCTCCTTAAATCTTCCGGGTGCCAATGCTTCGATTCGCTCTTCCATCTCCTTGTGGGAGATCATGGTCTGCCGACCTGCTTCATACTCCTCATCCACCCAGCTTTTCAGTGCAACGATCAACGGATCGTTCTTCGCCAGTTGGTTTTCCGCGGTCAGTCGGTAATTCTGATTGACCCAATAAGCGATGCCGGCGAAACCAGAGGTCTTGGTGATCTCCACGGTGGCAGGCCGATTCAGCAGCTTTTTGGTATCAAAAATGGTATAGATCTCTTCATCCTTCATCAGCCCGTCGGCGTGGATGCCTGCTCGGGTCACATTAAAGCTTCTGCCAACAAAAGGAGTCATAGGCGGAATGTCATAACCCATATCCTTGCGGAAGTATTCGGCAATCTCGGTGATCACCGTGGGATCCATACCATCCATGGAGCCACGCAGAGATGCGTACTCAAACACCATTGCTTCCAAGGGGATGTTACCGGTGCGCTCACCAATTCCCAGCAAGGAGCAGTTCACAGCACAGGCACCGTAGAGCCAGGCAGTAGAAGCATTGGCAACGGATTTATAAAAATCATTGTGGCCGTGCCATTCCAAAAACTCACTGGGCACATCGGAATAGTGCTGCAGGCCATAGATAATACCTGCCACACTTCTGGGCATAGCAGCCTCTGTGTAGGGTACGCCGTAGCCCATGGTATCACAAGCACGGATCTTGACCGGGATTCCGGCCTCTCTGGACAGCGCCTGCAATTCATTGACAAAGGGGACAACAAAGCCATAAAAATCCGCCCGGGTAATATCCTCCAAGTGGCATCTGGGTACAACACCTTCGTTAAAAGCATCCTTTACAACAGACAAATAATGCTCCAAGGCCTGCTTCCGAGTCATCTTCATTTTCTTGAAAATATGATAGTCACTGCAGCTGACCAGTACACCGGTCTCCTTGATGCCCAACTCACGAACAAGGCGAAAATCCTCTTTGCTGGCACGGATCCAGCTGGTGATCTGGGGAAATTTCAGATCCAGCTCCATGCATTTCTCCAAAGCCTGACGATCTTTTTTACTGTAAATAAAGAACTCAGTCTGGCGTATAATGCCATAAGGGCCACCCAACTTACTAAGCAGCTTATAGATATTTACGATCTGCTCAACGGAATAGGGCTCCACAGACTGTTGCCCATCTCGCAAGGAAGTATCTGTGATCCAGATTTCTTCCGGCATATTCATAGGCACTCTTCGATGATTAAAGGGCACCTTGGGAACGGTTCCATAGGAATAGATATCACGCTGCAGGTTGGGCTCTGCCACATCCTGCAGAGAATATTTATATGATTTTTGCTCCAACAAATTGGTCTTAGCAGAAGTTTCCAGCATAGGTATGCTCCTTTCTCGGTTTGTATTATTGTATACAATTATACGCACAAAAGAACATTTGTCAATACCATGCGGACAAAAAAATAACAGGGGCCGCTCAAGCAACCCCTGTTATTTCATCGTTTAAACTTTTGTAATAGATTATTGATTTGTTCCGTCAAGCTAATAATCTCTTTATTGGTCGCACCCTTCATGGCCTCGATCAGCCGTGTTAGCTGCTTCCCTGCCAGGATCAGTTTCTGGTACAGGTCAGAAGTGCGTTTTGTACCCTTCTTCTGCACACGGGTCACCACGCCTTTCTGGAAGCACTCTCCTGTGATTAGGTCGTAACCGTCACCGCTGTAGGGCGCCAAAGCCGGGTATTTCAGCTTCTCGGCAATGGTTTGCACAAAGCTGTCACATACCACCTCGTCGCCGTGGTTCACAAAGATCTGCCTGGGCGCCTTACCCATATGGGCCAACCATCCCAGCAGCATATCCCGGTCTGCATGACCGGAAATGCCCGCCATCTCTTGAATATTGGCATGAACTGCAATGTTTTCTCCAAAGAGCTTTACATAGGATGCACCGTCCGCCAGTTTTCTTCCCATCGTTCCCTGGGACTGGTAGCCCACAAAGAGAATCGTGCTTTCTGACCGCCAAAGATTATGCTTCAAATGGTGGCGAATCCGACCGGCTTCACACATACCTGAGGCAGATAGAATAACCTTAGGCGTTTTATCCGTATTGATTAACTTAGATTCTTCGGAAGTTACAGACAGCCGCAGCCCGGGAAATACAATGGGATCTATACCCCGCTTCAGCAACTGCATGGTTTCATCATCATAAAACTCTGAAAGACCGGCAGCATAGATCTTGGTAGCATCCACCGCAAGAGGGCTATCCACATACACCGGAAAATCATCATGTCCATGCAGCAGATTTTGAGTCTTAATGGTACGAAGCAAATACAGCAATTCCTGTGTCCTGCCTATCGCAAAGGACGGAATCACCACATTGCCGCCCCGATCAAATGTCTGCTGCAGAATATCTGTCAGCTGCGAAACATAGTCCGGTCTTTCACCATGTAAGCGATCTCCGTATGTGGATTCCACCACCACATAGTCAGCATATTCCGGTTTTTGTGGATCCCGGATCAATGGACGCTCAGTATTCCCCAAATCGCCGGAAAACAGCACAGTTCGTGTCTGCCCATCCTCCGTGATGGTAATATAGATACTTGCAGAGCCCAAAAGATGTCCTGCGTCAAAAAACCGAATGGAAATCTCCGGAAAAATATCCGCAATTTCGTTATATCCGTAATACCGGAACTGTTGGAGGGTCTTTTCCACATCTGCCATGGTGTACATAGGCATATAAGCAGGCTCACCGGCACGGGTAGCCTTTCGATTCCTCCACTGGGCCTCCAATTCCTGAATATGTGCAGAATCACGGAGCATGATCTGACACAGGCGGTATGTGGCCTCCGTGGCATACACAGGCCCCGCAAACCCCTGGGCTGTCAGTGCAGGGATCTTTCCGGAATGATCAATGTGCGCATGAGTCAAAAGTACCGCATCAATTTCTCCCGGCTGTACCTGCAGTTCACAATTTTCGAAAGTATCCGCGCCTTGCTCCATACCGCAATCGATCAAAATCTTCTTTCCGCAGGCCTCCAGAAGCGTACAAGAACCTGTAACTTCGTGAGTAGCACCATAAAATGTCAACTTCATGAAAATCCCTCCTTAGGGTAATTATACCACAAAGGAGGAATTTGGGAATAGGGTACCAAAAAGTTTACAATTAACAACTGCAAAGTACGCCACAGGCAATTTTTGAACCAGGATCCCCGGACGGCTGGCTACGGTAGTCATCCGGCCTCGAGTGAATAATCACAGTTTTGCCCAATACCTGTGGAATCGTAAACCGATCCGTCAGCACAGCCATAAAGGCGCCGCCATGACTGCACAGCAGATTAGGCAGATCCCCTGCGTGGCAAGGGTGTGGAAAATTATGGGGATTGAAGTGTCCGCCGGAGTCGGAAAAACCGCTACCGTCACAAGATGTACCCTCATGAATGTGCAAAGCAAAGAATCCAGTCTCCGATTTGGGGAGTCCACAAATTTCCGCAACCACAAGCACCTGTTTTCCTCTCGGATAAAGCTTTACTGTACCGTATAAGCAGGGGTATTCCTTGCCTCCGGCAATGCGTGCAACAGCTCCGGGTCGACAGAATGAAATCCACATAGAATCACCTCAAAACTATTCTATGCAGAACAAAAGGGAGGGTCACTGACCCTCCCTGAGTATTATGCTAACAAAGCGCGATCATTGGTAAATTCATTGCCACTGGCATTCACAAACAGTTCCAGCAAATCCGCCACTGTTAACTTTTTCTTTTCTTCACCTTCGACATCCACCACGATTCGGCCTTCATGCATCATGATCAATCGGTTGCCATGTTCAATGGCATCTTTCATGTTATGAGTGACCATGACGGTAGTCAGTTTATTCTCTGAAACAATCTGATCTGTAATGGACAAAACTTTAGCCGCTGTTTTTGGGTCCAGAGCCGCCGTATGCTCATCCAGCAAAAGAATCTTGGGACGATTCAAGGTAGCCATCAACAAGGTTACCGCCTGTCTTTGACCGCCGGAGAGCAGACCGACCTTGGAAGACAATCTATCCTCAAGGCCCAGATTGAGGGTCGACAGCAACTCTTTATAGCGAATTCGTTCCGTACGGCGGACACCCCATTTAAATTTACGGACAGTTCCTCGTCTTGCGGCAATGGCAAGGTTTTCTGCAATTTCCATATCCGGGGCGGTGCCTTTCATGGGATCCTGGAATACACGCCCCAGGAATTTGGCACGCTTATGCTCCGGCATATTGGTCACATCCACGCCGTCGATCTCGATAGTGCCGCAATCAGGCTTCCACACACCCGCAATGGCATTGAACAAGGTAGATTTACCTGCACCATTGCCACCGATGACCGTAATGAAATCGCCCTCCTTGACCTCCAGATTCAAACCGTTCAGAGCAACCTTTTCATTAACCGTTCCGGCATTAAAGGTTTTCTGTAAATTGGTGATCTTAAGCATGGCGACCACCTCCCCGGCTTTGCAGTGCAGGCTTCCGCTTATATTTCTTGAAATAAGTATTGTACATATAGGGCACAGCCAGGAACACCGCCACGATGATTGCAGACAGCATCTTCAGATAGTCAGTCTTCAGGCCCAATAGGATCACAAGATTGTAGATGGCAAAATACACCACACCACCGCACACTACGCCGATTAGGCTGACCACAAAGTTCGGTTTGATCTTCATGGATACAGATAGTCCAATAAAGATCGCAGCCAAACCGATCACAATAGCACCACGGCCATCATTAAGGCTCACGGAACCCTTGTACTGGGTATACAGCGCACCAGCTAAGGCAACGATGCCGTTGGAGATTGCCAGGCCGATGACCTTATTGCGGTTTACATTTACACCCTGTGCCCGGCTCATATCCGGGTTATCTCCGGTGGATTTTAAAGTCAGTCCGATCTCTGTATAGAAGAACAGCCACAGCCCGATAATCACTACCCCAACGATGCCCACGCCTGCAGCAATTGCGGCATTATTGTCGCTCATATGCATCACTACTTGGTTTTTCAGGTGATAAATGGATAGCATGGACTGGCCGTCCAAAATGACTGTATTGATAGAGTATAGCATCAGCTGGCTCAGAATACCTGCTAGGATAGCTGGAATACCCAGTGCTGTATGAAACAATCCTGTTAACACACCTGTTAGAGCACCAGCCAAAAATGCACACAGGATACACAGCCATACATTCATACCGCCTGTAAGTAATACCGCAAACACACAGCCGCCGGTGCAGATAGAGCCGTCCACAGTCAGGTCGGCAATGTCCAGAATCTTATAGGTGATGTACACACCAATAGCCATAAGACCCCATATAATACCTTCCGCTACCGCACCGGGCAGCGCATTGAGAAACTCCATGATCTACCTCTAAGTTAATTGTTTAGTTTTCAGGAACCTCGATTCCCAGAGCCTTGCACAGTTCCTCGTTATAGGTGACGGTGGGTTCCAAAGTGGTGATCTCAATATCGGATACCTTCTTCTCTCCCAGCAGTATCTGAGCAGCCATAACGCCGGTCTCATAGCCCAGCTGATAGTAGTCGATAGCCAAGCTTGCATAGCAAACGTCTCCGCCGTAGCTGGTGTAAACAGGAACCTTCTTTTCGTTACAGACAGCAGCAACGATATCTTCATTGGCGCTGACGGTGTTATCAGAAGGAACATAAACAGCCTTTACCTCGCCTGCCATCTTGTTCACCAAAGCCTGCAGTTCAGCAATATCGGAGAAGGTATAAGCTTCAACTACAATCCCCTCTTCCTCAAACAGAGCCTTAACCGCATCATACTGAACCTTGGAGTTGGACTCGTTGATGCAGTACAGAACGCCAACCTTGTCACCCTCTACCAAATTCAGAGTCTCGATCATCATTTCAGCCTGCTCTGCAAAAGGAACCGCATCGGAAGTGCCAGTTACATTAGCAGGAATATTGCCCTGGAAAGCATTGCTGTAGTCAGTAATAGAAGTACCCAGCACAGGGATCTCGGAGGTTGCATTGGCAGCTGCCAACATAGCATCAGTGGCATTGCCCATAATCAAGTCCACCTTCTTGGAGGTAAAGCTATTAACAACAGTAGTACACAGGTTTGCCTCACCGGCAACCTGAACATCGATTTCTACAGTTTTACCCGCCTTCTTCATCTCGGCCTTCAGGGCATCCTTAAAGCCATTGGTAGCAGCGTCCAGCGCATCATGCTTCATAAGCTGACAAACGCCTACGGTGTAGTCGGTTTCTTCGCCGCAGCCTGCAAAGCTCATGCAAATACCCAGGCAAAGTACCAATGCCAAAAAAATGGATGTGATTTTTTTCATTTTCTTTTCCTCCTATTTTTTCCGTCTGTTGACGGTAGAATATAAAATAAAAATCGCCCCTGTATAACAGGGACGATATTATATCGTGGTACCACTCTGTCTTTACAATAACTTTACAGTTATTGTCTCTCAGGGCTCCAACAAGCCCCTGACGATGTAACGGTCGCACCCGTTGTACCTACTAAGCTTCAATACACAGCTAACGAAGTGAACTTCATCGGGTTTCCATCACTGCCTCGCACCAACCGGCAGTTCTCTGAGACTTAGCCCCAACTACTCTCTCCGCTCAAACGCATTTGAAATATAAAATTATGTAGTGATGATACCAATATTTTCTACATCTGTCAAGCATAAATTTTCTAAATCTGCAAAAAACGCGTCAAGTATTTGGCCGTATACAACCGCAAAATCTGCATAGGCTAGTACAGGGTGATCAAGCTATGAATAAACCAAAATGGAAAATATATGCACTTTGGATTCTCGCAACGGAAGCCGTCGGCGCACTCTCCGGTTGGCTGACCCGTGACGGTACGCAGTATTTCGGAGAAAATGTAGCCCAGCCTCCCCTATCACCGCCCATGGCGGTATTTCCCATTGTTTGGAGCATTCTATATGCTCTCATGGGCTTTGGCGCTGCAAGGGTCTATATGGCGCCCCAATCCGCGGATCGGCGTAAAGGGCTCAATTTGTATATTGCCCAGTTAATTTTGAATTTCTTCTGGAGTTTAATCTTCTTCAATGCCCAGGCATACGGTCTTGCATTTATATGGCTGCTGATCTTGTGGGTTTTGGTACTTTGGATGATCCTAACTTTCCGGAAAGTAGATTCAGTGGCAGCATATACGCAAATTCCTTATTTACTCTGGCTGACCTTTGCGGCTTATCTGAGTTTTGGAGTGTGGTATCTGAACCGGTGATCATTGCATAAGTTCATCGGTCAAACGTAGTATCTCGGGTGCAATCTTCTCCCGCTCCTTACGGATAATCCGGTTATACAGTGGATAGGCACAACTAACAATAGCCATACCCGAAAGGCCAGCAGTCAAACCAACCGCAATATACAAGTATCCGTAGCCCGCAAGGATTTCCTTAAGATCAGACATGAGAAGGCTCATGCCAAAGCCCATGATCAGCAGGCCAAGGATGCCAACTGTAAGGGAAACACGGGTTGCTTTTTGTGACACAGTTCCGTCTAAACGGCGGAGCTGTGTCATTTTATCCTCCTGATGAGGCTGCTCGTATTTTTTACGGATCGCCTTGATCTCTTCCTGCTGCTTTGCAGAATAAGTATAGTGAAAGGTTTTATTATTCTCCATCAGCTTTCTCCTTTTCGCAACGGATCATTTTACTGCTCCGTCGGATCATTACAACCGCCATGGCTATGATGAATGCACAAATCACACCGCCGGTACAGCCCAGCATCACACGCCTGGCTGTCATGGTCATGGTGCCGTCATTAAATACAGTCAGCATAGTGGATTCCAGGGTCAGCATGGACACGCAAGAGGCCGCCAGGCTGATAGCCTTGGTGGCTGAATACACGGGGCTGTTGAATTTGCGATAGCGGATCACATTGATAATAGCCAAGGTTAAAGAGGTAAAGGTGTATGCCGCCATTGTGATCGTGGTGATCTCATGGTGATAAAAGGTTCTGTTCCAATATACCATAAAAAATACCATCAACGAAAGCGCCAGGTTCATAACAAGAAAAACAATACCGCATGCCCGGTAGCGCCGGATCTCCAATTCCATTTGTTCACCGGGCTTGTGCCGTGTAGTAAAGCGTGCCAGGGATAAACGCATCACAACCAAAAGGCTATAATATACCGCCAGCGAACTGAACCAAAAGGATCTGTGGATCATTCCCATGCACAACTGCATGATGGCATAGGCCGTATTCAAAAGCAAGGAAATATATAAAGTCGTTTTAATCCGAAACTGTATATCCTCCAACCAACGAATCACAAATTTATTTTCATTTCTTACTGTTTTGAAATATTGAATAATCTGAGGAATTCGGAAGCACCAAACAGTCAAAGTGTATGCTGACAAAACATAAGATACAATGGTAACAGGAGATTCCGCCCCAAGCAGCACCACACTGCATGCCATAAAAATGATGGTCACTACCAACAATATCCACATAATTGCCATACGGGGGAATAACAGTCCCTTAATAAACTTATTATCCTTCATAATCAAACCCGGCCTATTTTCACAATAAAGGTTGTACCCTCACCCAGAGCGCTCTTCACAGCGATCTCGCCTTGCACGATGTCAATAACCCGTTTGACCAATGCAAGTCCCAGACCGTTACCGCGGATAGAATGGGAGGGATCTCCCTGGTAAAACTTTTCAAAAATGTGAGTGCCCACTTCCGGTGTCATACCACAGCCGTTGTCCTCCACTGAAATAATGGCGTGGTTGTTATCCGCACTTAAGCTCACACTGACCTTACCACCAGAACCGGTAAACTTAAAAGCATTGGAAAAAAGGTTATTCCAAACCAGGGACAAAAGCTGCGCATCAGACCTTACCGTCACCTGTTCTACAATTTGAGTCTCGATCTGGATCTCCTTGGATTCCCACACATTTTCAAACTGCAAAAGGCATTGACACAGCTGCTCACTAAGGTCAAATTCTTCCGTCTGAGGATAGATTTGCTGATTCTCCAACTGGTTCAGCTTCAGAATATTGGTCATCATTTCTGCCATGCGCCCGGCAGCATCCGCGACGCCCTTACCATACTCCAATCGCTTTTCATCCGGCAAACCAGGGGCCTGTAATAAAGTCCCGTAATTCTTAATAACCGTCAAAGGTGTCCGCATTTCATGGGAAACATTCGCAATAAAATCCCCTCTCAGGGTTTCCACACTGTCAAGCTCCTGAACCATTTTATTGAAGCACTCAATGATCTGATTAAATGCACCATCGGTACCGAAGCTACCTTGGGGTTTCACGCGTACAGAATAATCTCCCTGTACGATCTTCTCTGCCGCATTGGCAATCTCCTTGGCAGGCCTTTCCACAGTTAACTTGCGGCGCAAAGTATCAATTGCAGTGAAGATAAGGCTTAGCAAAGCCACATTCCAAAATGTTAGTTTTGCCGCCGCACCAATGTTTTTTTCCGTCAATGCAACACCCAATTCACTTTCCATAACAGACAGAAACAGCATGCTGCAGCAAGTGATCACAAAGGCTACCAGTGAAAAAAAGTATATGTAATTGCGCGCTATGCGAAGCAATGTCTTTTTCACTTGATCACCGCCTTATAGCCCAAGCCGTGGACCGTAACGATCTCAAAATCCGGACAATTGCCCACCTTACTGCGCAGCTTGGTCATATACACATCCACCGCCCGGGGAGCCGTTTCCGTATCTGCATCCCAAAACTCGTCCATGAGCTGCATTCGGGTAAAGGTTTTTTTCGGGTAGGACAGCAGCTTATACAAAATAGAGAACTCCCGGTTGGTCATGGGGACCTCTTCACCATCCAAGTAAGCGGTATGCTCGTCCGCATCCATAAGGAAGCTGCCGATCTCCAGCTTGCGGGACGACGCAATCTTTGCTCTTCGCAATAGAGCTCCGATCCGCAAGAACAATTCATCCAAGTCAATAGGCTTGACCATATAATCGTCCACACCAATGCGGAAACCTCTTTGTTTGGAAGCAATATCATCCCGGGCCGTCATAAACAAGATAGGAATCTCCTCGTTCAGCTCCCGCACTGTTTTTGCAAACTCAAAGCCGTCAATTCCAGGCATCATAATATCCGACACGATCAGATCGAACATATTGCCATACAGTGCGTCATAGGCTTCTGTTGCATTTAGGCAGCCCTCTGCCCTGTATCCGCTCTGATTCAGAAAAGAGCAAACAGTATGATTCAATTCTCTGTCATCTTCTACAACCAATATCCGAAACATAATTCGCCTCCTTTATCCAGTTAAGAGATTATAACATATAAATGTTAAAGTTTTGTTTATGCGATTGATTATCGCAAAAATAAATGCAATAATTTTTCGTATAATTTGCTCTTATAGGGTTGATAGCGCATAGGCAGATCCAACCAGGTTTTCTTATCTACCATGGATTTGTAATGGGAAAATGCATCAAATCCATCCTGCCCATGATAACTGCCCATACCGCTCTGCCCTACACCGCCAAAGCCCATTTCACTGGTTGCCAGGTGGATCACCACATCATTGATACAACCGCCGCCGAAGCAAAGTCGGGTATTGACAGCATGGATATGCTTTTTGTTGTGAGAAAATAGGTACAGGGCCAACGGCTTTTCCTTAGTCTGAAGATCCTGAAGTAATTCTTCGAAATCTTCATATGTGATGATAGGCAGAATGGGGCCAAATATCTCTTGACCCATGACTGCATCCTCGCAGGTCACATTCTCCATAACCGTAGGTGCAATTTTACAAGCTGCCTCATTGGTCTGCCCGCCAATAACAATTTTATTTTCATCCAATAGGCCGCAAAGACGCTGGAAATGCTTTAGATTGATAATTTTACCGTAGTTTGGATTATCCAAAGGCTTTTCCCCAAACTGCAGCTTGATCTGTTTGGCAAGTTCTGCTACAAGAGCATCTTTGACGGAACTGTGGCACAGTATATAATCCGGTGCCACACAGGTCTGACCGCAGTTGAGGAATTTGCCGAATACAATGCGTTTGGCCGTCAGGGAAATCTTAGCACTTTCATCCACAATGCAAGGGCTTTTTCCGCCCAGCTCCAGAACAGCTGGTGTCAGATGATCCGCAGCATGGCGCAACACTTCCCTACCCACCGCCTGACTGCCTGTGAAGAAAATCATGTCAAATTTTTGTTCCAGCAGTGCGGCATTTTCTGCTCTGCCGCCGTTGACCACCGCCACATACTCCTCCGGAAAGCACTCAGAGAGGATCTGAGCAATAATCTCACCGGTGGCAGGAGAATATGCACTGGGTTTGACAATGGCCGTGTTGCCTGCGGCAATGGCATCCACCAGCGGATCCATAGACAGCAGGAACGGATAATTCCAGGGACTCATGATCAGAGTATTTCCGTAAGGAACGCTCTGGCGATAGCTACGGGAAGCAAACTGCGCTAAGGGCGTGTATACCCTTTTCTGCTTTGCAAATTTCTTGGTGTGACGGATCATATAGGATATCTCAGACAGCACCATACCGGTTTCACACATAAAGCCCTCATATGTACTCTTGCCAAGGTCTTCCGTTAAGGCTGCGTGGATTTGAGCATCATGTTTTTTTATGGCAGCATATAGCTTCTTTAGCTGTGCTACCCGGAATTTGACAGGCAAAGTCGCACCAGTGGCAAAATATGCTCTTTGCTTTTCCAGTAAATGATTAATTTCCTGATTGGTCATTCTTCAGCACTCCAATCTGCAATTTTATAATAAAATTTTTCTAATTCTTTCCGTGTCATCAGTTTAGGCACAGGATACAAAGGATTTGCTTCTTTTTCCGCATGCTTTGCCATGCCGGGAATATCCTCGCGGTGAATACCGGACAGCCTTTGAGGAATCCCCAGTCGGATGTTTAGATTCTTAACTGCGGCAATAAACTTCTTCGCCCCCTCTTCATAGGAATCAGACCGACTGCACACACCGGCAGCAACACCTAAATTATGTAGCTTCCTATAAGCTGATTTCCCATAAGCTTCCAGAATATGGGGCATGATCACCGCGTTAGCAAGGCCATGGGGCGTACCGTATTGACCGCCTAAGGAATGGGCCACTGCGTGTATGTAGCCTACATAGGATTTCGAAAACGCCACGCCAGCCATATAGGCCGCACGAAGCATGTTCTCCCTTGCCTGCTGATTATTCCCATCCTTATAAGCCGTGCCAATGTTTTCAAAAACAAGCCGAGTCGCTTCCAGCGCCAATCGTCTGGTTTCCCTGGTAGTAGAACGGCCAATATATGCCTCCACCGCATGTACCAGCGCATCCATGCCCGTAGTAGCCGTTAAATGGGGTGGCAAGGAATAGGTCATCGCTGCATCCAAAACCGAATAATGGGAGATCAGCGGAAAACTCATAAGCGCATACTTGTGCTGCTTCTCACTATCCGTAATCACTGCTGCAAGGGTAGTTTCACTACCTGTGTCGGCAGTTGTTGGAATGGCGATAAACGTGGGCAATCTGCGAAGCACACGCAGAATACCCTTCATTTGCCCCACGGTTTTCTTGGGTACACCACTCTGGCTCCTACGGCCTTGGCGCAATCCATAGAGGAGCCTCCGCCAACAGCAATCAGACAATCACAATTATGCTCATGATACACTTTCAATGCAGCTTCTACATTATGTACCGTAGGGTTTGGCTGGGTATCCTGATATATGGCGTACTGTACACCGCTTTTGCGTAATACAGATTCCAGTGGGCAAACCAGGCCATTACTGACAATTCCTCTGTCAGTAACGATCAGTACAGATTTAATACTATTCGTTTTGAACACATTGTCAAGTGCCTCACAGGAGTCTATGATCTTGGGCTCTCTATATGGCAAAAGAGGCAAAGCGATTCGAAACGCCGTTTGAAATACACGGCAATACGCAGCTTTCAGAAAAAACATATGACTATTAATCTCCTACTTCAGTATATTGTTGACATCTCAACAAGTACGGATTTTATCACGCGCTCGTTGAGATGTCAACAAGTTTATAAACATTCAGGCAACGCCGATTTTGGCGTTGCCTGAACCATTATACAAGACTTGTTTTCTTTAATACATGCTTGCTGCAAGCACCCAGCCCAAAGCTGAACATAGCGCCGCCAGCCAGGCACAGGATCACATTCATCGCGGTAGCATTAAGCGGCGTGATCATGCCTACCATCATAAACAGCAGCATACCTGCACCCAAAGAGCCACAGATAGCAAGCCATGCCTTCTGCTTAGCACCAACACTTACCAGCACAAAAATGGGCACAAACACCAGCATCAACAGGATCTTGGAGAGCATACACATGACGATGTTCATCACGCTCAGACCGCACAGATCAAAGGACAGGCCGGACATGGCCGCCCCCAGCATAGCGCCCACAAAATAGAAGATCAGAAGCAAACTGCCGCAAATAAATCCTGCAACAGTTTTAGAAACCACATAATTACCCTTCTTTGCCCGGACAGTGAACAGATTTTTGGCGTAGCCGCTGCGGGAATCATCGCAGATAAACAGGCAAACAAACACACACACCAGCATGAACATCATATTGATATTACACATGCTCATCACATCCATACCGCCCATAGCTGTTGCTTCCTCCCCTACCGGAGCATCGGAAGGCAATGTTCCAATAGACTGCCATGCGTTTTCCGGACCTTCCATGACTGTGATCTCGCCGGTTTGGGGATTCTCGGAAACAGTACCGTCCATCATAGTCATCATGACGGTGATCAGAATTGGAATCACCAATGCGCAAGCGATCAAAATGTAAAACAGCTTGGATTTGCGCATTCTGCGCAAGTCTACCTTCAGCATGCTTTTGGTCTGTCCTTTGACAGGCTGGAACTTCAATTCCTGCGTCATGGTTATTTCCCCTCCTTCATCAAGTCAATGTAGTATTCCTCAAGTCCGATCTTGTCCATCCCCAGCTCCGTAACGCAGATGCCGTTATCATAAAGCTCGGCAACCACATTTTCCGGTGTGGTAGGATCATATACTCGGATATACCCTGCTTCGTCTTCTTCCACACGGGAGTATTTAAGACTTAGAAGCTTCTTTGCCTGCTTCATGTCCGCACATTGCAGGCGAATAAAGGTACGGCAGCTGGCATCCAGCTGGTCAGCAGTCATTTCACAAATCATTTTGCCATGGCGGATGATGCCGTAGTGGGTAGCGACCTTCTGCAGCTCGCCCAGCAGATGGGAGGAAACCAGAATGCTGCGCTGACCGTCCTTGACAATATCACAGAACACCTCACGCATAATGCGCATGCCGTCTGCATCCAGGCCGTTGAGAGGCTCGTCCAGCACCAGCAGCGTAGGGTCACCCAGCAGTGCCATAGCAATGCCAATACGCTGCTTCATGCCCAAAGAGCAGTTTTTATATTTATTTCCGGCAGTGCCCTCCATACGAACAAGCTTCAGCATTTTCATAACTTCCTGCTTGGGATTCTTCAGATCCAGATTGGCTGCCTGGATCATCATATTATCCCAAACAGTCAAACCGGGGAAACAGCCGGGGGATTCAATGAGTACGCCAAGCTTCGCCCGGACAGCGCCGTCTGTATGATCCTTACCGTACAGCTTGATGGAGCCACCGGATTTGGGGATCAAGCCGCAGATCATTTTTTCCGTGGTAGATTTACCGGAGCCGTTCTCACCGATAAAGCCGTAAATAGCACCCATGGGCACAGTCATATTCAGGCCACAGACAGCCTGCTTCGTGCCAAAATTCTTGGACAGATTTTTGATTTCTACTGCATTCATAGCCTTGCCCCCTTAGTAAACATCACTGTTTGCCAGCACTGCGGTACCTGCGGTATTATATATGACCGCCCAGGCCACTGAGGTGGCAATGCAGGTAACCAGTGTCGTCAGATTGCTAGTCAGACAGGCATTAACAGACGCACCGTACAAAAACATATTCAGAAAGCCTGTGGGCAGGGACAGGTTCTCCACCACTGCTGCCACACCTACGATCAGAATACCGGTGCCAAAGAAAAAGCTGGAAGCTATGGACACGCCGAAGTATTTACGAAAGATCACATTCAGGAATGTATACAGGCTGGCCCAGCCCAGACTCATGATCATCTTACCCAAAATAGCAATGAGCAAAGAGCCCACATTGACTTCCATGGAATAGCCTGCAAACACACCGCCCATAACACCACCGATCAAATATGTAAGGCACATACAAGCCATGGCAAATGCGCAAACGATGGACTTGGACATCATATAATCCCGCTTTTTGGCGTGGGTGGTAAACAACTGCTTTACATAGCCGCTCTTATAGTCATGTCCAATAAAGATGGACACCATAATACCGCCAAAAATAAATACCATATTCATATTGGCATAATCGGCAATGGTATTGATCACATACAACGGACTGGAGGCCGCAATGATCTGCCAGGTGTTGGAATACAAAGGCTCCATGGTGTTTCCGTTTTGATCGGGCATCATGGTCATAGCAGAGACCATAGCAGGGATAATGGCGGCGATCGCCAGGAAAATATAGAACATAGGGGTATGGAACAGTCGGTAAAAGTCCACACCCAGCATTCCCTTCAAGCGCTTATAAAAGCTGGGCTTTTCAAATCGCAGTTCATGAGTCATATTAACCTTCCTCCTTGCCCGACATCAATTCCACATAGTATTCTTCCAGACCAATCTTATTTTTCTTGATTTCGCTGACTACATGGCCGTTTTTCATGAGAATATCCACGATCTTTGCAGGATTCTCCTCGTCGTAGACTCGTAGGAATTCTCCGTCTATGCGCACATCTGCATACGTTTCCGCAAGGATGTGCTTTGCGCCCCGCAGATCTTTGGTTTTCAGAGAAACCATAACCTGGGCTCTGCTGTCCATTTCTTTAGCAGAAAGCTCCATGATCATTTTACCCTGCCGGATAATGCCATAATGGGTGGCGATCTTCTCCAGTTCGCCCAGTATGTGAGAAGAGATCAGAACGGTGCAGCCATAATTCTGTGTAATATCCACCAGAATCTCACGCATGATCCGCATACCGTCTGTGTCCAGGCCGTTAATGGGCTCGTCCAGGATCAGCAGCGCCGGATCGCCCAGTAGCGCCATGGCAATACCGATCCGTTGTTTCATACCCAGGGAGCATTTCTTGAACTTCAGATTGGCATGCTCCTCCATACGGACGATCTTGAGTACGCGGTCGATCTCCTCGTCCGGATTCTCCAACCCCAGGTTGATGGTCTGCATACGCAGATTTTGATAAATGCTGGAATTAGGGAAGCAACCGGCGTTTTCGATCAATGCGCCCACGCGCATTCTGACGCCTGCATCCCGGTAATCCTTACCAAACAAGCGAATCTTACCCTTGTCGGGCACCAGATGGCCGCAGATCAATTTTTCCGTGGTGGATTTACCGGAACCATTCTCTCCGATAAAGCCGTAAATAGCGCCCACAGGGACGGTCATATTCAAATTGTCCACCGCATATAAGCCACGGAAGCTTTTAGACAGATTTCTGATTTCAATGGCGTTCATTGCTTTTCTCCTTTTTTATAGCATCGGCGCAAATATCCTGACCACCGCCCGGATGAAGCGCTGCAGAAGATTGGTGTTCAGCATATCCGGCGTAACCGCAATACACTGGTCAAGGGTACACACGATATCCTCTTTTATGGATCTGACCGCCTCACACCGGTACATCCATATGCCGTTTTCAAAATGATGCACAAGGCTTCTGTAATCCAAGTTAATGGTGCCGATCATGGCATAGACATCATCCACAAGATACATCTTTGCGTGAATGAATCCCGGCTCGTATTCATAGATCTTGACACCGGCGGCCATGAGCCTGGGATAGAAGCTTTGGGTCATGCCAAAAACCATTTTCTTATCCGGGATATGGGGAACAATGATCCGTACATCCACGCCCCGAAGAGCCGCGTTTTCCAGATCTGTACACAGATCATTGTCTATGATCAGATAAGGGGTGGTCATCCAGGCATACCGGGTGGCACCGCTAAGCATATTCTGAATGACGCTTTTGCCCACCCTGCGTTTATAAATGGGATTAGGGCCGTCACCAAAGGGTATTATGTACCCCTCTTCGTTTGCTGTTGGCTGGGCAGGATACAGGTCATGAGGAAGCTCAGGCATTTTACGCACATTGATGCCGAAGTCTACAAGAAACAATCTTGTCAGTTCCCACACAGCTTCGCCCTCAATACGGATTGCCGTATCCTTCCAATGGCCAAATTTTACGATTTCATTGATGTATTCGTCTGCCAGGTTGATACCGCCGGTATAGCCGATCTTGCCGTCAATAACCGTGATTTTCCGGTGACTGCGGTTATTGAATTCGCTGTCCGCATTACCCCTCAGAGGAGAAAACGGTACTGCATGGATCCCCTGCTCCTGTAAAAGCTTAAAATAGTAACCGGGCAAAGTCAGCATACAGCCAATGTCGTCATATAAGACCTTGACCTCCACGCCCTGCGCGGCTTTTCGCTTCAGAACATCCAATACAGAATCCCAGAGCTTGCCCTCCTCTACGATGAAGTATTCCATGTAAATAAACTTCTCGGCCTTTTCCAGATCATCCAGCAACACCGGAAACATTTCTTCTCCCAGGGAGAAATAAGTTTGCTTAGTATTGGTAAACAAATGTGCATCTGCAATTTTGCAAAGCATTCTTGCCTGGGCTGCTGCAGTGGGGTCCTCCCCTGCCAGCTTTTCAAGCAGCTTACTGTCATCTGTGCTGTATCCACGGTTTTTCAGCTCATTCAGCCGTTTGATAAAGCGTCGCTTCAATTTTCTGGAATAGAACAGAAAATACAGCATAAAGCCGGCAACCGGGATCACCAACACTGCCAGCAACCAGGGAACTTTATAATCGGGGTTGTCATCGGAGGCAATAATACGGATCACACAGAACACTTGGGTGATCCATGCGGCTATGTAAAAATACGGCACATAGTAGCAAAGTGCCACCACAACGCCGATGACTGCAAGTACCTCAAACAGGGTCAGGAAAATAGCGATGATAAAACGAACGGGAATGATATTGACCACCCGTTCCACGGTTTTTCCCTCTACGACATAGCGTATTGTTTTTTTCATGGCAACCCCCTTTAAAAACGACCGGAAGCGGGGCGTCTGACAGACGCCTCGCTTTGAGTCAGATATTCTTACTTTTTGCCCTGGGCGGCATCAATGCGAGTCTGTGCCTCTTCCTGACGCTTCTGTGCCTCGGCGATCTGCTCATCACGCTGAGCCTGCATCATGGCCTTGCGAGTCTCAGGATTGCCCATAGCCTTGGCTTCTTCAAACTGTGCCTTGGACTCGGCCTTGACTGCGGCAAAGTTTGCTTTGTCAACCTCATGCTGTGCCTTTGCACTCTCCTTCATATCTGCAAATGCCTTCTTAAAAAATCCGCTCATAGTTATGTACCTTACCTTTCTTAAAATTATCATAAGCACATCTTAAGGTGCCAATGTATTCATGATCTTAAACCGCAGAAGATTCATTCCGAGAAAGTTCTTCTGTTAATTCCAGAATTCGGGGTGTGAACCGATCCTTTGTTTTGAGGAAAATCTTACGGTATATGGGATATGCAATCAGCATTACCGCCATACCGATCAATCCAACCAATATCCCTAACACCCTAAATATGGTCCCCGTCGCGATTACCTGCATAGCCAAACAGAGTCCAATACCAAACACCAACGCACCAATAATTCCGGTACAAAGTGCTTCCACAGTCCCGGACATCTGAACAGTATTATCCAACCGTTTCAGTTCCTCAAATTTACTCTCACACTTGGGCAGGTATTTTCTTCTGATGGCCAGGATCTCCTGGTTTTCTTTAGCGGAATAGCTGTAATAAAATGTTGTGTTGTTCATCTGCACACTCTCAAATCGGTTATTTTATATCTTACAAAAGAATGATAACCTATGAATTTTTGTAAAATAATTCTGTTTTGTTTCAGAAATATTAATTACCTACATATACTAAGCCACAGGCATCGGGGCCGATGTGTGCGCCGATTGCCGCACCTACCTGGATGATCTGTTTCTCAGACACGAAAACACCTTCCGCCCTAAGCTTCTCAGCCAATGCGCAGGCAACATCCCGGTTGTCCGTATACATGACATACAGGGGATACTGCGGATCCGGTCTATCCTTTTCTACGCATTTGCACTGATAAGCCATGCCCTTACGCATACCTATGACCTTGGCAGGGATCGCCACCTTCCCTTCCTTGTCCACAGAAATAATCGGCTTGATATTGGCAATGGTGCCCAGTGTGTAGCTCAGATAAGAAATGCGTCCGCCCCGATGCAGGTATTCCAGTGTATCCAGGCAGGCATACAGGCGAATCCTGTCACGAATAATTTCTAACTCTTCAATAATCTGCGCCGCAGATAGGCCTTGATCCCGCAAAAACACCGCTTGTTCCACGATCATACGCTGACCGCCGGTGGCGTTTCGACTATCAAACACAAAGCATTTAGAGCTGCCGATCATTTGCTGTACCAGCAGTGCGCTCTGATAGGTACCGCTCAGCTGCGAAGATAATGTAATATAGATCGCCTCATCACCGCAATTGTGGGAATCCTCAAAAAGATCCAGCAAAATTGGGGGAGATGCCTGTGAGGTTTTGGGGAATATCTGTGCAGATGTTAACAACGCATAGAACTGATCTTTGGAAAAATTAATGTTTTCCTGGTATTCCTGCTCCCCGAAAATCACCGTCAAGGGAATACAGGTAATCTGCATTTTTTCAAGCTCCGCAGGTGTAAAATCCGCTGCAGAATCCGTGATAATTCTAACCATAATAATCCTCCTGATTTTTATGCTTTAAATATATTGATACTATGTTTTCGATATTTTTCCAAATTGTTTCCATTTTGTTAACTATTTAAAAAGCAAGACCGCCGTTTTACTGGCGGTCTTGCTGCTATAAAAGGGTTATCCAAACTTTTCTGCATCTGTAAAGCTATCTTCCAGTTGATGTAAAATGGTCTTTGTATGCTGCAGCAGCCACAAAAACACTTCATAGTTAGCAAAGGTATCACTCCAGGCATTATGAAAATTCTCCGGGTATATAGTCAATTTGGCGTTGCCGCCCTTTTCGTTGACCTTATTGACCATCTTCTCCGACTCTTCCAGAAGAACAGTCTTATCCAATGCGCCGTGGAATGCCCAAACAGGCACATCTATCAATCTACCTGCATTCCAGTACATACCTCCACCGCAAATGGGAACGATTGCCGCAAAATATTCCGGCATACTCATAGCCAGCTGCCAGGTAGCATAGCCGCCCATGCTTGAGCCCATCAGATAGAATCTGGTTTCATCCACATAAGGCAAGGCCGCAACATCCCGCACCAGCTGTTTTATACTCTCCCAAAAATCAAACCAGGTATTCTCCGTACATAAGGGTGCAACGACAATAAAGGGAAAGTCTTTATATGTTTCTATCGTCATAAAGAATGGGCCATTTCTCAGCTTTGTAAACTCCTGGGCTCGGGTACCGGAGCCGTGAAAAAACATAATAACAGGATACTTCTGATCCTCCGCAAATCCCTCGGGATATCGAACCAGATACTTTACGCTTCCATCGGTATACTCTTTCATATTTACCTCCGCAAACTATGAAATTTAAAGCCATTTTACTACAAATCTTATGAATTGTAAACCCCAACTGGCAGTAAATACCCGGCAGAACTCTGCCGGGTATTTACAAATCAGTGCATTTGCTTTAACAGATCCAGATAGGCTTCTGCCATACGCTCGGCGGCGCCGGGTGCAAAGGTGCAGTTGTCCGCTTCATAGCCGCCGTTTGCAAAGGCAAATTTCGAGGGGATATATCCGCAGTATGACGGAAACGAGTATCCGGTAATAAAGGTTTTCCGGAAAGGAGAATTTCGCTTTATGTACATGCAGGTGGTGTCAAACAACTCGTAAGGCAAAACCACGCCACCTACATCGCCAAAGGAATACGCACGCAGATATATCTCCTTAGTCTCGGGCAATTCAGCATTTGCCAGGATCCGGTTGGCATGGAAGGGAGAATTGATTCCCAGCTGCTGTGCATATTCTATGGCTTCAGCAATGGTATGTCCTTGGGCACGATAGTCTTTTACCTGTTTGGCCTGCTCCACAAGGCCGTCATAGCTGTGATTAACAGGAGCATTCAGATTCAAAACCGAAACCTTTACAGGGCCGCTTTTCACCCGGTGTAGGTGGGGCAATGCCTCCTGAGCATAATCCACCATAATCTTTGCCCACTGGGCAGGATCTTTCGTGCGTGTCTCTCTTTCAATTTTACTATGACTGTTAACATTTCCGGCGCCACCATTCCAGTAAAGGCAGTGTACATCCAAACGCTTCTCAGCTTCGGCCCGGAAATTACCAGCCAGCTGAGAAGAGATCAGCTTTTTCTTGCCCTCCAGATGAGGATGGCATTGGAATTGCGACACAAGAATATCTTTGCCGCCTTCCCGGGTGATCTTCATAAGCTGCAGTTCCGGATCTGCCTGGCTTTCATGGGCCAGGATCACAGTCCCTGTACCCTTACCTACATCACCGCAATAACTGCCGTCATCCATAATATACCGGCGAACGAAATTCATGCGCTCGGTAATGGCACTACCCACATACAACTGGGCAGGCTTTCTGTCTGCCATAGCAAGTCTGGCCGCCTCTGTCATACCCTGGATGTATTTTTCCCGATACCGCATAATGGAGGGCACCTGGCTCAAATGACAGCCGGGAGCGGCATGGGTATGATGGCCGCTAAGGATCACATATTCTTTAGGAATGCCAAATTCCGCCTCAATGGCATCATGGATCTCAGGAGCCAGATACCAGGGTGCCCAACTCAGGTCACCCACCACGAACAGCAGTGTTTTGCCGTCTGCATCGGTCAGCGCCAGTGCCCTGGCTTCCAGCTCCGAGAGCTTGCCTTCGCTAAAGCGGTTCAAGTCGTCACCGTAGCTGGTCAGAGGCACGGATTCTTCCGGTGTAATATTGGCCATACCAAAACCGGCAAGAAACTTTGCTTCCTGCATAGTTTATCCTTCTTTCATTTCATTGAGTTTTTCCAGGAACATATCCCGAACCAATTCAGAAGTACCGCGCTCGTACAGGCTGGTGTCTGTACCATAGCACTCATATTCCCATGCATAATCCGAAGGCCAATAGCCCTGGGCATCAAAGCAATAAGAGAACCAAAGGGTATATTTGTACGGGGATTTCTCCGCCAACTGTTCAGATACCTGGTTGAACATCTCGCCACAATGGAGCACGATTGCCAGTTCATCGCCAATAGCCATAACCCCCAAGGGAACATCCTGGGTTTCCGGCATAGCCGCTCGCTGGATCACAAAGGTTGCTTCGTACATACTGTGGAAGCCGTATTCCTCCGCAATGGGCTTAACCAGGAAATAATCCTTCAGTGTTTGACGGTAGGACTGTACGATCTTGGCATCGATCAACATATGATCCTTGGCATGATTCACATTAGCGGTATAGTTGATATATTCGTATTGAACATCTTCCACTGCAATATCCGTCATGTTGCTTTCCAGACATTCAATGGCATATTGCGCCAACAGGTTGCCATGTTCCTTATAATCCAGGGCACGCTTCTCCCCTTCAATTCTAGAGCTGGCATTCACATCTCCGCTGGCACCCTGGTAGTAGGCAAAGTGAGCATCATACTGAGCCTCAAATGCCTCACGGAAGCTGCCTACATAGTCAGCGGATATATTCAGTCCGCTGGTAGTCAGACCCGGGTGGGCACGCCAGTTGACCAGCACAATATCCTTGCTGTTTTCACGGGCAAAACGCACCACATACATGGTAGTATCGCACTGCCGGACATGCTGCACAGGATCGCTATCCAGCCAAGTACCAAAGCCGTCACCGGCATAGGTGCCGTCAGCCTGGATATAATGCCGGGTAAAGTTCAGGTTTTCAGTCTCGGTAGTACCTGCGGAAACCTGAGCCGGTGCCAGATCCGCAATGGCCTGCTGTGCAGTGGTTACCGCAGTATCCAGAACCATTTGATTGTACCGGGCTACGCATTCATAGTAGGTAGCCTTGGTCATATCCACAGTGGAATGGGAATGGGTGGCTGTATAGGTAACCTGCTCATAAGGAACACCGGTTTCGTTACTGACCTTATGACGCAGCGCATCCACAAATACATCTGCATCCGGGGAAATGGTATCGCCGGTGAACATGAGAATCGTACTACCATTCACATCCTTCAGCGCAATACAGGTCAAGTACAGAGGATCCATCACGTTTTCAGACCATTGGCCGCCGCTAGTGTTACCTCTGCCTGCCAGGGGTACGGACTCCGTGGGGGAAATGTCCCCACGGCCGTAACCAACCTGGAATACACCCTCCAGGGATTCTGCCTTTGCTTCTTTCGGTTCACTGGTTCCACAGGCAGAAATGCTCAGAGCCAAAACAGTTATTAATATAATCGCAATTATTCTTTTCATTGTTTAAGCTCCTTTCATTTCGGCTCAATTTCTGTAATTTCTTTACCGGTGTCCAGATAGACATCCGCAAGCTCAATGCCGGTCGCCAACTCAATGACAGAGCCTTCGCTCTTGTATACAAACACATTGGCGCCCTTCTGAGATACCTGACCGCCGATCACACTGCCGCCGTACATGGTAAATTTGGAAATGCCGGTGGTAGCGTTGACACAGATGTTGCCGCCGTTTTGGGCATTCACTGCGCCCTCCTCGGTCAGACCGCCGGAAACAGTGCCGTTCTCCAGGATGAACTGGGCAGTTTTATTCTTCGCATCTGCCAGCAGCATCACATTACCGCCCTTATTACCGGCCACACCGCCGGCGATCGTGCCGTCCTTCATAGTAAAGGTACCGTTTTGGATACAAATATTGCCGCCGTGTTTGGTAGTACTGCCGCCGGAAATGATACCGCCGTACATGGTAAAGTTACCACCATTGATGAGAATATTGCCGCCGTTTTCTCCGGATTTGGAAGTACCGTCGCAGATGGCGCCACCATACATGTTGAACTGACCTGCTGTGATCTGCACAGGACGGTTCGGACGCTGATTATCTTTATTCAGACCGCGGAGTGTGCCGCTATAAAAATTGAATATACCACCGTCTACCTTTACAGCATATCCGGTGCTGTCGTTCTTACTGCTGTAAACTCTTCCGTTACCCGTATGGTCACAAATACTCAGGGTTACATTTTCGCCTACGGTAATGGGCGTACTGCCGTACAGATCAAAACCATTCAGACACAGCTCTACGGTCAAGCCCTCGCTGATCACCAGGGTTGCTGCCTGAGATTGCGTCAGGAAATAATGACCGCTTTCAGTAATAGTGATCTTATTGCTTGCCTTGGCAGGCACTTCTACCCACAAAACATGCTCACATGCCGCATGCTCCTGAACATGGTCACTACCCACGCAGATGCAGTGACGGTGTCCCAGTGATTTTAAATACAAGGACATCTGCTGCACATCATATGCCACTTCATAATCCTCATTTTGGCTGATAATGGTTTGTGCGTAGTTCTCCTTAGCGTTGCCCACGCCCAGATGCATGGTCATATCTTCTAATTCCACACAAGCAGATGCGGTTGTAAAGCTTTCATGGAAATCCATGTCGGCGCCAGTGGCAATATAGACATTTCCGGCCTTGGCATCACCGCCCAGCACCAAAGCAGCACCGGCAGATACATACAGGTCGCTACCCTTGCCGTTTGTTACCTGTCCACCGGTGATCGTACCGCCAAGCATGGTAAATGTACCGCTTTGGATCAGCACATTACCGCCGTTTTTGCTGTCGATCAAAGAGCCGTCACAGATCTTGCCGCCGTACATATTGAACTGACCGCTGGTCAGCAATACAGAACGGTTCAAAATACCGCTGGTATAATTCTTGCCGGACAAAACACCGCTGTAGAAATTCACAATACCGCCGTTGACTTTGATGGCGTATCCGCCATTGTCATCCTTGTTGCTGTATACAGCACCCGTTCCCACATGGTCACAAATATTCAGTGTCACATTCTGTCCCACGGTAATGGGTTGTCTGCCGTAAAGGAAATATCCGTTGAGGCACACAGATACCTCCAACCCCTCCTGGATCTCCAGAGAAGCTGCCGCATTCTTGGTCATGTAATAGTGACCGGAATACTGAATGGTAATCTTATTGTCCACAACCGCAGGCAGGGGTTCCCAATCAATCTGCGTACAGGCGGCATGATCGACAATGTGATCGCTACCCACACAGACGCAATGGGCATGTGCGATATTGGATCTTAAATACAGAGCCTGCAAGGCTTCGTCATAACGAACCGTATATGTGGGATCTCCGGTCGTGATCACCTGGGTGTATGCCTCTTTTGCACTACCCACGCCAAAGCGGGTGCCGGCTGTCGCCATATCAACGCAGGCAGAAGCCTTGGATTCATTCAGACTTTCGTGGAAATTAAACACAGCACCGTCAGCCAGATATACATTGCCAGACTGAGCCTTGCCGCCCAGGGTCATGGTCGCGCCATTGGACACATACACATCGGCGCCCTTGCCATTTGTGACCTGGCCACCGGTGATCGTACCGCCCAGCATGGTAAAGCTTCCGCTTTGCACCAGCACATTACCACCGTTTTTACTATCGATCAGATAGCCGTCACGAATGGTGCCGCCGTACATATTGAAGCTGCCGGATTCCAGCAGTACACAGCGGTTTTTCTGTGCCGTATTGAAAGGCTGAACGCCGTTCAGAATACCACTGTACAGGTTTACTGTACCGCCGCTGACTTTCACTGCATAACCGCCATTTTCATCATGGGTGCCGGAGATACAGCCCTTGGTTCCGCAATCAGAAATATTCACCACCGCACCCTCACGAGCGGTCAGTGCCTGTCTTGCCCGCAGTAAATAGCCGTTCAGGCACAGATTTACTGTCAAGCCGGGTTCTACGATCAGCATACCCGCCGCATTATGGGACAGGTAGTAGTTACCGGACTGGGTAATGATGATCTGATTGTCCACTGCCTCAGGCAGCTTGGTCCACTTAAGCTTTTCACAGCCGCTGTGATCCGTATGATACTCGCTGCCATAGCAGGCGCAGTGATTACTGACTGTATGAGCCGTCCGCTCAGTCACATAGATCAGTGTAATGTTACCGGCCTTATCCTTGAAACACTGCACCTTATCGCCAATACGAAGGGTTGTAGCTTCGCCGGTATAATTTCCATAAGCCGTAAGGTTATAGATCTGGCAATTATTGGCCATGGGTGCAGACAGCGTATCCTTACCCTTTACCAGTGTCAAGGTGCTGCCGTAGCCAGTGACCGTATAATCCGTAGCAAATACACCGCCGTTGAAGCCTGCAATATGTACTGCGGAAACAGACTTATACGCCACATTATTGGAAGTCAAATACAGACCCAGGGTTTTAGACTTTTCAATTTGGGTTCTGGCCTCACCATTGGCTTTGACAATGATCTGCTTGCCATTGACCGCCATCAGATAATGATAATAGCCATCTGCCTGCTTGCCCAGTTCTTTGAGCTTTCTATATGCAGGAGAATGCATGGGGCGCTTGGTCACATAGATGACCTCCACCTCACCCTTGTGGTTGGTATAGGCACGCACCGTATCGCCCACCTGCACCTGATCAGTCTGGCCAACGGTGTCTGCCAACAGGCTCACATTATACACTTTACAGTTTGATGCCAGGGTACCGGTTTTCGTGTTGCCCTTGGTATCACCGGACATGGAGGTAACCTCCATGGTGCCTGCAGCCGCATCAAAGGCTGTCACATCCCAGCCACTGGCCAAATAGTAGCCTGCCAGGGTGTATGTAGCCGGTGCGGTACGAATGATCTCATCATCACGCAGCAAAACACCCACAATGTTGGTACCCTGGGAATCCATATAGGTAACCAGCTTGCGGTCGCTGCAGCGAAGGGTCATAGTCTGGCCGTTCACACTTGCCTTGATATGGTAGTATCCTTCCCCATCGGGCTGACGCAGTGTGGATTTTGTTTTACTGTCATACTGACGATCCAGCAGATACACATGGGTATATACATTGGGGCGGTATACCACAGCAATGTATATGATACGGCCACGGTGATCACGCAGCGCACGGATATAGTCACCCTCCCGAAGCTCGGTCAGCTGACCGAACTCCCCTTCTCCGCTATAGTCATAGATCTTGCAGTCAGGGTGCAGTCTGCCCTGGGTAGTCTTGTCGCTGGAGGGATAGATGCACTTGATGGTAGCGCCATAGTCGTCCCACTGTATAGACTGTACAGAGCTGTTCAAGCAAGCTCCCTTGCCGTAGACGGTAACACCGCCGCTATTAGCTGCAATAATATCGCCGTTTTCATCAAATTCCAAGCCGACCCACTGATAGGGCTGTTGGTCGATCTTACTGGCAACGGCCAGATCTCTGGTACGCAGCTTCACTAACTCGCCGTCTACCATGAACTCATAATTATAGTAGCCCAAAGTATCGGAAAGCCGAGTGGTCATTTTGCTGCTGCTGTCGTACAGCCGCTCTGTGCTGTAATACAGTTTGCCCGGCGTTCTGTAAGGCGCAGTATAAATATGGGTGGCGCAGCCGTTCTTATCCAGAACCACAGTGATCTCATCATCCAGGTTCAGTGTGCCGGCAAAGCCTGTCAGCAGACCGGAGCCGTCATAATTGGCTACATTGTACACCAGTGTATCCTCGGTGACGGTGATTCTCCGCTCCAAGGCTGTATAATAAGCATTGCTATTGACCGTTACGGTCTGTCCGTCAATGGACTGGACATACACATCCTCCAGCACTTTTTGTGACCATTTTGTTGCAGGGACTACCTTAGTAACATAGCCCTCCTCATCAAAGCCCAGGCACATCAGATCCCAGTTATCCATCTGCTGGACCAGCTGAACATCCTTCGCCATGACCTCAATCTGCTCTCCATCCACAGCCATGCGCAGATAGTAAACATCGTCACGATCATGACGGGAGCTGATAGATGGCATGGGATTTACATCGGAACCCACATACTGCAGTCTGTCAATGTTCCAATAGTACTTGCCGTCGGTGTCCGCGCAAGGGTCGGCAGCTTCGCCGCCAAAGTCTGCAAAAATCAGTACGCATGCGCTAACGATCAAAAGCAACGCCAGACCAAGCACGATCCACAGCTTTTTGTTTGCCATAATTTTCATTTACGTATTCCTTCTTTCCTGATCAAAGAATCAAACAGAGCAAAAAGACTTCCCCTTACTTTTTCGGCACAGGAAGCAACGATTGTGTGCCGGTAAACTGGGCAATCACCTGCATCTCCGCATAGGTCTTTTCGTTGACGCTTACGCCATTGGAGATCACATTCTGCCGGTTATAGAATTCCTTTTCGCCATGGGTATAGATCCGGTCACAGCCTTCCGCCTTGTTGCTTTCACGCAATTCCTGCATAAACTTGGACAGTGCGGCCTCCAGATCTTCTTTATCTCCAAATATACCATGATCGAAGGCCATAAAGAAGTGGCAAATATTGGATTTCCCAGGAGTTTTATAAATATAATTGGAAGTTGTGCCGCCGGAAAGAATCGCGGTACAAATTTCACAGAGCATTGCAAAGCCGTAGCCCTTATAGCCGGAGGTCTCTTCACCGGCGCCACCCAAAGGCAGAATGCCACCGCCGGTCTTGGCAATGATATTGCCCAAAACACGATTGGCATCGGTACTGGGATTTCCGTTTTCATCCAATGCCCAACCGTCACGGATCACACCGTCACGCTTGGCATATACCTCCAGCTTCCCACGGGGCACAACCGTAGTGGCTGCGTCAAAGGTAAAGGGCACAGGCTCAGCAGGCATGGAAAAAGCAATGGGATTGGTGCCCAGCATGGCTTGACGGCCAAAGGTGGGAACCATGATGGCTTCTGTATTTGTCATACAAATGCCAACCAGGCCTTGCTCAGCGGCTCGGCGTGTGTAGTAACCTGCCACACCGTAATGGTTGGAGTTACGAACTGCCACCATTCCAATGCCGGTTTTCTTCGCTTTCTCAATGGCAAGATCCATGGCCTGTATACTCACCAGCTGACCCATGGCATCATTTGCTTCAATGGTAGCGGAAACAGGTGTTTCCTTCACAATCTCCGGCTTGGCATTAACAGTGACCATGCCGCCGGTGATCTCTTTATGATATCGGATCATCCGCTGGACACCATGGGACTCAATACCGGAAAGATCCGCGTCCAGCAAAACCTCTGTGATCTGCTCACTTTCCTCACCGCTGAAACCATAGCCCTGATAAACATGAATACAAAACTGTTTTAGCTGTTCATAATCTAGCTTAGAATAATTCATAATCCCCTACTCCTTAACTGACATATTCGTACATTATACCGTTCTATTTTATATCATAACAAAATCATTGACATATGACAAATTGAAATGTAGAATGGAGGTATAGATAAAATGCATACCTTAGGAGTAAGGAGTTGCTATATGGAACTTAAAAAAATAACCTATTTTTTGCGAATCGTAGAATACGGCAGCTTATCCAAGGCCGCACAAAGCTTATATTTGACACAGCCATCCCTGAGCCGTTTTTTGGAGAAGTTGGAAGAAGATGTGGGCGTAAAGCTGTTCACCAGGAGTAAAAGCAGCGCCCTGGTGCTCACGGAAGCCGGCAAGGCCTATCTGCGGACCGCCCAACAGATCCACGCCCTGTGGAAAGCGCTTGATGCTGAGCTGTCCCCTATCCGCAAGGATGAAAACCAAATAATTTTTGGAATTTACGGTGATTTTTTACACGGCTTTGCCACTGAGTGCGCAGAAAAGGTCACACAACGCTTTCCCAATGTTTCCGTAAAATTCTTCTGTGACGGTTCTCAAGAGGTGCAGACACAGGTCGCCGAGGGTACATTACATTTGGGACTATGTGCTTATGAGATCAAGAACGAGGATCTGACCTATATCCCATGTGCCAAAAAGGAAATGCTGTTGGTAACTGCAAAGAATCACCCTTTGGCACTCTCGCTGCAAGAAGGCCAGCGTATTCGCTTGCACGATTTAAAGAAGGATACCCCCTTTGCGCTTATGCGCAAAAATACCGTTCTGCGAGAGACCGTGGACAGCTATTTTCACAAACTGGGCTATACGCCGAACATTAAACGCACCTACATGCGTCACGGCTCTATTGCCGATGTGCTGTGTGGAAGCGATACATTAGGATTCTGTCCGGAGAACAATTTGTCCGACCAACTGGCGTACATTCCCGTAGATCCTCCTTTTTATTATCAGCAAGGTATTTGTTACCCCAAGAATACAGAACTCTCCCCTGCCGAAAAGTATCTGATCAGCCTTTTAAAAAACCAGCCTGAGTACCGCATTTTAGATTGATTTTCGCAATAGTTGAGGCTCACAGACAAAAGTCTGTGAGCCTCAATATATTATGCCTAATTATTCTTCAGGCTATAAAGCATGGACAAATAACGCTCTGCCATACGCTCGCCGGTACCGGGACGGAAGAAACATTGATCCGCTTCGTAGCAGCCGTGTAAAAAGCCGTAAGCCGAAGGGATATAGCTGTTCTGATCGTTGGCACAAGTGGCAATGACTGTAGTTTCGAACGGAGAATTATCTCGGATATATTTTCCGTTGGTGTCGAACATTTCGTACGCCGCAAACACAAATCCCACATCACCAATGGTGACAGCATCCATTAATAAATCCAAATGATCCGCTTTCATGGCGTAACGACTCACAATACTGGTGGCGGCATAAGGGCTGTTGATGCCATAGCTGACAGCCAGCGGAATCACCAGCTTGGAATCATTGGTTTTCTTCCAAAGCTCCGCCACCTCACGGGCGTGCTCTAACATCTGCGGATCAGGACGATTGATAGGCTCAGGGTGTGATACAGAGCAGATACGCACATCTGTCCCAGCCACAGCATGAAATTGAGCCCCTATGGCATATTCTGCCAATGTTTTTCCGCGGGCTTCACAGCCGGAATAACGATTTTCCTCCAAAATACGGCTACCGAAGTTCAGATTACCGGACGCTCCGGTAAAATAGAGGACTTTGCACTGTGCGGATTGCTCTATTACATGTCGCATAGCTCCGATCAAATCAGAACTGACATCATACTTTTTGGGGCCGGAGGTACAGGTAGGATGTCCTTGAAAATTCACGAGCCAAATATCTTCGCCACAGTGACGGCAAAACTTTACAATCCGCATCTCTTTGTCAGCCTGCGTGGTATGTGCCACAATGGGATTCTTATTCATAGACCCGAAGTTATCACCTCGGTAGCTACCATCGGACAGCACATAGTGCCGGACGAAATTAAATCCCTCCGTCTGCACCTTTGCGGTTTCCATAGTTGCTGGCTTGCGGTCTGCCATGGCTTCCACGGCACATTGCGTTAATTGGACTATAGCCCACTGAATATACCGCACCAAAGCAGGCTCCCGGCGGTTGTTCATGTCAGGAGAGCTATGGTTGTGGGTTGCCGTGACCATGATATTCTCATAAGGCACTCCCGTGGCAGCACTGACCGCCTTTCTGACAGGATCACTAAACTCCACAGGGGTCGTACACAAGTCATTATGGAAGATGATTACCGTACTGTCATTGGTGCCGGTCACGGCAACGCAAGTACTATACAAGGGGCTTAAAACATTCTGGGACATTCTTGACGAGGTATTTCCGTAACCTGCCAAAGGTACGGATTCCGTAGGTGTAATATCCACACGGGCAAAACCAACAAGCAATTGATTGTTCATAAAATACTCCTTTCCCCAAAAGGGATTGCGCAAAAGCCGCCGAACTTCGGCGGCTTTTGCGCGTATGGGGGTTAGTTAGGGGAATGAAACGAGCAAATTAAACTTCGGAAACAGTTTCCTCGGGTTCGGTAGTCTCAGGGGTGGTATCTTCTGCCACAGCGTAAATGTTGTTCAGCTCCCAAGTGGAGGTGACTACACTGTACTGATCACACAGTGCCTTCACAGCATCCATCTGCGTCTGGCTGTAGGTAAACTCACCGTCAGCATTGTACCAGCTGTCATTGACTGCCTTGATAACATCCTTCATGGTATTCTTTTGGGTGGAGGTTCTGGTGGTGTACTCCTGTCCGTCCACAGTGAAAGTAATGTAACCACGACCGGAAACAGCCATTTCCTGACCATTGTTTGCAAAGATGTTCTTCAGACGCAGGGTGCGGGTGCCGTTAGCGAACTCGGTCAAGCCGTAGAAGATGGGATTGTTGTCATCCGCCCACAGCTCGAAGCCGTAGCTGGATACATAGCCGGCCAGCTCATTATCCATCTTGAACTCTGCCTTATAGCCAAAAGCATCGTTGGTGGGATCCAGGCTGATGGCAGACATAGCCCTGTAGTAACGGTGTGCAGAGTAGACACCGGATTCGTCCACCACAACTGCATAGCGGTAGACATCCCACTGGGTCAACACAGTCATGGTGCCGTTGATAGTACCAGACAGGCTGCCGCACTTGGTTGCATCGTAGCCATTGTTGGCAGTATCGATCAGCTTCAGCTCTACGGTCTCAGGCACAGTCACATTGGTCAGTTGCTTACCGTTCAGATTCAGCACAATGTTAGAGCCAACGGTAATGCCATCCAGGTCCTTGGTAACCAGGTAATAGGTAATGCTTTCGGATGCACCGGACAGATCGTTCAGATCTGCAAATGCGCCCAGGTATTCACCTTTGTCATTCATGCCATAGATAGCAACATCCTTGGCCGCCAGCATCAGCTGACCCTCTACCAACTGGATCTTATAGAAATCAGCCTTCTTGGCCTCGAACATGGCAACATGGCTCTCGGTTGCGCCATCAGCCAGCAGGCCGGCATCATCGTTAGTGCTGTCGGTTTCCCATCTTCTCAGGGAAACGGTGTCAGTCACCTCGGTCAGACCGGTTACATCCAGGTAGCAATCGCCGCCACCGCGCTTGTCGATCATGATGTCAAAGTTGGCAACAGGCATATCCACCTTGCCAGACAGAGTGATCACGCCGCAGTTCCAGATAGTGGTACCACTGGTACCGCCGGTAACGGTGGCGTTCTCCAGCTTCAGATTGCCGCCCTTGGTAACATAGACAGCAGTACCATAGGTACCCTTGCCGGAAACGATCTCGCCGCCCAGGATATTGGCAGCAGCGTTGGCCTTTACAGACACCGCACCGCCGTAAACAGCATCACCGCCAAGGATCTTACCGCCGTACACATTCAGCGTGCCGGCCACATTCACCGCTGCGCCGTAGTTGGCATTGGTAACGCCGGATGCATCCAAAGTACCGGCATACAGATTCAGCACAGCACCGGTGTTGTTGACATTGACGACCATACCATTATCGACAGCGGTAGCAGTACTGCTGATAGCGCCGCTACCGACAGTATCGGTAATGGTCAGAACCGCAGCAGAATTCATGCCAACGGCTCTCTTTGCTCTGGAAACAGTTTTGCCGTTCAGATCAAGCACGATCTGTGCATTTTCTGTAATGCTCCATTGGTTTTCCAATTCAACATTTTGGGTCAAATAATAGTTGCCGCTCTCTGTGGGCAGTGTGGCAATTCCGGTATATTTTACCTTTTCTGCATGCTCGCAGCCTGCATATACGCCACCACAGACAGCGCAGTTGTATTTGCCTACATACAGGCCCTCACCCTCAAACCAGTACAGATCACGCGCTACGTCGTTATCGTACATATAGTTCAGAGCCGTTGCATCGGTCAAGGTGTAGTAAGGGATCACAGCATCCGCAACACCCAAAGTTTTTACACGCACTTCAGCACCCTCGGTCAAGGTGCCGACAGTGACCTTCTGATCGGTGTCCTTAAAGTTCAAGCCGTTGGCGATCTTGGGATTGCCGGAAATTTCGGCAGAGCCGCTTGCCAGGTAGATCTCCTGGTTCACAGTACCGCCGGTAACATGGATGGTACTGCCGCCGTTGATATACAGCTGATTACCGTCCACAGTACCGGACTGAATATTGACCGTTGCGGCATAAGCGTAAATGCTCTTGGGGTTACCGGTGACGGTACCACCGTTCACGGTCAGCTCACTACCGGTACCGGCCATAATAGCACCCTTCTGTGCGCCATCACCAGCTGTGGTGCCGTCAACAGTACCGCCGGTAATGGTAAGGCTACCTACATTGTACACAACTGCAGTAGCAACATCGGTGCCACGAATGATCTGTCCACCGGACATGTTAATGGTACCATCGTTATAGACAGCACCACCCTGATTGGAAGCAGTACCTCCCACGATCTTACCGCCGGAGATGTTCAGCGTAGCGCTGGAGCCAACATAGATCGCGCCGCCCTTGACACCGCTGCCGCCGGTCACCTGACCGCCGTAGAGGTTGAAGGTTCCGCCGATCATGGCAACGCCTGCGTTACCGCCGGTGACAGTACCTGCCTTGACTGTACCGCCAAAGACATTGACCTTGCCGGTGGACTTGTTGCAATAGATAGCAGAGCCGCCGGTGGCATAGCTGGTGGGCTCCTCGGCATCAATATTGCCCGCAAACAGCGTCACAGAAATGTTATCGCCGTTCATCCAGATAACCATACCCTGGCCGGTATGAGACTTGCTGTCGGTGTTTCTGCAGCGCAGATTGCCGTTCTTGTTGGCACTGGTGTCGGTAATATACAGATTGGAGCCAGCAACCATGGTCATAACACGGCTGTTATTTCTGTAAAGCAGATTGCCGTTCAGGTCAATGTAGTAATTGCCTGCTGCATTACATGTATCTGCATTAGCCAAAGAGGTACTTCCGGTCAGATAGAAGCCCTTGCCGGGATTTCCGGAGAGGTTCTGGGTGGAACCGCTGATGGGGCTCCAGGAGATCAGCGTGCCGTCGCAGCCTTCTGTCACATTGCCCTCTGCGTCTTTTACATTTTTACAGCCGTCTTCGCCATTTACATAGGCGATGGTACCGGCTTCGTCTGCCATAAACTTGTTGCCGCAGGCGCAGTACCGGCGGACACCGTCTGCATCTGTATAGGGTGCAAAGGTGACCGTGGTGGTTTCCTCTTCTGCCAACGCACTGACTGCCAGTATGCTTACCAGCAACAGAGCTACGGTCAAGAGGGTCAAAATGCGTTTTTTCATTGGGATTCCTCCTAACGATTTAATTATCCGATTTGCCCGATTCAGAATCTCCGTACAGATCCTTACACAGGCAAATTTGAATTACTCTTTTACGATCAGATAGTAACAGGCGGGGTTAGCCTGGTCGCCAATATAGAAGGACAGCACGCCGTCCTCGTAGGTAGTGGGCAGCTTGCCACAGTAGAAGCCCTCGGCATTGACACCCCAAATCTTCAGTTGGTCGCCCAGCTTGGTGCGGATCTGTACCTCTGCTTCCACAACCTCTGCCATGATGGGCGCATGACCAATATCCAGCATCTTGTCGCCATCAAACTGAGCGCCGGTGTTCCGGGCTCTGCCGATAGCAGACAGCATCATATTGTCGGATTCCTCAATAGGTGCATCCGTTAGACTGGACAGAGCAACTACGCCAAAGTCTGTACGAGAATCCACCCGCATACCGTCCAGGTCAATGAATACCGGCTTGCGCTTTTGGGTAGAAGCTGCAGAGCCACCCTTACCGATAAAGCCATAGACGATCTTGGTGCGATCTGTATCCACAGCACCGATCTGGCGACCGATGTTACGCCACAGCTGACCGTGATCCGCTTTCAGCAGAACCTCATCCTCCTTGGGAATGAGATCTGTATCCAGCACCAGTTCATCGTAGCCTTCCGGTAATTGGTCATCGAAGGTAATGGCCATCTGATGCCGTTCCATACCGGAGATCGCTGCTTGATAATTGGTTTTACTGTAATCGGTGACCTTAAAGGCGATTTTTTTGTCCGCAGGACGCACATCCCCTCTGCGGAACATGAGCGCCGCATGATAGAACAGGCCGAATTTGGCAGGATCGTTCCAGGTGGAGAAGATACCCTCACGGTAAGGCACGCCGCCTACCGCTGCGCTGAGCTCTCTGCCCAGCACATCCATCTTATCCAGCCTTGTGGAGTAGGAATAGGTATGGATGGTGAAGCCAGACCAATTCTGGAAAGCGCCCATGGCGGCAAACCAAATGGGGCCTTCTGCACGGAAGGCATTGGGCCAGGGCATATCCCATTCCGACACGAAGAAGGGCTTGTTGGGTAATCTCTGACCGCATAGACCGGAGACCACATCCGTAGAAGTAATGCTGCGGTGAGTGCAAACCCGCTCGGTGTTCCCCCATTTCCAGTCGTAGAAGTACCAGTGGTTATCCGCAAAGTCCATATCCTCATTGGTCTTGGCACAGCCCGGGCCGTGGGCCCAGTTTGTACCCGCAATGGGGATCTTGACCCCTAAGCTGCGGATATGGTCATACATCTCCTTATGATATTTCTTGGTGATGTAAATCTTAAACTGCAGCATAGGCTCATCTTTGGCGTACAGATCGCAGTTTTCCCAATCGTACTCGATCCCCTGCTGAGCCAGCCAATCTCGGAAAAAGCCCCGGAATTCATTCTCGTAATAAGGAATTCTTAAAAAGTCAACCTTACGGCTGGGGGCGTTAACGAACAAGTCGTTTTCGTTGGTAATCTCTGTAAGTACAAACACCGGATCGTCTTTGTAGGCAAGGCCGGTATAGGGGTTAAAGTGTGTCCACAGCTGCGTAGCGTATTCCTTTTGCAGTTCAATAAGGCAAGGACTGGTAATGCTCCAGGGTTTTGCTGCATCCAACAAGTCCTTGTGAAACGGTACACCGTCCTCCTCCTTAAACTTGCGGTAGGTCATCATGTCCAGGTAGCAGTAAATTCCTTCCTGCTTCAAGGCATAGACCAAATAATCCAGCTTGTCCAAGGATCTTTCGTCTAACTTGCGGGTAGTGGTTACCCGTTTTCCCTTGGAAAAGGCAAACAAGTTGGGAGTATCCCACTCCGCATCCAGCTGATGGAAGCGAACGATATTACAGCCTGCCTGTGCCAATCTTCTGGCTACCTGGCGGGCATATTCTTTGCCCGGGAAACAAGCGCCGCCGTTGAAGTTGACACCCCAAAACTTTGCCAAGGTGCCGTCTTCAAAGCGCAGGTCATGGCCGTCTGCCCGTACAAAACCGTGTTTACCTGCGGGCTTTTCGTTTTCAAACACAAAGGAAATATCCACCGGCATCATATCCGGATAAGCCGGCATGGGTATATAGCGCGACATATTTATCCCTCTTTCATTTCTGCCAGCATATCAATAAAGCACTGGGCAAATTGCTCCGCAGTACCGCGGACAAAGTAACGGTTATCCACCTCATAGCAGCCATGATCAAATGCCGAATCTGAGGCAAAATAGCCATTGTGGCTATTGGCCAGGGTCAGGATAAAGGTCATTTCATAGGGACTGTTTTCCTTGATCTGCTTGCCATTGATACTAAACATCTCATATGGAGCGACCACGAAAGCAACATCGCCGATCGCAATGGTATTCACGGTGACCTGTGTGCTTTCACCCTGTAAATCCTTTTGGGTAGCGCGGCGGTTGATGGCACGGGCATGGTAGATACTGTTAATGCCCAATGGACGACCAACTGCATTGGCTGCAGTTGCACCGCCGGAGTTATAGGCATTGAATACCAGGCTGCAATATTGCAAAAGATCACCGTCATCGTAGCAATACTTGGCTTCTACCTTTTGCTCTATGATCTGTATGTCGCCGGTCTTTACCTCAGTCAAAGAATCCATACCATTAATGGCATATTCTGCCAACTGATAGCCGTGACCCTTCCAGCCTGTATACTTCTGTTCTTCCGCAATACGGGAAGATGCATTCTGATCACCTGCAGCTGCGGTAAAATATAGGAAATTGCAATCCAGTTCCTGCTCCATCTTTTCCCGGCAGGCGCCTACAAAGTCAGCAGAGATGTCATATTTATCGGCACCGCCGGTAAGCGTAGGATGGGCACCGAAATTCATGACCACAATATCCTTTGCATCCCCACAAGGAAAGCGCAGCAGCTGTATTTCGCTGTCCGCTTCCCGGACATGACCTACAATGGGACTGGCAGATTTGTCGCCAAAGTTATCGCCTACAATATTGCCGTTCTCCTGCACATAATGACGGACGAAGGTCAGGCCCTCGGTCTGCACTGTGCCGATCTCCATGGTAGTCTCCTGTTGCTCTGCCAGTGCCTTTTGCGCCGTTTTCACCGCACCCTCCAGGATCGATGCCTGAAAGATAGGATTTTCGATTTCCGGAGAAGAGTGGGTGTGGGTAGCACTAATCATAATGTTGTCGGTGGGCACACCTGTAGCCTCAGAAACCTTATTGCGAATGGTGCTGGTAATGTTTAAATCACTGTTTGTACCATCAATGCCATAAAGAAGAACCGTATTTCCATTGGCATCGGAAATAGCTAGGCAGGTCAAATACAAAGAGCTGAGCACATTGTCGGACATACGGTCACTGACATTGCCGTATCCTTCCAAACCGACACTGACCTCCGGGGTAATATTATAGCGGCTATAGCCAACCCGAAAGCTGCCGTTGCCCTGGTCGTTTTGCTGGGCGGAGGAGTCCCCTTCGCTGCAGCCTACACAGCCTAAAAGCATAACCGCGCAGAGAATCAAAACAATTATTCTTTTCATAATTTACTCCTTTGCAGTTAAGGTGAGTGTCTTTGCTTCGGGGTCATAAGTGCGCACACACTCCGTATCCGTCAGGAAGAAGTATTCGCACTGGGACTGCTCAGCCACATTATGAACGACCACTGAGCTGCTCGCCAGGCTCATGACGATTCTTGCCTGGGCAGATAGTGTGCCGCTGAGCTGGGCAGTTTTTTGGGTAGGCATTTTCAGGCTGTAGGTGGGCACATACAGGTCTTCGCCAAACTGAGCAGTCAGCGCATTGTCGATCACAATATCGCCTTCCAGCTGCAGCACACCGCCCTCATAGTACACACCGCCGGCAATCTGACCACCGGCCAGCAACACATATTCACAATTCTTGATGTAAAGATTGTGACCTAAGCCGCTGGTTTTGCCGCCGTAGATGCTACCGCCGTACATTTCGAACACAGCCTTAGCATTGTTTACACGAACGCAGCCACCGGTAGCGCCCTTGCCGCCGATGATGGTGCCGCCGTACAGCTTAAAGGTACCGGCCACATTCACATTCACACCGTTATTGCCATTGGTTACACTGGAGCCATCCAAAGTACCGGCATACATAATCACCACGGCATCCACATTGTTTACATTAAGCACCATGCCGTTATCCTTGGTGGCAGTTTTTGCCGCAATGACACCGCTACCCTTGGAGTCCGTAATGGTCAAGGTTCCAGCCTTGTTCAGAGCAATGGCACGCTTGGGGCTTTCAATGGTCTTGCCGTTCAGATCCAACACAATTTCAGTATTGGCAGGTACTGTCCATTGACCCTCCAAGGTAATGCTCTCAGTCAGGAAGTAATGGCCGCTCTTGGTGGGCAAGGTCGTAATACCGGTATACTCCACCAGCTGGGTATGCTCACAATCCTCATAAGCACCGGCACAGACCGCACAGGCTTTCCGGGAATTGGGATCCTCCTCAACCTTACCGATCCAAAGGCCTTCACCGTCTACCCAGGAAAGCTCATAGGTATTGGTGGCTTCGTGCATATATGTCAGTGCATTCACATCGGTCAGTGTATAGTTAGGATGCACTTTGTTTTGATAACTCAGCGCCTTGACTGACACATCTGCACCCTCTGTCAGGGTGGCAATGGTAATCTTCTGATCTGCATCATAGCAATTAAAGCCGTTCAATACGGGATTGCCGGAAACGAAGGCATTGCCGTAGCGCAGATAGATCTCCTTGGGAATACTGCCGCCGGTCAAATTTATTGTAGACGGAATTTTTGCTGCAGTATCACCGCTGATATACAGCTGATTTCCTGTCACCGTACCGGACTGAATATTGACGGTAGCGCTGTAAGCATACAGACTCTTGGGGTTACCCTGGATGGTTCCGCCGTTGACAGTTACCGTACTGCCACTCCAGGCAGTAATGGCACCCATCTGTGCGCCGGAGCCTGCTGTGGAACCGTCCAGCATACCGCCGGTGATCTCAAACAAAGCGTTTTCACCCTTCTGATAAACCACAGCGGCCTTTAAGTATTCGCCACGGGCGATGGTACCGCCGGTCATTTTTACAATGTTACCGCTATAGATGGCACTGCCCTGGCCGGAGACCGTACCGCCGGTTACGGTACCGCCGCTGATGATCACATTGCCTGTGTTGTAAATGGCGCCGCCGTTATCTGCGCTGCCGCCATTAATGGCACCGCCACGCATCTGGATGGTACCTGCGTTGAAGATCGCGCCGCCTCGCTGGGCAGTGCCGCCGGAAATGGTACCGCCTGTCATGTTCAATGCTGCATTCTCATTGGAAACACGCACCGTACCGCCATTGACGCCCTTGCCGCCAAGAACACTGCCGCCGTACATATTCATAGTACCGGCCACATTGACCACAGCACCGTTATTGCCATTGGTAACACCGCTGCCGTCTATGGCACCGCCGTACAGATTGAATACTGCCTGGGCATGGTTTACATTGACCACCATACCGTTATCACACTTATCCGTAACTGCGGAAACCTTGCCTGTTCCCACGGAATCTACAATGGTCAAGCTGCCCGGATTGTTAATAGCCATGGTTCGACCACCGTCAAAGCTGATATTATGACCGTTCAGATCAATGACCACATGCGCATTTTCTGCCAGGGTCAGCTGACGGCTCAGCGTTACATCCTGCGCCAGGTAGTAATAACCGGAGGTGGAGGGAAGCCATTCATTGCTGATCTGTGCGCCCCAAACCACAGGCTCACCGGTACACTCGCCAATATGTACCTGCTGCATGCACAAGCAACCGACACGGCCAACCAACAGCCGTTCCTGATAATGATCCACAGTAATGCCGGGATAATCTACGATGAAATAATCCTTATTGGCTTCTGCGGTTTTTTGAGAGAACAGGCCCGTTGCTGTCAGACCAATCTTTGCAGAGCCGTAGAGTTTACCTACCTTAGTAATAACACCATCGTTATTGGTGGAAATTTTTAGATTGCTCTCCCCTTCCGGTGCGCCATAAACCTTAGCGATGCCGGTGAGGAACAGTACAGGCTTCTGATCGTCGTTGGCTGCTGCATCCAATGCCAGGAAGCCACCGTAGACACGGCCGCCGTACATATTGAAATTACCCCTGGGGAAATATACATTTTGGGAATGATCAAATTCCTTAATTTCATTGGCTTTGACATCATAGATCCGACCGCCGTAGATCTGGCCGCCCAGCATATCCATGGTGCCATCCACGCGGAGATTGCCGCCGTAAAGCGTTGCCACGCCAAAGCAAATGTGTCCGCCTTCCATGCGCATTTTGGACTTGGTGGCGACAGTCACATTGCCGCCGTTGGTATTTTCCCGAACGGAAGTACCCTCCCGGATCATGCCGTCGTAGAGATTAAACTCACCGCCGGAAACCACATAGACATTACCACCGCCACCTTCTGCATAGCCGCCGGAAATCGTGCCGTTATGCATATTGAAGATACCACCGGCAACCATCACATTGCCGCCGTAGCCCACCGCGTACTTACCGGTGGTTTTGTCGAAGGCACTCTTGGCGTAGCCATCGCAGATCTGACCGTCATACATATTAAATGTACCGCCCACATAGATGGCGCCGCCCATGCCGCGGGAAACCTTGCCGGTTTCGCTCACAACAGGAATCGACAGACCGCCGATGATCGTGCCGCCGTACATATCAAACTGGGCATTCTTCGGTACGGATACAGTAGCTCCGTTTACATTGGTTGTATAGGCACTGCCATCCAAGGTACCGGCATAAAGACTAAACTTGCCGTAGCGAATCCACACACAGCCACCCTGTGCGCCGATTTCATCCTTTTTACAGCGGGCAACCAGCTTGCCGTTCTTTTCAGGGCTATAGTCCATGATCGCCAGTTCCGCATTGGCATAGTGACAGGAATAGATACGCTTATTCTCTCCACCTGTGATTGTGTGGCCGTTCAGATCAAGACAAATCTTCTGATCCAACTTGATGCTTCCCTGGGATTCCAGCTGCACATCCGTCACCAAATAATAGTGTCCGTTGGTCACGGGAACGGCGTTTTCCTTATACCAGTGGGTCCAGACCACTTCTTCCTTACAATGCTCACAGACACGCTTGATACGGGTGCTGGTACCCATGCGCACATAGACGAAAACATCCGTCAATCTTCCGTCGGCATCTTCAACGCCAATGACACGGTCATCCTCCACCAGGTTGGTAACTGTTCCTACAGGGCCGGAGGTACCGGTCATATCGTACACATTGGTATACTCCTCGATAGTCAGAGGATCATCGGTACCGTCGTAACGGTAGCTGGAGTTGGTTTGCGCCACATTGCCGTCAATTTGATAAACATAGTGATACATGGCACGCAAGGTGATATTCAGATCAAACAGATCCAGCACCTGCGTAATGACTCCGTTCTCATCCACCACAGCCGGTACCAGGTATGCAGAATCGATGGCACTGACCGTCTTACGGTCTGCCGCCAGGAATTCCTGAACCTGGCCGTCCTTGAACAGACGGATATGATAATTACCGTCTTCCGCCGGTTTGCGAGCCTCTACAGGAGAACCGTCGGAGCTGCGGTGCTTGTCCCGATCCACATTCCAGTACAGAACATACTCCGGCCAAGTCTGTGCATCAGACTTACTGACCTCTACCGACTCATTTTCATCACTGCAAGCCGCCATCACCAGCAGACTCGTCACCACTAGCAATATCAGTAGCAATGATCTGGGAAGTATACTCCATTTTCTCATATTGGCATCCTCCACATTTCTGACACTTACTTTTTGTCGTACTGAACAGAAAGAAGTATCAGTAATTTTCGTTTTTCCATATTTGTCCATTTGAGAATTTATTCTCAAAAACAAGTGCGGCTTTGCGCATTTTCTGAAGAAAATCCACTTTACATTCACTTTCACTTATGATAATATCGAATTATTCATCAAAATACTATCCAATATCATTACATTTTTTTAGATTTTCTGACCTGTTTTAAAAAGGAGAAAACACATGCTCTATCAACTGCCCAAATTTCGATCCGCAAGCCTGTTTGTTGCCACCACCGAAGACGAGGAAGAACCCACCAGAACCGTCTTGTATTATGAGGTGGAATATATGCTCGAAGACGGTGGTACAGTACAAATCAACGGAAAAACCTGGCACACCCGAAAAGGTGATATCCTTGTTGCCAAACCAGGGGATCGTCGCAGCTGTACCCTGCCCTTTTGTTGCCTGTTCATGCACCTGACAGATGTTACTGGCGATTTCAAGCGCGTTATGGATTCTATCCCCTCAGTGGTACATACCCAGGACCCATTATACGAGGATACTTTTCGCAGTATTATCAAGCTGTTTTTGTCATCCAAAACCTCGGACAGCCTGATTGCCGGGAGCAAGCTTCTTCTGTTGATCGGCAAATTGTCAGAGCTGGCTGTCAGACCGGACGGTGTATCCGGTCAGACAAATCGCATCGTATTCAGAGCTATTCGATATATCAATGCCCATTATGCACAGGAGCTGACTGTAGAGGAAGTGGCAAAGTATTGTAATGTCAGCACTTCTTACCTGCACAGACTGTTTATGCGTGTTCGGGGTACGACACCCCACGACTGTATTATGGATCGCAAAATCACCGCCGCCAAAGCCATGCTTATGAACACCCAAAAATCCATTGCTGATGTGGCTACCGCTTGCGGATTCCAATCCCACGCCTATTTTTCCGACTGCTTTAAACGCAGAACCGGTACTACCCCGGGCAAATATCGAAGTCAGACCACCTATCGGCTGTAATTTAACGATGATTTGGGTTTGAATAGTTTTTAAGAATATTTTCCTACTTTTTATTCATACTCAAAAATTAACACAACTATTTCCTGCACAGAACCATATTACCGTGCAAACAGGTTTGATTTTCGCTACTGCCTGAGTTATTCAGACTTTTACTGAAGCTCGAAGCTAAACAGTCTGAACTGCTCGCTACCATGGGTGGCAATGGGCACAAAGCGTACAGTTTTTACATTCCAATCCACCGGCAGCTTTACGAAGCGCTGGTGGTTTTCATTTACGCAAAGTTTATGCACTGTGCCATCAGCGCAGATTCCTTCCACCCGGAACTGCTTGATCAGTGTGGCAGGAAGCTTGAATCTTGTCTCTACCAGCGGATAGTTACAGGGCATATTGTGATACTTGCGGTTCATGTCATTATCGAACACCAAACGGATGGTATGAACAGGCGTATCCCGGTCAAAACAGTATTCAATCGTATCACCCTCATTGCCAACCCAACAGTTTTCCTCGCCCCGGTCTATGCCGTTGCGGACAACATCACTGCTGCAGTCTGCCTGCATTGACAACGCAGACACGGCACGCTTATGCCAGGGAATAAAGCAGTCGTCCTCCATAAGGGTATTTTGCAGTGTAGGAATGTTTACATTTCCCAAGGAAACGCCCTGCTGAACAGCCTGTGCCACTGCAGTACCCAAGGCCTGTCCCAAAACAGCACAAGTAGCCATGACCCGGGACGAGCTCATGGCGGCATGGGTCACGCTGATATTTCTGCCTGCAAAGCACAGGTTTTCAATATTCTCAGAAATCATGCACCGATAGGGCAAGCCCCAGGGAGTAGGTGCTGGATGGTAGATGGTGGGATAGCCTTCTTTGTAATAGAAGCCTGCCGGGAAATGGTCATCCATCGTCCATCCCGCATAGGCTACGATGTCATCGAATCGTCCTTCAGACTCCACATCGTTTTGATTCACGATATATTTGCCCACATAGCGGCGGCTTTCCCGCTTTCCGGGCAAAAAGCCGATCCATTCCAGCTCCCAGTTTTCTACACCGTGATCACCGTAATTCTTCATGTGATCCCACACGCCGTAGCAGATCTTCAGGAGTTCCTCACGGCAGCGGTCACTGTCGTGAATACAATCCCACTCTCCGCCTATCTCGATCCACCAGAAATTGTTATTCTTGGTATTGCGGTGATCCTTATAGGGCAAATCCTCATCAGATTCGTATTTATATGCCCATGCGGGAGGTGTGTAAGGTACGGGATGGTCAGTCTCCCGAATCTGGAACAGGCAGCTCATGCCCATGGTTTTCTTGTCTGCCACATCCGGGGGAATGGTTTCATTAAAATCGCTTTTGGCTTCCCTGCCGTACATGTATTTTGCACCAGTCAGGGGTGCCAGGATAGAGTCACCGGAGCAGTCCGCAAAATAAGTAGCCTCCACCACATGAAAGGTCTCTGCATTGGATTGCCAGCCTTTTACGCTGAGGATCTTATTGCCATCCATTTGACAGTCAAGACAGCTTGTATTAAGCAGCATAGTCAGATTTTCCTCTGCCATGGCCTTTTCATACAGAACGCTATCCCACAGAGTATACTTCAGCCCCTGGTTCTGATAAAAGTTTTCCAAAAAGATCTCTTCAATAATGCCGCTTTCCCGGTTGTCCTTACCGTGACAGCCGCCGATCCACATACGGATCTCGCTGGAAGCATTTCCGCCCAAAACCGGGCGATCATGCATAAGTACTGTTTTGATGCCGTGGCGTGCTGCAGCAATGGCGCAGCACAAGCCTGCCATGCCGCCGCCTACCACACAAAGGTCAGTCTGATATTGCAGTGTTCGCATAATGATTCCTCCTGTTAGTTTCCAATCTGATAGCAAATTTGTGTCAATTATGGTGATAACATCATTGTATTATCTTTTGAACTAATTTTCATTTAATATTCTGCAAAGTATATTTACTTTTCTGCAAATATTGTTTATAATGCACTGGGGTGATTCTATGAAAGCACAATTAATTTGTGATATTGATCAATACATATCCTATTTGAACGATATGGGACTGTATGTCAGCGTCCACGGGAAAGGCATCGGCGGTTTGCTGGAGCATAATATACACAGAAGCCCCTTTTGTACCCTGGTAAAAACAGACAGTGCGGCATGGCATAAATGTGTCCGGTGCCAACAAAAAGTCTTTCAGCAGCACAAAAAGGGATGTCTTTTCGGAATGTGTTATGCCGGTATGGAGGAGTATGTATTCTTCGTCAATGAAAAAACCTTTGTCAGTGTCAGTGGATACGGCATAGATAAAGAGCGTGCCACAGAGCGGATCAACCAATTGTCTGATGAGTTCTATTTGAAGCGGTCCGCTCTGATGCGTGTGTATAACAATAGTCTTAAACACGAAAAGGAAGATCTGACAAGCTTGACTACCTTGATTAAGCCGCTGTGCCATATGCTGCGACTTTTGCAAATGATGCTGGCGGATATTCCGGTGATCCAAACCAAAAGCTCTATGTTCGATTCCCTGTTGGCCTATGTGCAGTATCACTTTATGGAGGAGCTATCCGTTCGCAGTATTGCGCAGGCTTGCGCCTGTTCTGAATCTACTGTACAGCATTTGTTTAAGCAACACACAGGGAAATCTCCGCAGGTATTTATCACGGAGATTCGCCTCAATCAAGCCAAAAACCTATTAAAGACCACAGAACTGCCCATCAGCACTGTTGCACAAATGTGCGGCTATACTAATATCAACTATTTCTCCACGGCATTTCGCCGCAACATCGGTATCTCCCCCGGAAAATTTCGAGCAAATGCGGAAATGGCTCTATAAAACAAAAGGTGCAGATAACTTTGACAGTTATCTGCACCTTTTCCTTATTTATCATTGAGTTTTGCGAATTTAAAGTTTCTTTCATAGCTGCGGTAGAATGTGCCCATGTTCGCAAATCCGCACATACTGGCAATTTCAGCAAGGGTCTTCCCTTTATGCTGAGGATCATTTCGCATTTCTACTGCCCGCTGAACACGAACATCGTTTACAAATACACGCAAATCCACATTTAGGCGTTTTCGAATCTTTTTGCTTAATGCTTTGGGAGAAATATAGAACACCTTGGATAGGGTTTCCAGTGTAATTACTTCATTGTAATGATCGTAGATGTATTGAATGATCTCTGTAACAATATCGGAATTACCGCCAACATTATCGGTTCTTTCCACAACACCGTAATGCTCAATAATATCCGAAAACAGCTGACAGACAATGCCGATCCGCTTCAGCTCAGACACCGTTTTGTCCATATTAAGCAAAGGCTCGATCTGCGCATAGAGAGATTCATTATACTCCGTATCCAGAAGCCAATAAGGCAAGCGTTTCTTGGGATACAGGGAGTGCACATTACTCAGATACTGGGTGCCAATATGGAAGAAGAAAACCTATGCTTCGCCGTCGATCTCATAGCTGTGATTTTCCAGTCCGTCGATGATGGCAATCTGCCCATCGGACAAGTTGCATTGCTGATCGGCAACGGTCACGCAAACCTTTCCCTTGACTACACCGTAAATCTCAACATTTCTGTGGAAATGCAGATAGTAACCGCTACTGACATACTGCTCTGCGGCAAATCGGTCTGCCTCGTCCCGCAGGATCTCATTTCTACATTCGTCTTTATTTACCATGCCAACACCTCATAGCTTCAGTATTTGCATTCTTGCGAATCTTATTGCGATTTCTCCTTATTTGACTTCGATCATATTCTATGCTATTATTATAAAAAAGAACTTTTACAAGTCAACCAATGCCCAAATAATTGATACGAAAACAGAATCTTATTCCAAAACGAACAAAGAGGAGCAGAAATGATCATCAAAGAAAGACAAGATAAAATACTGGAAATCATCAAAAACCGCAAATACTGCACTGTCAACTATCTGTCACAAAGCCTTTGTGTTGCCCCCATTACCATTCGCAGAGACCTGTCCGCCATGGAACATGCCGGATTGATCCACCGGTGCTTTGGTGGTGCCACAGTTCCGGATTACGAGAACCGGGAAGTTCCTTTCGAGATCCGCAACCAGAGCAATTCCCTGGCAAAGGCACAGCTTGCAAAAAAGGCAGCCAAGCTGATAAAAGTTGGAGATGTTGTTTTTTTAGATGCCTCCTCCACTGTCAGCCGTATTGCGGAATTCCTCACTCCTGAGCAAAATATAACCGTTATCACTAACAGTACCCTGGTAACTGAACGACTCAAAGAGAAACATATCCGCTGCTATCTGACCGGCGGTCTGCCTGTGGAAAACTCTTATGCGCTGGTGGGCAGTCTGGCCGAACGGAGCATTGGTGAGTTCTATGCCAATATCTGCTTCTTCTCTTCCCAGGGCATTGATGAAAACGGCATCATTTCCGATCAGTCTGAACAAGAAACCGTACTGCGTAAGCTGATGATCCGTAATTCCAAGCGGCAGTTCTTTTTATTTGACAGCAGCAAATACGGAAAACACCTGGCTTTCCGTGTTGGTGATATCCAGGAGTTGACCGGCTATATCACCGATGCCTCTGTGGATTTCGCAGTGGAGCATCCTTAATATCGTAACAAAAAAAGATCACCCTCTTGGCCGGTGCGCCACAGTGATAAATCGCCTAGAAAAGGCGTTTATCCGCACCAATCTGCGTTAAAAATGCTCGCAATCCACAAAGGATTCCTGTGCTTTTTGCCTTGATTGGCGCGAATCTCCGCCTTTTCTAGGTGCAACGCAGTTTTGAAGTGACAACTTTTCTGCAAGATAAACAACAAAATTCCCGGAATGCTGACGCATTTCGGGAATTTTTTGTGCGATATTGCAGGAAAGGGGTCGTTCAAAACCGGTTTATCACTATGGTGCACCGGCCTTTAGCAGGCTGTTTTTTCTGTTAGGTTTTCCAGGCTGTCCATGAATATTTCCATGGCCTTGGAGCGGAATTTGTTGCGCTTATAGGATATGAAGATTTCCCGCTGTGCATGCTGCGTGGGCAGGGGATAGAACACAATACGGCTTTGATCAATGCCTCGAATGTTTTTGATCAGCGTGTCACTGACCACTGAGGCGGCCGTCCCCATTTCCACATAGGAATATAGAGTAGCCAGTCGATCCATTTCAAACAGGACTCTTGGGCAAAAGCCGGTTTCCTGGAAAATAGCGTTGGTATGTTTGCGGGCATCGTTATCCCGATTCATCAGAATGAAAGGTACTTGAGAAAAATTTTCCAACGGCACCGGATTCAGACAAGGGCTGCCTTCCATAATTTGCGCATATGTAAGCTGGTAGCTTTCTAACCCTTTGCACTGGGCAAAGGTTTTGGGAACTGCCAGGAACAATCGTTCTGTGGACAGCAGTCTTCGTTCAAACACGTCGTCGGGCAATACATGGTTGTCAATGACCATGTCCAGATGACCGGCAGTGATCTCGTTTTCCAGAGTGGTGGAGTTGGCGTCCAACAAAGACAAGTGAATGCCAGGGTATTTCTGCGTGAAAGCAGAGATATACCGGGGCAGTACCAGGGAGGATAATAGCTGATTGCTGCCAATGCCCAGAGAACCTGCTTCCAGATTATTCACAGAGCGCAGATAGCTGTCAAAGGAATCCTCCACTTGATGAATGGATTCTACAGCGGCAATATATTGCGCTCCGGCTTCTGTTAAGGTGATGGGCTTGGTGGTGCGGTCAAACAGGGGCATACCGATCTTTTGTTCCAGCTTCTTTATGGTCAGACTTAATGAGGGCTGCGCAATAAATAATTTCTGCGCGGCTCTGGAAAAGCTCTTCTCTTGATAAATGGTATATACCAGCTCCCGGTGGCTGAATAGATCTTCCATATCCACACTTCCTTTCCTTTGTATCATAGCATGAGCCCAGCGCATAAGTCAATATAAATATAACATATATATTATAATCATTATATAATTATAGGTATTTGATTATACTTATAAATGGTGCTATACTCCATAGGGTTTGGAAAATGAATACATATTTTGGGGTGTTAGCTATGGAAATGATGAAGCAAAACAATATGCGCATGGAGAGTGACTCCATCGGCAAGAAGGATGTACCTGCCCAGGCTTATTACGGCGTGCAGTCTCTGCGTGCTATGGAGAACTTTACCATCACCGGTCTGAAAATGCGCCGGGAAATGATCGACTCTCTGGCACTTTTGAAAAAGGCCTGTGCTATGGCCAATAAGGCGGCTGGCGCTCTGGAGCCTGCCATTGCCGATGCCATTATTGCCGCCTGCGATGATATTTGCGCCGGTGACTATCACGATCAGTTTATCGTAGACCCTATCCAGGGCGGTGCAGGTACCTCTATGAACATGAATGTGAACGAGGTCATTGCCAATGTGGCTATTCGCAAGCTGGGCGGTGTGCTGGGCGACTACAGCCTGGTGCATCCCAATGACCATGTAAACTGCGGCCAGTCCACCAACGATATCGTTCCCACCGCCGGTAAGATGACCACTTTGGTGCTGCTGCAGGGACTGATCGCCAGCCTGGAAGGGCTGTATGCATCTTTCTGCCGTAAGGCTAAGGAGTTCGATTCCATCATTAAGATGGGCAGAACCCAGCTGCAGGACGCTGTACCTGTGCGTTTGGGTCAGGAATTCGGCGCCTATGCCACCGCTGTTTTGCGTGGACTGAACCGCATCAAGGGTGTGCAGAAGGAAATGTACCCGGTGAACATCGGCGGTACTGCCATCGGCACCGGTATCAACGCCGACAGAGATTATTTTGACCATGTGACCCAGATCCTGGCAGAGCTGACAGGGTTCCCCTTCCACCAGGCAGAGGATATGATCGACGGCACCCAGAATATTGACGGCTTTGCCGCTGTGTCCAGCGCCGTAAAGGATTGCTCTTTGGCACTGTCCAAAATCGCCAACGATCTGCGGCTCATGTCCTCCGGTCCCAAGACCGGCTTCGGTGAGATCAACCTGCCTGCCCGTCAGAACGGCTCTTCCATTATGCCCGGCAAGGTCAATCCTGTGATCCCCGAGGTGGTAAACCAGGTGGCGTTCCGAATTATGGGCAACGATGTGACCGTTTCCATGGCTGTGGAAGCCGGTCAGTTCGAACTGAACGCCTTTGAGCCTGTGGTGTTTGAAGCCCTGTTCCAGTCCATTAAAATGCTGGATCGTGCAGTGGATACCTTCACCGTCAACTGCGTGGATGGCATCACCGCCAACGAAGAGCGCTGCAACGAGCTGCTCAATGCCAGCGTAGGCATCGTCACCGCCCTGTGTCCCTATATCGGCTATGCCCAGGCAGCCACCCTTGCCAAGGAAGCACTGAGCAAGCGTATCCCCATTCGCACGCTGCTGATCGAGAAGAACATTTTGACTCAGGAGGAGGCCGCCAGGGTACTGGATGTATACTCCATGACCCAGCCCGGCGTAGCAGGCAAATAAGTAAATAAAGCCCGCTCTCCAAGGCGCAAATGCCCTGGGGAGCGATTTTTTATGCTTAAATTCGACATTTCAAAGCAATGTCGTTTGTCTTCGTCAGAATGACAGAAATGGCTTGTCTTAGAATGTTAAAATTCAACGAAATCCCATGTTGATTTAACGCGTGGAGACGATATAATGGTATTGATACAAAATGATTCTGACCGTCATTTTGCATAAAAAAGGAGAGATGAAATATGAGCAAGATTAGTGTGATCGGTGCCGGCAGCGTAGGCGCTACTGTTGCCAATGACCTGATGATCCAGGGCGTAGCCTCTGAGATCGTTTTGGTAGATGTAAATAAAAAAAAGGCGGTGGGCGAGGCACCGGATATTTACCAGGGTGCGCCGTTCCATTCTCCTGCCATTGTTCGTTCCGGAGACTATGCGGATACAGCGGAATCTGACATTGTTGTGATCACCTGCGGTATTGCAAGAAAGCCGGGTATGACCCGCCTGGATCTGGCACAGACAAATGTGAACATCCTGAAGGATGTGGCCAAAAATGTGGTGGCGGTTGCCCCCAATGCCATCTATGTGATCGTTTCCAACCCGGTGGATGTACTGACCTATGTGTTCACTAAGATCTCCGGCCTGCCCGAAAATCAGATTATCGGCTCCGGCACCATTTTGGATACCAGCCGTCTGCAGTCGGAGCTGGCTAAGCGTTTCTATATCAGCCCCAAGAATGTCCACGCCCATGTATATGGCGAACACGGTGACAGCTCCTTTGTTCCCTGGTCCTTGGCGCATATTGCCAATAACCATATTGATACCTATAAGGAAACCTCTCCCGATAAGGCTCGGATCGAGTGGAATCAGGAATATGAGGAAGTGGAGCAGTTCGTCAAGAAATCCGGTGGCCTGATTATTGAAAATAAGGGCGCTACCTTCTTTGCGGTGTCCATGTCCGTGTGCCATATTTGTAAGTGCATTTACTCCGGTGCAGGTACGGCGCTGACTGTGTCTACCATGATGCATGGAGAATACGGCGTGGAGGATGTGTGTCTGTCCGTGCTGAATATCGTGGATCGCGACGGTGTTCGCGGCAAGATCCTCAGCACTCTGACCGAGGAAGAGATTGCCAAGCTGCAAGCCAGCGCCGCCAAGCTCCGCTCCGTCATTGACCAAATTGAAATTTGATAAAAAAGTGCAAGGTGGATTCACCTTGCACTTATTTTATATATCCAGCGCTTGTATCATAGCTTGCAGGTCATTATAGATGATCGGATCGGAAATGGCGGATTGTAAACTGCTGCACATATCTTCCTTGCAGAAGCGGCAGCCGGTGAGAGCGGCTTCAATCATGCCGGGCAGCTGCCAGTCCATGGCGTCGGAATAGATCTTGACAGCCTGGATAATGCCGCCCTTGGCCTGGATATCCAGTTGGATACCACCCCAGGGGAATCGCTGCTCGCATTGGAAAGTAAAGGGCAGGGGAGTGCCAAACAGATGCTCCCAGCTGCGGTTCTTTTCAGCCAATTCAGCTATTCTTTGCTGATCATCCTGGGACAGGATCACCGGCTCTGCCTTTAAGCCGTAAATGATTTCAAAGGCGCGCGCCATGTTTTCTTTCATGGCGTCTACAGTCAGTTTCGGGGCGAGCTCCGTCAGATTCACAACCCGGGAGCGCACAGAGCTGACACCCTTGGCTTCCAGCTTGGCTTTGGAGGGACTCAGATACCGCTGCAGCTTATCCATTTCGGATGCGATCAGCAATGTGCCGTGGTGATAGGAATTGCCCTGGCTGTGGTAAAAGGCGTTGCCGGAGAACTTGCGGCCATCGGTCAATAAATCATTTCTGCCGGACTTCTCCACGCTGATACCGGCCATTTTGCAGGCCTGGGCGATGACGGACAGCTGCTTGTCCACATCGTAGTTTTCGTCCCTTACCAAAAAGGTAAAATTCAGATTACCCAAATCGTGGAACACCGCACCGCCGCCGGACAGCCGCCGTGCCACCTTGCCGCCCTCTTGCTGCAAAAGGGAGACCCGGCACTCTGCCCAGGTGTTCTGATTCTTTCCGATGACCACGGTGTTTTGGTTCTGCCACAAATACAGAATGCATATCCCCGGCTGCAGTTGCTCCAACAGATACTGCTCCGTAGCCAAATTCTCGTGGGGATCTACTCCTGTAGCCTCGTATATTTTTATGGTATTGATCATAAATACACCCTTGCTTATCAGATTGGGAATATTATATGCACAAATCTCAATTTCGTCAATCTTTGGCGAAATAATAATTGACAAGACCTGTGATAAGATGTTATATTATGATTGTTGATAACAAAACATAACATTTGAGGTAACACTATGTATAGTATTCGACAGGAGAACATGCGTAACTACATTGAAGAAAAAAATGTGGTGACGATCAAGGAATTGCAGGCCTTATTTCCGGAGATCTCTCTGATGACCATTCACCGGGATCTGGATGCGCTGGAAAGAGCCGGTACTGTGGTAAAAATTCGTGGTGGTGCAAAATCGGTTCGCCACGATGGGGATGTGGAGTTCAATATCCGCATGAACGCCAACAATCCCGGCAAGAATGTAATGGCACGGAAGGCTTTGGAGCTGCTGCAGCCACACAGTGCTATCTTCCTGGATGCCAGTACCACAAATCTGGCTCTGGCACAGGCTTTGCCGGACATTAATTTGAACATTTTTACCACCGGCCCCAGCATTGCTTTGGAGCTTTGCCGGCTGCATAATCCGGTGGTTACCCTGTGCTGCGGCACCATGAATCGGAAAAACCTGGCCCTGTCCGGGCAGAACACCCTGCAAATGCTGGAAAATATCAATATTGATATGGCTTTCATCGGCGTGTCCGGCTGCAGTGTGGATGCAGGCTTTACCTGCGGCACGGAAGGGGATATGCTGGTCAAGCGTATGGTGATCCAAAAGGCGCGGACAAGCGTCCTTATGTGCGGCAGAGATAAGCTTAAATGCCTCATGCCCTATACCTTTGCAAAATTCCAGGATGTGGACTATCTGATCTCCGATGTGCCCATGCCTGATGATTTTGTACAGGCTGCAGAGGCTGCCGGTGTGGTACTTTTGTAGAAATAATATGTTGACTAACGATGTTACATCGTGTTATAATTAACAAAGCTTAACAAATAAACTTAAGGAGGATCTATCTTGGCAAACGCAGTCATTATGCCCAAGGCGGGCATTACAGTGGAAAGCTGTATTATCGGAACATGGGAAAAGAAGGTTGGCGATCCTGTTAAAATCGGTGATGTCCTGTTCACCTACGAAACAGATAAGGCTTCCTTCGAGTGTGAATCCACAGCAGAGGGTACTTTGCTGGAAATCTTTTACGAAGAGGGCGACGAGGTTCCCTGCCTGGTGAACGTCTGCGCCATTGGCAATCCCGGTGAGGATTGCTCCGGTTTGAAGGGTGGCAGTGCTGCTGAGGCACCTGCTGCCGCACCTGCCGCCGCTGCTCCCGCAGCTGCTGCACCTGTTGCCTGCAATACCAAGGCCCAGGCTGTGATCATGCCCAAGGCCGGTATCACTGTGGAAAGCTGCATCATTGGTGAGTGGCTGAAGCAGGTAGGCGACCAGATCAAGATCGGCGATATCCTGTTTACATACGAAACTGACAAGGCTTCCTTCGAGTGTGAGTCCACTGCTGAGGGTGAGCTGCTGGCCATCTTCTTTGAAGAGGGCGAGGAAGTTCCCTGCATGGAAAATGTCTGTGCCGTTGGCCCCAAGGGCGAGCCCACCGACTGCCTGAAGCCCGGTGCAGCCCCCGCAGCAGTTGAAGCTGCTCCCGAGGCTGCCCCCGTAGCTGTGGCTGAGACCGCTGCACCTGCTGCGCAGATCGTGCCCGGCGCTCCCGTATCTCCCAGAGCCGCCAAGCTGGCAAAGGCTGCCGGTGTGGATGCATCCCTGGCTGTGGGTACCGGCCCCAATGGCCGTATCATCGAGCGCGATGTTCAGAAGCTGATTGCTGAGGGCGTTCCCGCTGCTGCCAAAACTGTGGTTTCTGACGGCCCCGCCTACGAGGACGTAAAGTTCAGCGGTATCCGCCGCGCCATCTCCAAGTCCATGAGCACCAGCCTGTCTACCATGGCTCAGCTGACCCATAACACCTCCTTAGACGCCACTGCCATTTTGAACTACCGCAAGGCTCTGAAGG
>JAZNHQ010000024.1:0-9111 GCA_045577035.1 Faecousia sp. | reverse complement strand
GTTGCGTGATTACGATTACATCATGCCCTTGGCAACTGCCACGATATGCTCAGCGGACAGGCCAAACTGCTTCAGCAGCGCACCGGCAGGACCGGAATGACCGAAGACATCCTCAACACCCACGAAAGCCACGGGAGTGGGCATCTTCCGGGACAGCAGGCTGCAGACAGCCTCACCCAGACCGCCAATGACGGAATGCTCTTCACAGACGATCACCTTGCCGCATTTCTTGGCAGCAGCCAGAACCAGCTCATCGTCCAGAGGTTTGATGGTGGCCATATTGATGACCATGGCATTGATACCGTCCTTTGCCAGTTCTTCCGCAGCGGTCAGAGCCTCTGCAACCAGCAGGCCGTTGGCAATGATAGCAACATCAGCGCCTTCTTTCAGAACTTCGCCCTTACCGATCTGGAAGGTAAAGTCATCACCGTGGATCACAGGCACAGCAGCGCGGCCGAAACGCATATACACGGGGCCTTCATGCAGATAAGCCGCACGGACCATAGCCTTGGCTTTCACGTCGTCAGCGGGGCTCATCACAACCATCCCGGGAATGGAGCGCATCAGGGCAAAGTCCTCGCAGCACTGGTGGCTTGCGCCGTCCTCACCGACAGAGATGCCGCCGTGGGTGGCACCGATCTTCACGTTCAGGTGGGGATAGCCGATGGAGTTACGAACCTGCTCAAAGGCACGGCCGGCAGCGAACATAGCAAAGCTGGATGCGAAGGGCACCAGACCTGCAGTGGACATACCGGCAGCAGCGGAAACCATGTTGGCCTCGGCAATGCCGAAATCAAAGTGACGGTCGGGGAATGCCTTCTTGAATACGCCGGTTTTGGTGGCACCAGCCAGGTCGGCATCCAGAACCACCAGGTCATTATGCACAGCCCCCAGCTCAGTCAAAGCTGCGCCATAGCTGTCACGGGTAGCGACTTTCTTCATTTCTGCCATAATTACGCCTCCAATTCTGCCAGCTGAGCCTTCAGCTCATTCATGGCCTGCTCGTATTCTGCATCATTGGGAGCCTTGCCGTGCCAGCCGGCATCGTTCTCCATGTAGGAAACGCCCTTGCCCTTAACGGTATTCATTACAATGGCAAAGGGCTTGCCCTTAACGCTCTTAGCCTTTTCAAAGGCAGCCTCAATGGCATCGAAGTCATGGCCGTCAATGGCCTCCACCTCAAAACCGAAGGCGATCAGCTTGTCCACGATGGGATAGGGGCTCATAACATCGGCAACGCTGCCGTCGATCTGCAGACCGTTGTTATCCACGACGATGCACAGGTTATCCAGCTTGTAGTGGGCAGCAGCCATGCAAGCCTCCCAAACCTGGCCTTCCTGGATCTCGCCATCACCCAGCAGGGAGTAAACACGGTTCTGCTTACCGGTGTACTTGGCGGCCATCGCCATACCCACAGCAGTGGAAATACCCTGGCCCAAAGAGCCGGTGGACATATCCACACCGGGGACGGTGTTCATGTTGGGGTGACCCTGCAGGTAGGGGTCAATATGGCGCAGGGTGGGCAGATCCTCCACAGGGAAGAAGCCACGGTTGGCCAGAGCTGCGTACAGGCCGGGGGCGGTGTGGCCCTTGCTCAGTACGAAGCGGTCACGATCCTCCAACTTGGGGTTCTTAGGATCAATGTTCATTTCCTTGAAGTACAGGTAGGTAAATACCTCTGCAGCGGACAAACTGCCGCCGGGGTGACCTGCCTTGGCGCCGTAGGTGGACTCGATCACACCCATGCGCACCTTGCAGGCAGTGATCTGCAATTGCTTCTTTTCGCTGGAAGTCATGGTTTTCCTCCTTAAATTATTTCATAATTCGCTAATTTATATAATACCATCTGATTGTAAAACTTGCAAGTATTTTACAAATGATTTTCTATAAATGCCAGGCCCATGGAATAAAAAAGCACCGGGCCGATATTGAAGAAATGGCAATCAAATATACAGGTGGCCACCAGCACCAGCATAGATGCACCGATGAACAGCACTTCCCTGCTGCGGTTTTTCAGTACCAGACGCACAGTCTGCACCCGATGGAAGGCATAGGCAAGCAAGCCCACAATACCGGTGCTTGCCAGCAGCTGGATCACCGTATTGTGCCACCGGGGCGGGAAGAAGCCGGAGAAGCTGTCCACCGTAGAAAAGTCGTAGGGTGTAAAATCAATGGGGAAAAATCCGCCGCCGAAAGCAGGATACTTGCAAAATTGCTTCCATCCCTCTGCCCAGGCCTGATCCCGATAGTTCAGGCTGGTGCCCTTGCTGATCAAGATCCAGAACATCTTGGCCAGCTGATGCCGGAACACCAGCACCATAACCAAGGTTACACCCAACAAAACGCCCAAAGCGATCCAATCCTGTTTGGTGTGATGGGTACGCAGCATCAAAACAAGGCACACCAGGAAAATGGCCGCGCCCATAATAATGGAGCTTCTGGAGCAGGTCATGACCACGCCGCCCATGAAACCGGCACCGATCAAAATACCCAGCCAGCCACGGCCATACCGATGTCCCATGTAAAAGGCAAAGGGAATCATCATAGCCAGCAAGCCGCCCATGTTATTGTACATACCCCAACCGGCATAGATCCGATCCCGGTCAATGACGCCGTGATCAATAATATCCCCGGTCAGATAGATCCCAAGGATCTCCACCACCAGCAGGCAGCCTACGCCGAAGCCTGTCCAGCAGAAATAGTCCTTGCGGCTTTCCTCCCACCGGACACCGCCGCTGATCACATAGTAAGGCACGATCAAGGACGCGCCCTGCAGGGCCGCAAATACCAGATTTTTCCCGGTAAATTGAGGATGCGCGGGACTAAACAGACCGCCCAGCAGATAGGCACCGGCCAGCACCAGCAGTCCCCATAATAAGCGCCGTTTTCTGCCAAAGAAGTCCTTGCTGTGGGTGCAGGCATATACCGTCAGTGACAGCACCACCACTGCGGCCAGCGCCAGCACATACTCACCGCCGTGACCGGCATTGAAAATGGACTGGGCATTCTTGCCCGGATTGCTTCCCATCGAGGGCGCCAGGTATCCGCAGACGATCATAGGAACCCAGGGCAGCAGATCCTTGCCCAGCACCGCCGTATACAGGGCAGCCAGCACAAAAAGGGTGTACACCACCAGCTCCAGGGCAAACAGGTTTGCCACGGCGGTTGCCAGGATCACCAGCATGATATAATAAGGGGATGCCAAAAAGCCGTTGATCCGCCGGATCAACGGTAGTTCCCGCATTTTCATGACTGTCCTACACATAATACACCTCAAAAACCATAAAAATGGTAGCCTTCTATCCTATCCTATCACCTTTTGCCCAAAAATGCAACCAAAGAAACGCACGGGCGTGTGTCCGTTTGCGGTACCCGGCGGAAGCTTCGCCAGACACAGCTGGCTCGCTCCCTGCCGACCGCGGCACATGCTTGCCCACTCGCTTTTTCTGCCACTGGCAGCGCTCGTGTGCGCAGCCCAATACGCGTGTACCCTGGGTGGTAATCGTTTTTGCCCATACCCGCCCGGTAACGATTCTGCATAACAGACTTTCAAATTTCAATTTATCGCTCTGTCATTTCGATGCGTTGTAGGGACCGGCCCCCCGGACGGTCCGTTACCGCAGTGCGTAATTGCGGACCGTCGAGGACGCCGGTCCCTACAAGGGTGTACGATAAATACGAATTTAATCAGGACTGCTGCGTTTGCAACAGTCCTGAAAGTTACATATCCAAATTCGTCAGATCCTCATAGGATTCCCGGCGGACAGCCACATAGCTTTCGCCCGCATTTACCATGACCACAGGGGGTCTGGGAATGCGGTTATAATTGGAGGCCATAGAGTAGTTGTATGCGCCGGTGGTCAGCACCGCCAGCAGGTCGCCCCGCTTGGGTTCGGGCAGTGCCACATTTTCCTGGATCAGATCGCCGCTTTCACAGCAGCGGCCTGCCACAGTGCAAACAAAATCCTTATGATCGCCCATGCGGTTCGCAGGCAGGATTGTGTATGCCGCCTCATAGAGTGTGTACCGGGGATTGTCGGTCATGCCGCCGTCCACTGCGGCATAATTGCGGAAACCGGGGATCTGCTTGGTGCCGGTAACGCCGTACAGGGTAATGCCGGAATCGGCCACAATGCTGCGACCGGGCTCCATCAGGATCATCGGCTGCCGAATGTCCAATTCCTCACAGGTATTGCGGATCAGCGCACCAATGGCACGGATATTGGCAGTATAATCAATGCTGCCCTCGTCTTCCGTGTAGGGCACAGCCATACCGCCGCCCAGATTCAGCACCGGGGCTTCAAAGCCCAGCTTTTCCTTGATGCCGGCCGTAAAGCGCAGCATGATCACCGCCGCATCGCAGAAGGGCGCATGATCAAAGATCTGAGAGCCGATGTGACAGTGGTAGCCCAAAAGCGCAATATTCTTCTTGGTCAGCGCATGGCGCACCAACTCTTCCGCCTGTCCGTTTTCGATCACCGCACCGAATTTGCAGTCAATGCTGCCGGTGCTGATTTTGGCATGGGTGTGGGGGTCGATACCGGGGCTCAGCCGCAGCAGCAGCTTCTGCACGATCCCCTTTTCCCCGGCAATACGGTCAATGGCATCGATCTCCGCCGCCACATCGGACACGATGCAGCCGATGCCATGCTCCATGGCAAAGCGGATATCCCCATCGGTCTTGGAATTGCCGTGGAAATAGGCGTTTTCCATAGGGAAGCCTGCGGCAACTGCCGTATGCAGCTCACCGGGAGACACCACATCAATGCCCATATTCTCCTGGCTCATGATCCGGTAAATAGCCTTAAAACTCAAGGCCTTACTGGCATACAGGGGCATAGAGCCGGCGGGCAGATAGTCCGCCATAGCCTTCTTGTATTCCCGACAGCGAGAGCGCAGCCGCTGCTCATCCATGAGCAATACCGGCGTGCCATACTGTGCCGCCAGTTCGGTGGTGTCAACACCCGCAAAGGTCAAATGCCCCCGGTCATTGATACCCAAATTTTCGTAAATCATATTTTTTCTCTCTTTACAACATATGTGCCAGCATATCTTCCCTGCTCATGGCACTCAGATCTGCCGGGGCAATATCAAAAATGGTCTTGCAGCCGGTCTCTCCCCTGCCCTTCATGCGCATGGCGGCTCTTGCGCAGGCCACCAGCACGCTGGCAGTAAACTGGGGATTGGAATCCAGGGTCAGCTTGTATTCGATAGTCTGGCTGTTTTCGCTTTCCCAGCCGGTCTTACCGCTGCGGATCACGCTGCCGCCATGGGGCAAGCCAGCATGGTCACGGCGCATCTGCTCCATGGTGATGAATTCCACCGTGGTGTCGTAGTCCGCAAAATAATTGGGCATGGTCTTGATTGCCTGCTCGATGGCAGCCTTGTCCGCACCGTCCTGGGCCACCACATAGCAGTACCGGGTGTGCTTTTCCCGGGTGGTCAGTTCCGGGTTTTCGCCGCTGCGGACACGATCCATGGCCGCTTCTACGGGAATGGTGTACTGACGGCAGTCCAAAACGCCGGGAATCCGGCGTACCGCGTCGGAATGTCCCTGGCTGACACCCTTGCCCCAGAAGGTGTAATCCTTGCCCTCGGGCAAAATGGCAGAGGCATACAGCCGGTTCACGGAGAACAGGCCGGGATCCCAGCCCACGCTGATCACCGCAATATTGCCATATTCCTTAGCAGCGGCATCCACCGCCGCAAAATGGGCAGGAATATTGGCATGGGTGTCAAAGCTGTCGATCACATTGAAATCCCGAGCAAAGGCCGGGGTCATTTCGGGCAGATCGGTGGCAGAGCCGCCGCAGAGCATCATAATGTCGATCTTGCCAACCCAGTTCTTGGCCTGATCCACTGCAACCACCGGCACACCGGGGGTGCGGAGCTGCAGGCTTTCCGGGTCACGGCGGGTAAATACCGCCGTCAGTTCCATATCCGGGTTCTGACGAATGGCCGCTTCCACGCCCTTGGCCAAATTGCCATAACCCACAATACCAATTCGAATCATAACATCATTTCCTTTATCCTACAATATCGTCCATGTTATACAGTCCGGGAGTCTTGCCCACCATGAACTGTGCCGCAGACAGCGCACCCTCGGCAAAAAGGGAACGATCCTGGGCCTCGTGCTTCAGGGTGATCAGCTGGGTTCCGGTGTTGATAATTACCTCGTGGATACCCACAGTATTTCCCATTCTCAGAGAATGAATACCGATCTCCTGCTTGGTACGTTTGCCGTTTTCGTGGCGGCCTACCAGCAAGGTGGAATCCTCACGGACACTCTGCACCGCCTTGGCCAGCATCAGCGCTGTGCCGCTGGGTACATCCAGCTTCTGATTGTGGTGGCTTTCCACGATCTCAATATCCGCATCCGGGAACATCTTGGCAGCATCGGCGGCCAATCGGGTCAGCACCGCAATACCCAGGGACATGTTGCCGCTGCGGAACACAGGAATTTCCTTGGAAGCCTGGGTAATGGCAGCCAGCTCGTCTTCCGTGTGACCGGTGGTGCAGACGATTACCGGCAGACCCTTCTGCACGCCGTAATACAGCAAAGACTTCACACCGCTGTGGTGGGAAAAGTCAATAATGCAATCGGCCTGTCCGTCAAACTCACACAGCGCAGACAGCATACCCTCTTCTTTCACAAAGGGGTCGATCATGGCTGCAATTTCAATACCCTTCTGCTGTGCCATGGCACGCAGAGCCTTGCCCATGCGCCCACCGGCGCCATTAATGATAATTCTCATTTTTCTCTCCTTAAAAAACGGCGGGGGCAAGCCCCCGCCCTACACTTATCCGTTCGCTTATACCTTCAGTCCCACCTGGCGCATGCACTCCAGCAGATGCTGCTCGTGTGCCTCCTCCATGGGGGTCAGAGGCAGCCGCAGGCTGTTCTCGCAGAAGCCCATGGCAGCCATAGCAGCCTTTGCAGGGATGGGGTTGACCTCGCTAAAGAGGGCATTGGTCAGAGCCAGGTATTTCTTCTGCATTTCCATGGCACCGGCCACATCGCCATCCAGCATTTTGTGGCACAGCTGAGAGGTCTCCTTGGGCAGCACATTGGACAGCACGGAGATCACGCCCTTGCCGCCGCAGGCCATGATGGGAACGATCTGATCGTCGTTGCCGGAGTAGATATCCATGGCATCGCCCACCAGGGCAGCAGTCTCCACAATGGCGGAGATATTACCGTTTGCCTCCTTGATGGCGCTCAGATTGGGCACCTGGGACATCTTGGCATAGGTGGCAGGCTGAATGCTCACGCCGGTGCGGCCGGGAACATTGTAAACGATCACAGGCTTGGTGGAAGCCTGGGCGATGGCAGTATAGTGTGCCACCAGACCGTTCTGGGTAGCCTTGTTGTAGTAGGGAGTGACCACCAACACGCCGTCGTAGCCAAGCTCGCAGGCATGCTTGGTCATCTGCACCGCATAGGTGGTGTCATTGGAGCCTGTACCGGCGATCATGGGGATACGGCCGCCAGCAACCTCCAGGGAAAACCGCAGAACTTCCTTATGCTCTTCATCGGAAAGGGTAGAGCCCTCGCCGGTAGTACCGCAGATCACCAGGGCATCAATGCCCTCCTCGATCTGCCAATCAATGAGTTTTTTCAAAGCGGGATAATCCACCTGTCCATCACGGAAGGGGGTAATCAGGGCAGTTGCTGCACCTTCAAAAATCGTAGTCTTAGCCATAATATTTCCTCCAATAACCATATTGTGATCGGTTGCATAAAAATAAAAAACACCGATGGAGTTTCCATCGGCTACCATAACTCACCAGAACCTACGCAGCCGCAGGGCAACAGTGAATCATGATAGCACTCCGCAATTGCGACAGTCAGAGAGATCTTATTCCCAATGACCAGGACACCTTACGCCTCGGCACCTTCGGCAGCGCTCCCTTTCTCAACCGTCACAGGCCTTGCGAAGACCCTCCCGGCGGTGGTACTGATGATACGCCGCACCTCTATCATGCTTGCATTATTTTTGATACTTTATTCTAGCACATAAACATTATACTGTCAACCGTCAATTAATCGTGCTGACGCACTAGTTGAGAGCTGAGAGTTTCAGAAATGATTATTAATTAGTCGGCGTAGCCGACACCTTAACTTTCAACTCTCCACTCTCAACTTTCAACTATTTACACTTCCGCCATGTAGTTCAGGGCGATCAGCCGCCATTTTTGGCCGTCGTATTCATAGACGTGGATTGTGCAGTTGTTGTTGCGCACAGCACCTTTGTCAAAATCAACGCCCAGCACATTCTGCAGCATGCAGTTGAGTATGCCGTTGTGGGCAAAGGCTGCCACATTTTCCAGCGTCTCCTGTTCCAGCATCCGCTGATACTGTGCCACCCGGTCGCAGACCTCCTGGGTACTCTCGCCACCAAAGATGGAATAATTCTTTGTGGCCTGAAACTGTTCTTTCAGCTCCTGCGGATAGTCACCGTAATGCCTACCCTGCAGGTAACCTGTATCATACTCCCGAAGCAAAGGCGTTTGGATACCCTCATAGCCGGGCAGCGCCAGCTTTTGGGTATCCATAGCACGGCTTAGATCGCTGCTGTATACCTTGTCAAATTTCACCTTTTCCAAAACAGGACGGATGCTCTGCGCCTGGGCGCGGCCCTCCGGGGTCAGCGGCACATCCATCTGCCCCGAATAAATTTTATCCCTATTGGCAATAGTCTGCCCATGCCGGATCAAAAACAGCTTCATATTTTCACACTCCTTAGTACTCTGTATTGTACTCTCTTTTAGGGAAAATTGCAAATTTCAATTTATCGCTCTAAGGCTCCCCTTGTAGGGGAGCTGTCGCGAAGCGACTGAGGGGTGAAAAAGCCAACGTTTATGCGGTTTTCGACAACACCCCTCCGCCCCTCCGGGGCACCTCCCCTGCAGGGGGAGGCAAAGAGGAAAATTTGAATTTATTTTTTGGCAGAGGATGAGGGATTCGTTTGCATCCTTGCCCATGGGCTAAAAATTGCTCGCCAGCTCTCAATTTTTACACCAGTGTGCGCACTGGTGCCGCCCTTTCGAATCCTTTCTCATCCTCTGCCAAAAAAGGATGGGCCCCCTTTGGTAGGGGTTGTTTTTTCT
>JAZNHQ010000023.1:0-2064 GCA_045577035.1 Faecousia sp. | reverse complement strand
CCCCACCTTCTTCTCCCACCCGATGTGCGATCCGCTAACTCTTTCCAGCCCGAATGAAGCCACTCGGAAGTTCTGGATCGACCACGGCAAAGCAAGTATCCGGATTTCCGAGTATCTTGCCAAGGAGCTGGGCCAGCCCTGTATCATGAACATTTGGACCGGTGACGGTTTCAAGGATGTTCCTGCTGACCGCATGGGCCCCAGAGTGCGTTATAAGGAGTCTATCGACGAGATCCTGTCCGAACCCTTTGACTTCAACAAGGTCAAGCCCTGCGTGGAGAGCAAGGTGTTTGGCATCGGCGTGGAGGCCTATACTGTGGGCTCTGCCGAGTTCTGCCTGAGCTATGCCGCAAAGAACAACGATAAGTGCATCCCGCTGATGGACAATGGCCACTACCATCCCACGGAGGTGGTTTCTGACAAGATTCCTGCCCTGCTTGCATTCTTCCCGGAGATCGCGCTGCACGTCACCCGTGGTGTCCGCTGGGACTCCGACCATGTGGTGCTGTTTGACGATGAGACCAAGGAAATGGCCAAGGAGATCGTCCGCTGCGGCGGTCTGGATGGCAGCGTGAAGCTGGCTCTGGACTATTTTGATGCATCCATCAACCGTATTGCCGCCTGGACTGTGGGCTTGCGGAATTTCCAGAAGGCCCTGCTGTTTGCCCTGGTCAGCCCCAACGAGGCGCTGAAAAAGCTGCAGGATGAGGGTGACCTGACTGCTCTGCTGGTCATGCAGGAAGAGCTGAAAACCCTGCCCTTTGGGGAGATTTGGGACGAGTACTGCCGCAGCTGCGGCGTGCCCTGCGACGGTGAGTGGCTGGATCTGGTCAAGACCTACGAGCAGGAAGTGCTGTTCAAGCGGGTATAAGGAGGAATAATATGTTTTTTGAGAAAAATGCCAAGCTGCTGGCTGATTTTACCCGTCTTTCCAAGACTGCCGGTGCGCGCGCGGATTATGTCCAGGGCGGTGGCGGCAATACCTCCGTCAAGCTGGCTGACGGCCTGATGGCCATTAAGGCATCCGGCTACTGCCTGAAAGATATCGATGTGGACAAGGCATATGCAGTCATGGATGCCCAGGCTCTGCGGAAGTTCTATTATGACAACGAGCCTGCAAGCCTTGAGGACGTGGAAAAGCAGGGCTCAAGCTGCGCCAAGGAGAATACCAAGACCATCGAGGGACTGGATGCGCTGCGCCCTTCTGTGGAAGCCGGATTCCACTCTATTTTGAAAACCTTTGTGCTGCATACCCACAGCGTGTACGCCAATCTGGCCGCCTGTTCGGATGCGTGCAAGGCCATTGCGGCGGCTGCATTTGCCGGCGCGGACTACACCTGGGGCTGGGTGCCCTACACCGACCCCGGTGCAAATCTGACCTTTGCCATCCGTGACGAGCTGCGCCGTGTGGAAGCCGAGACCGGCAAGATTCCCGGAGTGATTTTGATGCAGAACCACGGCATCATCGTCCAGGATGACGATGCGGATATTTGCCTTGCCATCCATGCCGACGCCAATGAACGTCTTGCAAAGGCGTTTGGCTTGACCGGTGATTCCTTCCCGGCTACTGCTGTGGAAGAAATGGCTGCCGGCATCTATGCCGCCGCCGTGCCTTACCTGCGCGCACAGCTGCAAAGCGGGGTGCATACCCAGAAATCCCTGCTGGAAGAGCCCCTGTATCCTGACCAGATGGTGTTCCTGGTGGATACCTTCTTCATGGATGCGGAAAAGCTGGAAGACGGTCAATGTGTTGCCAGCAGCAAGACGGGCCATATGCTGATGCAGATGCCCCAGAAGAAGGCGCAGACCCTGGTGGAGACTCTGACTGCGGTGTTCTTCATTATGGAGAACATCCAGAAGGCGGGCTACACCGTGTCTACCATGGGCGAAAAAGCCAAGCAGTTCATTGCCAACTGGGAAAGCGAAAAGTACCGCAAGTCTTTGGCGGCTAAGTAAATATTAAAAAATCCCAATGCGTTTGCATTGGGATTTTTGTATGAGGCATCTTGGCTCTCCCATAGGGAGAGCCAAGGGTAATATTCATTTATCGTTGGTCAAATCTCC
>JAZNHQ010000022.1:0-32771 GCA_045577035.1 Faecousia sp. | reverse complement strand
AAGCCCTGACGGCTCATGCGAACGCCATTAATATTAACGAACAGTGCCTGTTCATCCGGATCCGCAAGCATAGCAGAGCGAATATCACGAATATAGTCAGACAGCGCACGTAAGGCAGCAGGATACAGCGGAATTGCTCTTGTCTTCTTAGAAGAATTGCATTTAATAATTCCCAGTTCCAGGTTTACATCGTCAATATTCATATCAATCAACTCAGTCACCCGAATACCGGTGGCATACATGACTTCCAACATGGCTTTGTCACGGATTCCCTTAGCATCAATGCAAACGGGCTGTGCCAGCAAAAGTTCGATCTCACGCCCTGTGAGGATCTGAGGAAGCTTGTTCTCTCCCCTGTCCACATGAATGTCAGTAACAGGAGTTGCTTCCACAAAGCCGGAAGAAACCAAGTAAGAATAGAAATTCTTCAAGCTGGCCAAAGATCTGGATGCAGTTGCTCCGGATTTTCCAGCGCCGGCAAGGTACTCCATGTATTGGCCAATATTCAATTGTGTAGCATCAACAACCTCCGCATCGTGATTGACTTTCAGCCATTGAGAAAACTGGCGAATGTCACGCATATACGAAGCGGTTGTGTTGCCGGATGCCTGTTTGACCTTTACAAGGTAGTTCTCGTAGGCTTGTACTAAATCCAGCATGAAATAAACCTTCCTCTAGCTATATATCATTAATTCAATCAAAAAAGGTTGAATAATAAGATATTCAAAAATCACAAACACAAAATCGGCAAACCCAGCAATTAATAATCCTCTGCCATGCCAAACACCTGTGTAATGAATATGTTTAACCCAGAACCAAAGAAGAAAAACTGTGGAACCAGATTTAGAAAACATAAGTAAAAATGCAAGCAACCATCCGGAATTACTATACGCGTGTAAAAAACAGCTAAAAGAAAAACCACGCAATAATGCTTTTAAAAAAACAATGGGAACCAATAAATAGGAAATCCGAAAACGGATAATCACTGCAGAAATAACAAGAGGAAGAATATTAATCATCATCAAGCCAATGATCGATCCGCGCTGAATAATCAACACATCCATCAAAGAAGAAAGCTCTGGCTCTGAGAATGATACTAATTGAAATCCGCAAGACAGTCCAAAACACCATGTAAAGACAAGGCAGCTGATACCGATCCGATTCCAAAATGAAAGCCAATCAGCAAAATTAAATCTTTTCAAAAGAATTACCTTTCAAACAATCATCTGCTGGCAATTGGCATATATTATCGTATTACAACAACGCAATAAGTTGCGTCGGTATACATATCACTCCGATACTATACACCAAAATCAACAAAAAATCAAGCAATACCCCAGTGTTTTCACGCTTTTTGTGAATTATGACCATTTTTATGTAAACATTATTATGTCAACCCATTTAACTATATTCGCCAAAAATATAGGCCAATTTCAATTATTTTCAAGATGTAGGGTTGCACCAATAACATCCGATACAAAATATAGGTTTTGCAAGTTTTCTTTCATATTTAGACGCGAGGGTAAATTTGGTTTACCTGGCGCAAAATTTTGTACAACTTAACGAGAACGCATTTTATGAAAAGCCCTTTTCTTTACTCCCATGCGGCAAATTGCCAAAGAACTCAAAGCGCCCAGCAATGCAATAACTCCCCTGCCCCACAGCATTGTAGATATGCCCTCAAAAAACAACATACTGACAATCAATTGTATGGCAACGAACAAACCTGTATATAGCACACATGTCATTACCGTTCTATTGTTAGAAAGTTTTATAGTTATCACACCGCCAATCATTACAGATAAAAACACAAGCAATGTGACCCCCCATTTTTCACCTTGCTCAGTTAACCCTTTTTCCAGTTTAAAATACGAAACCAGCGCAGTTCCAATCAGCATAAGTATTATACTGGCTGCCTCTCCAATAGCTAATGGCTTAATTACATTATCACAATTCTTTGATATCGCACTTGTCTTCACGCTTATCTCCCCTTTCTCTATAGATTATGCCGGTCAAATAATAAAAATACCGGAAGCGGCAACCGCTTCCGGTATAAATAGAAAGAATATTACACAGACATCTGTTCTACCATAGCATCCAAAAGTTTCTGCGCAACAGCAGGGCTCTCTCCGACAGCTGTATAATAGAACTTCACCTTCGGTTCAGTGCCGGAAGGCCGTACAATAACACTACCGGAAGTACCCAACAAGAACTCCAATACATTGGATTTAGGCAGCGCAATGACGCTTGTGTTGCCAGAGTTCAGATCCTTAGAAAGTCCTGCTTGATAATCATTAACGCCCGTTACCTTTGCCCCACCAATAGATGCCGGCACGGTTGCTCGCATATTGGTCATAAGCGCAGCAGCCTTCTGCATGGCGTCAGCGCCTTTAAGTTCAACACTTTGGACAAGCGCAAGATAATAACCAAATGTGCTGTAAATCTCATCCAGGGCGTCCAGAATGGTTTTTCCGTTCTTCTTGAGGGCGGCAGCCATCTCACAAACCAGCATAGAGGCAACAACAGCGTCCTTATCTCGAGCATATGTGCCCTTCAAATATCCGCAGCTTTCCTCGAAACCAAAGACAAATTTATTTTCTTCACCCTTTTCTTCCAATTCAAGGATTTCTCCGCCAATGTACTTAAAACCAGTCAGCACAGCTTTCATTGTGACACCATAATGCTTTGCAATTTGATCTGCCAGCGGAGAAGATACAATACTGCGCACAACAATAGCGCCATCGGGAATATCCTTACGCGCTGTACGCGCTTTTAATATATAATCCATCAGTAAGCATCCCAATTCGTTACCAGACAGCTTACGATAGCCATTTCCGGCAGGAACGGCAATAGCAACACGATCGCAATCCGGATCGGTTCCGAGAATTACATCACAAGCAACCTTGTCTGCGATCTTGTAGCTCTCGTTCAGAGCTGCATCTGTCTCAGGGTTGGGATATTCACAGGTTTTAAAATCGCCATCCGGCTTTTCCTGGCACTGGACAACTGTAATATTAACACCCAAACGTCCCAGCACTTCACGAACAGGCTCATTTCCCGTGCCACATAAAGGTGTGTACACAATGTTAAGTCCTACCTCTTTGATCACATGAGGCTCTATGGCTTCTGCCAAAACGGTTTCATAATACTTTTCCCATACAGGCTGTTCAATATAAGAGATCAAACCTTCCGCCATGTATTCAGCAAAAGACTTCTTCTCCGGGATAAAATAAGGAATTTTACTGATTTCTTCTGTAACAATTGCAGCAGGCTCATCGGTCATCTGACAACCGTCAGGGCCGTAACACTTTACGCCGTTGTATTCGCTGGAATTATGGCTTGCAGAAATCACAATACCGCAACCACAGCCCAACTCTCTCACAGCATAAGAAAGCATAGGTGTGGGCGCAAGCCGATTATATAAATAGGTGTGAATGCCAGCTTCTGCAAAAGCGACGGCACATACCTCTGCAAATAATTGAGAATTATGCCGAGAGTCATAACCAATTGCTGCTTTTTGGGGCAATTGGGTAGAAGACAGCCAAGCAGCCATACCCTGCGCAGCTCTACGAACTGTATATCGATTCAGACGATTACTGCCGGCGCCCATTACACCACGCATACCCGCAGTTCCAAACTGCAAATCGCTACCGAATCTACCTTTTAATTCCTCATCATTATCCTTAATGGATACCAGTTCAGCTTGCACATCCGCACTCAGTTGTGCGTTACACCACACATGATAATTATCAATGTAATTCATAATAACCTCCATATCATTCATAAAAAACAGCTCAAATCACACAATTTGAGCTGTTTATGATTTATTCGACAGAATCCTGTGCAGCAGAACGCTTTTCCTGGGCCTCGACCAAAGCCTTAAACTTGCTGCGGGTCTCACGAATGTCATCCAAGGAAATGGAAATAGCTTCCTCGGTACGACGCATTGCATCATCCATAAAATCGGTGCTGATTTTACGTAGCTCGGACATACGATTCTGGGTCTGTGCAATCATTTCCTGGCACTGACGCTTAGCTTCCTGGTAAATAGCTTCTTCGCTAACCAGCTGAGCAGCCTGTTCCTGTGCCTGGCGAATCAGAGTCTCTGCCTCACGGCGAGCCTGTCCAATCAATTCATTACGAGATTCTACAATAGTGCGAGCCTGCTTCAGTTCTACGGGCAACTGGGCAATAATCTCGTCCAGCATGTCAAGAACCTTATTCCGCTCTACAATGCACTTATCAGCACCCAAAGGCAAGCTTCTTGCATCTTGCACAAGGTCATACAGCGCGGAAATAATATTTTCAATATTCTGCTCGTTCATTCTCTTTTTCCTCCTAGAAATACAGCTCACCGGCTGTAATAAATTTGAGTTTACCTCTCTTTTCGATACAAAGTCAACAAAGTTTTGCCGTATTTGTAATCTTTTGATCGAATATAGCCGGGTATTTCAAACAAAAGTTTTTTATCAAGAGGGCGTTCCGTGACTATTATACCACCAGATTGCAAAATGTCAATTTCTGTTATCATTTTTAATGAATTTTCCAGAAATACTTCTGCGTATGGAGGATCTAAAAGGATAATGTCATATTTTTCTTTACAACCGCGAAGAAATGCAGCATAATCCGAACGCACTATACGAGCAAGCGAGGCAAGATTTGTTCGCTTTAAATTCTCTCTTACAAGCGCACAAGCATCTTCCCGCTCGTCAATAAAAACAGCGCTTTGAGCTCCCCTACTCAATGCTTCAATTCCCAATTGCCCTGTGCCCGCAAAAAGATCCAGGACCATTGCATTGGGTAAATCAAACTGGATAATACTAAACAGCGCTTCCTTTACTCTGTCAGCGGTAGGCCTTGTAGCCATCCCTGCAGGTGTTTTTAAGGATACGCCTCTCGCTTTACCCGAAACAACTCGCATACATATTACTCCATGTGAAAATGATGATACACAGCAGCTGCTGCATCTTTTGGTAAAATTCTTTCCAACTCAAACAATGAAGCTTGAGAAATCGCCTTCAATGATTTAAACTGCCGAAGCAGATCTTCTTTTCGCTTAGGCCCAATACCAGGGATTTGATCCAACTGAGAGTAACGCAATCTTTTACTACGCAGTTGCTTATGATAGGTTATGGCAAACCTATGTGTCTCCTCTTGAATCGTGCCAATAAACGCAAATACGGACGGATGCTTTTCGATACCAATTTGTTCGCCATGGGGCGTGATCAATGTGCGTGTACGATGCCTATCATCCTTCACCATGCCAAACACCGGAATATCCAGCCCTAGTTCGATCATAACTTCAGAAACTATTTGTGCATGTGATGCGCCTCCATCAATGAGCAGCAGATCCGGAGTCGCATCAAATCCTTTATCCTGGGCTAGTAAATGATTCAGCCGTCTTGTAAGGACCTGACGCATGGACGCATAATCATCCTGATTATCCATATCTCGCAATTTAAAACGCTTATAGTCACTTTTTCTCGGTTTGCCATCTTGAAAAACGACCATACTGCCCACAATATCCGTACCGGATATGTGAGATATATCATAAGATTCTATTCTCCTTGGAGCTTCCATGGATAGTATCTTGCCAAGAAGCAATAAAGTGCCGGACAATCTTTCTTCTTTTCCGGTTACTCGCACAGCCTCTTCTTCCGCATTCTTTTGTGCCAATTGAACCAAGCGTACATTATCTCCTCGCTGCGGGACAATAAATCGTGATTTTACACCATGCTTTTGCTCCAAGAGTTGTTCAAACAAATCGGTATCCTCAATAGCAAAAGGCAAAAGGATCCTTTTGGGCGCAAACCCTCTAAGCAGATAATACTGTTTTATCAAACTTGATACAGCTATAGAAGCATCCTCCTGGAGTGATAGAATTTCGTAATCCTTATCCAACAAATTTCCGCCGGAAAAATGCAATACAGTAAAACAGGATTTTGTCTCTGTAGAATAAAAGCCTATCACATCCATATCGGACAGCGTACCGGCTGTAACCAACTGTTTTTGCCCCAAAGATTCCACTGAACGCAATTGATTACGCAGTCTGGCAGCAAGTTCAAAATTCAAATCATCTGATGCTGCCAGCATTTGTGTGCGTAATTCCTCCGCCACTTGCTTATAATTGCCGGAAAGCAATCGTTTCATTTGATCTATTAATAATAAATATTCTTGCTTATTATCTTTTTGACACCAGCCTGCACAATGATCCAAGTGATAATTTAGGCAGGGTCTCCCCTTTCCGATGTCTCGAGGAAATTGCTTGTTGCAGCCCGGTAATTGCAAAGTCAGTCTCAACGCATCAATAATCCCCTGGGTTACTGCTCTACTGCCAAAAGGTCCAAAATAACTTGCACCGTCATCAGCCACTTTGTTTACCATACTGATTCTGGGATATTCCTCTTTCGGATCCAGTCGCAAATACGGATACCCTTTATCATCCTTTAATAAGATGTTATACTTAGGCATATATCTCTTAATCAAAGAACATTCCAGCACCAATGCTTCAAATTCCGATGCAGCAACAATAACATCAAAGTGATGAATATTGCTCACCATAAGCCGCGTCTTTGGTGAATGCGAACTAGTATCCTGAAAGTACTGAGATACACGGTTTTTTAGTTTTTTTGCTTTGCCAACATAGATTACCTGATCGGTATGATTACGCATAATATACACACCGGGAGACATAGGCAAACTATGAGATTTATCCTTCAATTCCTCAAAGGTCATAGGATTCACTCCAAGAAATACCGCCCCAATGCTAACTCGGCATTGAGGCGGTAAATAAGTCTATATCAGTAAACGTCGCGCTGAAGCAAAGCCTCAAGGGCTTCAACGGCATTTTGTTCATCAACACCGGTAGCGGACAATGTCACTACTGCGCCAGTCACAACGCCAAGAGACATAATACCCAGCAGACTTTTTGCGTTCATCTTACGGCTGCCAGATTCCAACCAGATGCTGCACTCAAACTCATTAGCCTTCTGAACAAAAAATGTAGCCTGACGATTATGCAAACCGGATTCGCAGCGAACTACGATTTCCTTACTGAACATATGATTCCCTCCTGTTCATGCCGCAAATAAACTGCAGCAAGATGTATACATAATATCAAATTTAACGAAAAAGTCAATAAATTTCCGCAAAGACACAAAATAAACCCATCATTAGCTGAATTCAGCAATCGTTACGCCATCCTCGCCTTCGCCATAAACGCCTAATCTGAACATCTTTACGAACTTGTTCTTCCGAAGTTCCTGATGTACTGCATTACGAAGAACGCCGGTGCCTTTACCATGAATAATCCGTACAGAGGGCACCTTAGAGCGCATAGCTTCATCCATATACCGTTGAAGAACGCAAATTGCCTCGATACTGTCCATGCCACGAAGATCCACCTCGGAAGCTGTAGGAGCGATTCGCATCTCCCTTCCGGAATGTGCCGGTCTTCCGCCTTTTTCCTTGTAAGGATTCTCGTGTTCCAGTAAATAGATTTCGTTTTCCTTTGCACTCAATTTCAAGATACCCGCTTGAAGTTGATAAGTTCCATCCTTATTAATAGCGATGACACTAGCCTTTGTGCCAAGTTTTAAAAGCTCCACCGTATCACCAACAAGGATGCCTCGACTTGGTGCAGGTCGTTGAACCGGCTTTTGTCCAGCACGAACACGATCTTCAGCATCATTTAACGATTTGCGAAGTTCTGCTTGTCGTTGATTAATGTTCTGGGTATCAGCATTTTCAGACAGCTGCTTCTTAATAGCTTTGATTTCCTCACTAGCAGCGTTGGCTGTGCGGCGTGCATCATTAATAATCTCCTGAGCCTCCAACCTAGCCTGCTCCAAAGCTTTTTCGCGCTCTCGTTGAAGTTGGATATTATACTCCTCGCTCTGACGCCGAATTTTCGCTGTTTCCTGGCGTAGTTTTTCAGCCTCCAGTCTGGCTGCCTCCATTTGCTGGCGCTGGTTTTCCAGCTGCGTAAGGACATCCTCAAAGTCCTTGTCACTCTTGCCTACAAAATCAGAAGCTTCCTTCAAAATATACTCGGATAGACCAAGCTTACGCGAAATTGCAAATGCATTGGATTTACCCGGAATACCAATCAAGAGTCTATAGGTTGGCTGCAAAGTCTCCACATTAAACTCGCAAGATGCATTAATGACGCCCTCGGTACGCATGGCATAAAGCTTCAATTCTGCATAATGGGTTGTAGCAATTACAGAGCTTCCCATTTTGCGGCAGTACTCTATCAGTGCAATGGCCAAAGCCGCACCTTCAGCGGGATCTGTACCTGCACCAAGCTCATCAAACAGAACCAAACACTTGTTACCACATTGGGCAACAATATCAACAATCGTGCGCATATGGCTGGAAAAAGTGGAAAGGCTTTGCGCAATGGATTGCTCATCTCCAATATCCGCCAATATACTATCGAAAGTAGACAAACAACTGCCATCACCTGCCGGAATATGCAATCCGCACTCCGCCATCAAGGTCAGCAATCCAACGGTCTTTAAAGTAACCGTTTTACCGCCGGTATTGGGTCCGGTAATGATCATGGAATCAAAATCCGTGCCCAAATGCACAGAAATGGGCACAACCTTTTTCGGATCAATCAAAGGATGTCTTGCATTGCGGAGCTCCACCCTTCCCTGATCATTCATAATCGGCGCCCAAGCCTTCATGCGATAACCCAACTTGGCTTTTGCAAAAATCACATCCAAGCGGACGAGAATTTGAAAATTTTCCGTGATTGTCTGTCTGTATGCAGCAGCCTCTACAGATAGTTGTGTGAGGATTCTTTCAATTTCCTTTTTCTCTTTCAGTTCCAGCTCACGAAGCTCATTATTGGCATTCACCGCAGACATGGGCTCCACAAAATAGGTTGAGCCGGTGGCAGAAACATCATGTACCAATCCAGGCACTTCGTTTTTAAATTCACTCTTGACAGGCACAACATATCTACCCTGTCGAATAGTAATAATAGACTCCTGCAAATACTTTGAATAAGAAGCAGAGGAAATGATTTTTTGTAGGCTATCTTTAATCTTAGCGCTCTGGATACGCATATGTCTGCGAATGTCAGACAACTCAGAGCTGGCGTTATCTGCAATTTCTTCCTCCGAAAGGATTGCACCAAAAATCTTATCCTCCAAATATTTATTGGGAGCAAGCATATGAAACAGAGGATCCAGCACGGTGCTTTTATCATCCTCAGAAACATAACTCTTAATGTTTCTCGTGCAGCGAAGTAAAGAAGCAATATGCAACAGTTCTCCGGGCTGCAGACACCCTCCGCGATCTGCCCGCTCCAAAGAGGCTGTAACATCTTTTACATCGGCAAACCCAGGATTTCCCTTTCTGGTGCAAAGATCAGAGGCTGCTGTCGTCTCATCCAAAAGCGCACATACAGTCTCCAAATCGGAATCCGGCCGAAGTGCCAGGCAAGCAGTTTTACCTTCAGCGCTGCCGGCGCATTGGGCAAGCTGCTCCAAAACCATATGTAATTCCAGTTTCTGCAATGACTTTTCATATAATTCTGTCATGGTATTCTCCTGATGTACTATAGCAACGATTTATAAAAATCCAAAGTAGAAAACCCACGCTCCAGTTGCGTAGTCAAATAGCTCTCTGACAGTTGGGATAACTTCTCAACGGATTCTACTCCTGCCCGAAAAGAAAAAAGTTTCTTTTCATTACATTGGCAAATATAGCGCATAGCCTCCAATACGCCGGCGGTCACAGGCATTCTGATGCCGTCCGACTCAAAGCTACGACAGTTAACACACTCCAACATTCCCTGGGCAACATCAAAGCGATTTGGATACAGCGCACCACATTTGCGACAACCACAAAGATCCGGTGTGTATCCCGCCAAACAGGCAATACGCAATTCAAAAACAGCTTTAACCTGATTTTCCGGAATATTAAGTTTCGTTAAGGCGTGCAGACAATTTAGCACCAGGGATAAGAGTTCCGGATTAGGTATATCTTCCTGGGAGACAACTTCCGCAACCTGTGCGAAATACGTTCCAAGAGATAGCTTACTCAGATCTCTATGAAGCGCCGGGAATAATTCAATAACATGCGCTTCGTTAATTGTATACATGCCCCGATATTCAAACAAGGTGAACTCACCTAACGACAACAACTGACAAGGCGCAATCAGAGGACTGTTTTTCCTGCGAAGACCTCGGGCTTTTATGGTCAATTTCCCCTGATCGGCCGTTAATATTGTCAGCAGCGCATCGGTCTCTTTATAGGGTGTTACCCGAAGGACCAGGCCCCGTACTGTCAGGTACATTGCTGTTTTCCGCCTTTTTAGAATGATGATACAGCAGATACACCTCCGGAGCACCGGTTTCCAAAAATGTCTGCCACAACTGTTGGGTATTCATAAGCATCCCTCCGAGCATAGGTTTTGCACAAAGGAAGCATGTTACCCATGGTAATTATTCTCTGTATCCGAAATTACGAACGAGAAAATCACTTTCACGCCAATTCTCTTTGACCTTGACCCAAGTGGTAAAATAGACACGTGTGCCCATAAATTTTTCGCAGTCCGTGCGAGCCATGCTGGAGATCTTTTTCAGCATATCTCCATGCTTGCCAATAATAATACCCTTATGGCTGGCTTTTTCGCAGTAGATAGTAGCATCCAAATCAATGATGCCATTGTCACGCTCAGAAAATGTGGTAATTTCCACCGCTGTGCCATGAGGCACCTCACGATCCAGACACCATAACAGTTTTTCACGAATAATCTCTGCCATCACCTGCCGTTCCGGCTGATCAGTAGTAATGTCCTCCGGGAACAGGAAGGGACTTTCAATGGCGTATTTTTCACACTCCGAGAGAAGCTGCTCCACGCCGTCACCGGTTTTGGCAGATATAGGAATAATAGCATCAAATACATTTTGTGCAGAATACACCGAGATCACCTCAAGAAGTTTATCTTTCTCGACGGTGTCAATCTTATTAATTGCAAGGATCGCCGGACAGTTTCTGCTTTTGATCTGCTCAATCAAGCCTTCCTCTTGAGGGCCCATAGATGCAATGGGCTCTACAACAAGAATGGTAAGATCCACATCCGCAATAGATTCCCGCGCAACGCCAACCATGTAATCTCCAAGCTTGGTTCTGGGCTTGTGAAAACCCGGCGTATCCACAAAAACATACTGAGTCTGACCCTTTGTTACAATGCCGCAAATCCGATTGCGGGTCGTTTGAGGCTTATTGGAAACAATAGCAATCTTCTCCCCAACCAAATAATTGGTCAATGTGGACTTGCCCACATTGGGACGACCGGCAATTGTAATCATTGCTGTTTTGGTTGCCATAGCAATTCTCCTTTGTAATTTCAATCTCTTTGCATACCTTTTATGCTCGCTGCAATCTGTTCTTCACGCATTCGCATCTGTGCCTTTTGCGGGCCTTCATCCATATGATCATAGCCCAGTAAATGCAGCATGGAATGGATGGTCAAATAACCAACCTCCCGTCTTACACTATGGCCATATTCATTGGCTTGCGCAACGGCTCGTTCCAAAGAAATGGCCATATCGCCCAACGGACACATTCCTGTTTCCGGATCAATAAAATCCTCCCAATCTGCTGGCGGGGTGCCCGGTTCAAGCTCGAACATAGGAAAGCTCAAAACATCTGTGGGTTTATCAATATTCCTGCTGGTCTTATTAATCGTGCGAATTCCTTGATCATTGGTCACAAGAACATTCACCTCGCACCGAGGCTCTACCTTTTCCGCTTCCAAAACAGCACATATGCACTTTTTAATAATTGCATTGATTTTCAACTGTTGAATAGAAAAAGATTCATAAACCAAGTTAATTTTTGGACTTTTCATATCAATTCTTCCTCTTGTACTTTCCCTGCAGTTGTGTTTTCGTCATCGGGGGCTTTTTCTCCGCCTTTTCATACGCATTAATAATCTTTTGAACCAATGCATGACGCACAACATCCGCAGCGGTTAATCTGCAAATAGCAATGTCCTCCACGCCCTCCAGCACACGGATGGCATCCTTCAATCCGGATGTCTTGTCACCGGGCAAGTCAATTTGAGTAACATCACCGGTAATTACAATTTTCGAACCAAAGCCCAGGCGTGTTAAGAACATTTTCATCTGCTCTCGCGTTGTGTTCTGCGCTTCGTCCAGAATAATGAAGCTGTCGTCCAGAGTACGGCCACGCATATAGGCCAGTGGTGCAACCTCAATGGAGCCACGCTCCTGGTATTTTTGAAAGGTTTCTGCACCAAGCATATCATAGAGCGCATCATACAGCGGGCGTAAATACGGATCAACCTTATTCTGCAAATCACCTGGCAAAAATCCCAGTCGCTCACCAGCCTCAACAGCAGGCCGGGTCAGAATAATACGATTAACCGTTCTTTCCCGAAATGCAGCGACCGCAGCCGCCACAGCCAGGTATGTCTTACCTGTGCCGGCAGGACCTACACCCAAAGTGATAGTGTTCTTGGTAATGGCTTTCATATATTTTTGTTGACCAACGGTTTTGGCTTTAATAGGTTTGCCCTTTGCCGTGATGCAAACAACATCCTTTGCCATTTGCATGACTTGGTCTTCATTGCCTTCCTGAACCAATGTAATCAGGTAGCGAACTCTCTGTTCGTCAATCACCTCTCCTTTAGAGGCTAACGCCAATAATCCTTCCAAGGTACGAACAGCTTTATGCGCGGCTTCTTCATCGCCTGTAATTTTTAAGTCAGTACCACGATTTACAATGACAACATCCAAGTTTTCCTCGATGCGCCTTATATTCTCATCAAAGGATCCAAATACCGCAATCAGATCTTCTACCCGATCGGCATTTACGATTCTATCTACTATTTTGGCCATTTATCGAATAATCTCCTCTTCTTTTACACGGCCGATCATCTCATAGCAAGCATACTCTGCCTCGTAAAAATATACTTGATCCAAAAGCTCCCCGGTATCTTCTGTTTCCAATATTTTACCGGCCACCATTTGCTTGTTAAGAAATTCAGCGGCATAGTCCTGTAACCAAGCAAATGCAGATTGATCTTCCTGTTGCGCAGGAAGCAATTCATAATAATAACTGGTCTGTGTGATTCGGTAAATAGGAAGCGAAAAACCACCAGGTAAGGTTACAGGGCTCTTATCGTATATTTTAACACAAGTGGTATCCGAAATTCTACTACTATTATCAAAATTTATTAGTTTTTTTCCGATTTGTAAATACTCCTCTGTCTTTGTGCGGATCAAACGCCCTCTTTTCACATAATCCACAGGTGTGCATAACTGAATATTACGTTCTGTCAGAGCATAAATCTCTCCCTCTGCTCTGGTTGCTACAATGGACAATCCACAATCTGTATAACCAGAAACTAATGTTTGTCCAGCCTTAACCGCCTGCCCTACCGTACACAAAGAATTACCTTTCATAACAGTGTACTCCATAATCAAGCCATCCCTGGCTGCAACGATGCTGGAGACACCGGTAGTACATTGATCAGTGATCTCTTGCTTCGGTTTTTCTTTCACGGAAATCACAGCTACACAGCCATGCGTGTTGACACCTGCCCATTGCAATTGTGGCAAGGATTCCAAAAGAGCATTTTTGATTTGCTCGCTACGAACATCTCTGCGAGAAGCGCCTAAACCAATCCCACACTGGTACGCTCTCTCCAGTATTAATCTTTCCGGCAATAATTCGTTCCCTTCAACTTGTACAAACAACACTCTGCTTGGTAAATAAGCACTTAACAGCCCAAAGAACAACACACTAATTATCATCACAGGTCTTTTTAGTAAGCCTTTTACACGCCAGTATATTCCATGGCAATCCAGCATCTGCGTCTTTGCGCCGTGTAACTCCGTAAGTGCACAAAGCTTTTTATAATCTTTTCGATTAACAGTAGCTTGCATCGTCAGTTGATTGTGAATCTCAACTTGCTCTAGTCCAATATCATTATCAGATAAATAACCCATCAAATCGGCAGTATCTACTGTTGTGATTTCCACACGGATAGTACCATACAATGTATGCGAAAGATTCATGGACGTCCTCTCTTTTCCAAGGAAACCGCTTCTATGTTACCGGTAATAATCAATTGCTCTTTAGACATTCGAGCCAAAATCATGTTTCTGCCTGATATGTGCAAAATCCCGGATTTCGACTTAATACAAATCTCCTGTGGTTCGTATTTCACAACTCCGCAATGATTCTCTACTAATACGCGGCAAAAACCAAACAGCTCAACCAGCAGCTGTCCGGGCATCAATTCCCCGTCCAAACCAACTTTTTCCGGAAAGCATTCAACAGCCTTTCGAAGCGAATTCAACACGCCACCTCCCTTTGAAAAAAGTCTATGATTCATCAGTCAATTATTTGCATACAGGTGCATAGTTTCTACGGGGGGATCACATTGTTGAAGAGAAATCAATGTATAAAAAGTGTTATCTATTCTGCCGCCATGCTGTTGTTGATTCTAGATGCGAAACAAGCCGTATCGGCTGCGGCTGAAGGAACGAAAATATGCCTATATACGCTTTTACCATCGGTATTTCCGTTTATTTTTATTTCGATCCTGTTAAACAGCTCGCTCTCCAACATGAAATTCAGCGTATTAAAACCAATTGGAAAAGCTTTTAGGCTACCTGGCAAAGCAGAAAACTTACTTTTGTCGGGATTTCTGGGCGGATATCCTGTGGGGGCACAATCCATTACAGATGCATGGAAAAACGGAACCATTTCAAAAAGTCAAGCACATCGTTTATTAAGTTTTTGCAGCAATGCCGGCCCGGCCTTTATTTTCGGATTTGTCGCAAACGGTTTTTCAAACAGATACATTCCCTGGATTATATGGTTAATACATATCCTAAGTGCGCTGATCGTAGCACAATGTCTTCCATACAAAAAGGAAAACACAAGTGAATCGATTATGCACCCCTCTATTAATCTAACCACTGCGCTCAACAGAACTATTCTTGTAATGGCGCAAATTTGTGGATGGGTCATCATTTTTCGTGTTATTATAGGATTTATTAACAAATGGATAAAGAGATTACTGTCACCATCTGTGTCCATTTGGGTTAGTGGCTTATTGGAGCTAACCAATGGATGTATAGCAGCCGAAGCAATACAGGCAGAAGGATTGCGATTTGTATTGATCTGCACTTTTATCAGTTTGGGCGGCCTATGCGTGTTGGCACAAACCATGTCGGTTACAACTGGTTTAGGAATCGGTTTCTATTTCCCGGGAAAGATTTTGCAAGCATGTTTCAGCGCTTTGCTTGCTATGCTCATGCAACCTCTTGTTATACAGAACACGCAGTTGTTTCGTCCGTCCATGATAACGATTATTTGCCTGGCGCTAATAACGTTGGGAACATACTTTATGATAAAACAAAAAAAACAGTAGCAATTTATATCAAAGTCATGTATAATAACAAAAAATATTGGGCAAGGAGGTAAGCCATGCTGTTTCGAAAAAAGCATCCCCGCATATGTAGCTACTGTACAAACGGCACGCAGCTGGATGATGGCTTAATTCTGTGTATTAAAAAAGGTGTACGAGCATCTGATGACGGCTGCCGCAAGTTCTCCTATGATCCCTGCAAGCGTGTTCCATCAAAACCAAAAAGTCCTAATTTTGACAACTATAGTCAAGAAGATTTCACACTATAAATATCCGCCGTAAAGCGAAAGCTCTACGGCGGTGTTTTTTATTGGATCATTTCTAAAAACTCATCCTCAGAAAGGATCGAGATACCAAGTTCCCTTGCCTTACGCTCCTTAGAACCGGCATTCTCACCAACCACAACGAAGCTTGTTTTCTTAGAAACTGAGCCGGCAGCTTTGCCGCCAAAAAGCTCTATCTTTTCCGTTGCTTCATCTCGGGTAAACTTGCTTAATGCGCCTGTTAACACAAATGTTTTGCCTGCAAAACGCGCATCTGTAACCGTCCGCTTGCATTCAAAATTTACTCCGGCATTGCGGAGCTTTTCAATCATACTTGCAGACTGCGGCTGCGCAAACCAATTCACGATAAATTCCGCCGTAACTTCGCCAACATCCGGTACATCCTTCAGCGTTTGTTGATCAGCCTTCATCAAAGCATCCAGATCGCCAAAATACGACGCCAACACCTTGCCGGTCTTTGCGCCAACCTGCCGAATTCCAAGTGCATAAATCAGTTTGCTAACATCTAGCTCCTTACTGGCCTCAATTGCTGCAAGCAGCTTCTTGGCAGCAGTATCACCACTTTGCCACAAACTCTTCACTTGATCCAGTGTTAAATAATAAATATCTGCAGGAGATGTTAAATATCCTTTATCAATTAATCCGTCAACAATGGCCCGACCCAAGCCCTCGATATCCATGGCATCTCTACTAACAAAGTGAGCAATATTGCGAGACAATTGCGCGGGGCACTCCGCTCCGGTACAACGCAGAAACGCGCCCTCTGCATCGCGCTCAGTGGGCGCTCCGCAGACAGGACACTGCTGCGGCAAAGTATATGGAACCGTACCCGCCGGTCGCTTCGAAAAGTCAACATCCAAAATTTCGGGAATTATTTCACCGGCCTTGCGAATATTGACCGTATCACCTATGCGAATATCCCGTTCAGTAATAAAATCCTGGTTATGCAATGTAGCATTGGTCACAGTAGTACCAGCCAGTCGAACAGGGCGCACAACAGCCTTCGGGGTCAATACGCCGGTTCTGCCAACCTGCACAATAATATCCTCAACGACAGTAGGCTTAATTTCCGGCGGATATTTATATGCCGCTGCCCACCGAGGGAACTTAGCAGTTGAACCCAGGCGTTCACGAAGAGAAATATCGTCTACTTTGACGACTGCTCCATCGATATCGCAGGACAATTCTCCCCTGCCCTCATTTATAGCCAAAATCTTCGCAGAAATATCTTCGAAAGATGTATGCTTTGAGTAAGGAACCACTTTAAACTTTAAGGATTTCAAATAATCCAGGGATTCACCGTGGCTGCTAAAGTGCACCCCCTCCGCAAGCTGCACATTAAAGATCAGAATATCCAACCCACGCTGTGCTACAATTTTCGGATCCAGCTGCCGCAGAGAGCCTGCAGCGGCATTTCTGGGATTGGCAAACAGTTGTTTGCCTTCCTCTTCCTGCCGTGCATTCAGCTTTTCAAAGCTCTTTTTAGGCATATAAACTTCGCCGCGAACAATCAATCGCGAAGGTGCATTTTCAAGCTGCATAGGGATCGAACGAATGGTTTTGAGGTTTTCAGTCACATCTTCACCCACAGTTCCATCGCCGCGGGTGGCTCCTCGGATAAATTGACCGTTCTCATATTCCAAGGATACAGAAAGCCCATCAATTTTAGGCTCAACAGTAAACATGGTGTTTGGATAAGTTTCGTAGATTTTAGTTAAAAAGTCTTCAAGTTCCTCCAAGGAAAACACATCCTGCAGACTCATCAAAGGCACAGGATGGGTCACTTTTTCAAACTTGCTCAGCGCTTGACCTCCAACCCGCTGTGTAGGCGAATCCGCTTTCGCAAACTGAGGATACTCCTTCTCCAGTACCTCCAGCTCCCGTAACAGGCGATCATATTCAAAGTCAAGCATTTGAGGATCATCCAAGACATAATACCGATAGTTTGCCTCGTTAAGCAGCCGGGTCAGTTCATCCATTTTCTTTTGTATTTCCATATATTCCTCCGGTTTGCAAGTAAGTATCGGGAACATCTCCCACAATCACAGTCTCCGCCACAACCACCTGGCTGCTGACGGAAAAACTCTCTGTCTGTCCCAACACTAAAACTGAAATATCCACACTAATGTGCATGGTCAATTGATGCAAGGTTTGGTTAATGCCAGCTTCTGAAAAGCTGCTTGAAAAAGATGCATCAGAATTACGAATAGACATAATCTGAACAGGGATTTGCTTGCCTCTTCCGGAAAATACTTCCGGCAAGATAAGGCTGCCTAACGGGATCCCAATATCTGATGAATCTAAGGCTAGTATTTCGTCATTGATCAGATTCAAAATCCCTGTCTTTAGACGGTTAACCTCACTCATATTGGTTTTTAAAGCGGTAATACGCCCACTGAGATCTTTTTCAAAGAAAACGATTCGATCATACCGAATATCACCTTTGGCGATTTGAGAATCGATAGAATCATTGATCAAATCCGATGTTGCGTTGGTTACCTGTGTATGCGCAAGAACACGAATGGCATCATTGTATTTTGTACGAAACAAAATCAACGTAAAGAAAGCAAGTATGATAAGCAATAGGCTAAAGCGGATCCACTTCCGAATAACCCTGCGCACACATACCACCCCAAGCAAGTTTATGCACCAAGATAGAAATTAATTACAGGCGTTTCATATGCGCAGATGCCGTATTAGCCATGAGCTTTTTGGTTCCTACATTATCAAAGGCCACCTCTAACAACGCATCAGAGCCCATCTTAAGTACAGACAAAACCATGCCTTTGCCAAAAGCGGTATGATGAACCATATCGCCCTTATTAAGCTCCAGCTTCGGTTTATTTTGCATGACAGAAGAGGATGAAACACCTCCGCCAAAGCCCGCTGCGCGAGTATGACTCGTCTGTGGGAAATAACCTGTGTAGGCGTTTATCTGCCGATAGCCACCCTTTTTCTCGATGATGTCTTCGGGTATTTCTTTCAAAAACCTGGAGGGCAGCGAAGCGCTGGTTCGGCCATAGAGCATTCTCTGTCTTGCATAGCATATTGTAAGCTCTTCTTTTGCTCTGGTGATGGCCACATAGCAAAGTCTGCGCTCTTCTTCCATTTCCTCCGGATCACCAACTGCCCGCATTCCGGGAAACAATCCATCTTCAAGGCCAACCAGAAATACATGAGGAAACTCCAAGCCTTTTGCTGAGTGCATGGTCATCATAACCACAGCATCATCACCGTCATTATACTCTTCAATATCCGTATAAAGAGCGATTTCCTCCAAGAAACCAGCAAGTGTAGGCACTTCTGCATTTTGCATATAGGCGTTGATGCTGGATTTTAGCTCTCGAATGTTTTCAAGCCTGGTCTTATTCTCCTCTGTGGGTTTATTTTCCAGCATGGCAATATATCCCGTTCGGAGCATGACCTGCTCATAGAACTCCGGCAAATCCATGCCATCATCCAAAAGCTGCGCCAGTTCCTCAATAAGGATCGTAAACTGCATGAATTTACCTGCAGATTTTTCTAATGGGCCATAGGAATAGGGATCAGAGATCACATGATATAATCCTTTCCCCTCAGCGGTTGCTAAGCGTTCGGCAGTTTCCATGGCCTTTGGGCCAAGACCGCGGGCAGGATTGTTGATAATTCTTCTTAAACGAAGGTCATCGTTGCGATTGTTGATCAAGCATAGATATGCAAGCATATCCTTGACCTCAGCACGATCAAAAAACCGCATGCCGCCGATAACACGATAAGGAATACCATTTCGCTTAAAAGCATATTCCAACGCATTAGATTGCGCATTGGTGCGGTATAGAATGGCAAAATCCTTAAAGGATCTTCGCTTGCTGCCGGCAATAATTTGACTGGCCACATAATTGGCTTCGCCGCCTTCATTGTCTGCCTCAAAAACAGTAATAGGATCTCCGGCACCGTTGGCCGTCCACAGGCGCTTGCCTTTACGGCCGATGTTATGAGCGATCACTGCATTGGCAGCATTCAGAATAGACTGTGTAGAACGGTAATTCTGTTCCAAGCGAATCAACCGAGATCCTTTGTACTGTTTTTCAAAATTCAAAATATTCTCAATCGTTGCGCCACGGAATCGGTAGATGCTCTGATCATCGTCACCTACTACGCAGATATTTTCATAGCCACCGGCAAGCAACGAGGTCAACAGATACTGCAGATGGTTTGTATCCTGGTATTCGTCCACCAGTACATATCGAAATTTGCGTTGATAATAGGTACGAATATCTTCATTCTCCTGCAGCAACTGCACTGTTCGAAGAATAATATCATCAAAATCCAACGCATTATTCTCTTTCAAGCGTGTCTGATACCGTTTATAGGCCTTGGCTACATGAAGCATACGCACATCATTGGTCATTTCTGCTCGCTCCAAAAGCGCATCCGGGGATACCATAGCATCTTTTTCACGACTGATCACAGCAAGTACATATTTCGCCGGAAAAGTCTTATCGTCCAGACCCATATCCTTGACGATATCCTTCATGATTCGTTCGGAGTCAGCGGTGTCATATATAGTGAAACTACCGGTATAGCCGAGCCGTTCAATATCTCTACGCAGAATACGACAGCACGCAGAGTGAAATGTCATTGCCCACACATCTTGTCCTTGAGGCCCCAGCATGGCTTCTAAGCGGTCTTTCAGTTCGTTGGCCGCTTTGTTAGTGAATGTAATTGCAATCACACTCCAAGGCGTTGCAGGCTCTACAGCGCACAACAAATCCGCTCTGTGTCTGTCTATCTCAGAAATGGGATCACATAATCCTTCCAGGAAAAACACATCCTCTTCTGTGACAAAATCCGGCACCAACGGACTATCGCTGCCACTGCCAAATCGAATCAAGTTGGCAATACGATTGATCAGCACTGTAGTCTTGCCACTTCCGGCACCTGCCAGTAGCAATAAGGGGCCCTGGGTCGTCAATACAGCATCTTTCTGCATAGGATTCAGTTGGGAAAAGTACGATTCTATATATCGGCGTCTTGCCTGGATAAATCGCAAAAGTATTTCATCTGTCATGATTGCACCTATCTTTGAAATAATACATATATTCTACCGCAAAACAAAGAAAAGGTAAAGAGAAAAAATACTTCATTTCATAAGTTCTTTTAGTCGCAACAACGCCTTTTTTTCAATTCTTGACACTTGTACTTGACTAACCTGTAGGACTCTGGAAATACGCTCCTGTGTCAGACCATGGTAGTAACGCAAACGGATTACAGTAGCCTCACGATCCGGCAGTGCCGCAATGGCCTGGCGCAGGGATATCTTTTCCAAGAGTCTCTCCTCAGACTCCGTATCAGTCAACGTATTTTCCAGGCTAAAACCATCTTCGCCAATTTCTTGTTGAATAGACTCCACTGCTGCAGTAGCACTTTCTGCCAATGCAATCTCCTCAGGCGTAAAACCTGTACGCTCTGATATTTCCTGCAGGGTTGGATCTCTGCCCAAAAGCCCCGTGAGCTGTGCTTTTACGTTCTTAATAGTTGCTGATCGTTCCTTGATTCCTCGCGAAACTTTTACCGCACCGTCATCCCGCAAAAACCTTCTTATCTCACCTGCAATCTTTGGTACGGCATAGGTAGAAAACTGTGTGCCATAGTTTAAATCAAATCCATCCACGGCCTTTAAAAAACCAAGGCATCCCAATTGATACAAATCCTCTTGATCCGTTCCCCGACCGGTAAATCGCAAAGCAACAGACCATATCAACCCGGCATTCTCTGTAATCAACAATTCCTTAGCTGATACATCACCAGCCTGGCTTTTTTGAATTAACTCTTCGGTTCTGCTCATTTACGACGCTGCAGCTTTCTGCGCATATGTACCGTAGTGCCTTTACCCGGAACAGATGTCAGCGTAAACGAGGTCATAAAACTCTCCATAATTGTAATACCCATGCCACTTCGCTCTGCACCTCCGGTGGTAAACATAGGCTTTTTCGCCAGTTCAACATTCTCAATGCCTACTCCCCTGTCTTTAATGACGATATCCAATGTTTGATCTTTTAGAATTCTGCATCGTATTGTGATCATCCCCAGCTCATCCGGATAAGCGTGGACGATACAATTGGTAACAGCCTCCGAAACTGCAGTTTTAATATCCCCAAGTTCCTCCAGCGTGGGGTCCAGCTGCGCAGCAAAGCAAGATACGGCCGCTCTAGCAAAGGCTTCATTACAGGATTTACTTGGAAAATCCAGAATCATATAGTTTTCAAATTTCATATTAAGGCCTCCTTTATCTCAACAAGTTTATCAATCCCTGAAGCACGAAACACTTTCATCGGTTGTGTGTTTAACCCAGACAGCTGCAATTGTCCATTAATTTGCCCCATTTGTCGAAGAGCATTGATCACAACCGCTATTCCGGACGAATCCATGAAGGTAACATCTTGATAGTCTAAAATACAAACCTTTGGAGTATACGCTTCGATTTTGGCCGAAATTGCTTGTATATATCTCTTTGCACAGTGATGATCTATCTCGCCACTTAAGGCTATGGTCAATTGACCGTTTTGCAAATAACTTGTAAATTGCAAAAATTTTCCTCCTTTCAAAATTACATAATCAGTATATAAACCAACATGTTGGTTTTGCTGTCGCAATCCGTAGGACAAAAAAAGAAACAGCGTGCAAACCGTAGTTTACACGCTGTCATTTAATATGCTGTTAGAGCTGTTTCATTGCTTGCTCACTCTGTTCAAGCTGGGCAATCAAGTCTCTGGCTTTCTGTGCTTTTTGCCGTTCAGCTGCCACTACAGCCTCCGGGGCACGAGATACAAAGTTCTCGTTGGAAAGCTTGCCTTCCAAGGCTGCCAGATTCTTTCTGGCCTTATCCAACTCCTTGGCAATTCTGTCCAACTCCTTCTCCACATCCACCAGCTGACCCATAGGAATATAAAGCTTTGCGTCAGATGTGGTACAGGTAACCATGCCGTCCAGATTCTCGGGTTCCTTATCCAAAATACTCACTGCGTCAGCATAGGCCAATCTCTGAATAAAGCCCTCACCTTCGGTAAACACCTGAGGCTTGGATGTCAGCACAAACAATGCAGCCTTCTTGGAAGGAGGCACGTTCATTTCGGTACGGCGATTACGAATGGCGCGGATCGCATTCATAACGGATTCCATCTGCTCTTCCTCAGCCTTAAATGCCAGTTCCTGGTGATACTGCGGCCACTGGGCAACGATCAGAGCATCACCCTCGTGGGGGATGGACTGCCAAATTTGCTCAGTAATGAAGGGCATAAACGGATGCAGCAAACGCAACACTTGATCCAGAACATAAACCAGCACGCCCATTGCGGTCTGCTTACGCTCAGAATCTTCGCTGTACAGTCTGGCCTTAGTCAACTCAATATACCAGTCGCAGTAGGTATCCCAAATATAATCGTAGACCTTCTGGACAGCAACGCCCAGCTCATACTTTTCAAGATTCTCCGTCACTTCGGCAATCAAGGTGTTAAGCTTGGACAGCACCCACTTATCCGCAATTTCAAGCTTCTCAACGCCGGGCAGATCACACCGTGCATTCTCACCCAGGTTCATCATTACATACCGGCTGGCATTCCAAAGCTTATTAGCAAAGTTTCGCATAGCCTCGCAGCGTTCAACATAGAAACGCATATCGTTTCCGGGAGAGTTACCGGTAACCATATTCATGCGAAGGGCATCGCAGCCGTACTTTTCGATCATCTCCAGGGGATCAATACCATTGCCCAAGCTCTTGGACATCTTTCTGCCCTGGTTATCACGGACAAGTCCGTGAATCAGTACCGTGTGGAAGGGGGTCTTGCCTGTGTGCTCACAGCCGGAGAAGATCATTCTGGCAACCCAGAAGAAAATAATATCATAGCCTGTAACCAACACATCGGTGGGATAGAATTTCTTCAAGTCCTCTGTGCTTTCAGGCCAGCCTAAGGTCTCGAAAGGCCAAAGAGCAGAGCTGAACCAAGTGTCCAGCACATCCGGATCGCGCTCAATTTTTGCGCTTCCGCACTTTTCACACTTGCAAGCATCCTCGCGGGATACGGTAATATGGCCACATTCCTCGCAAGTCCAGGCAGGAATCTGATGGCCCCACCACAGCTGACGGGAAATACACCAATCCCGAACATTTTCCATCCAGTTCAGATAGGTCTTGCTGAAACGCTCGGGAACGAACTTGGTTTCGCCTTCCTTAACAACACGAATGGCTTCTTCAGCCAAAGGCTGCATCTTCACAAACCATTGTGCAGAAATAATAGGCTCCACATCATTATGGCAACGGTAGCAGGTGCCGACATTGTGGGCATGGTCATCAATCTTGACCAGGTAGCCCTGCTCCTGGAGATCCTTAACGATCTGCTTTCTGGCCTCATAGCGATCCAAGCCCTTATACTGACCGCCCAGATCGTTCACAGCACCATTGTCATCCAGAACACGAATAACTTCCAAATTATGACGCAGGCCAACCTCAAAGTCATTGGGGTCATGGGCAGGGGTCATCTTTACGCAACCGGTACCGAACTCCATCTCTGCATAATCATCGGCAACCACAGGAATCTGCTTATTCACCAAGGGCAAAGTCACAGTCTTGCCGACGATATGCTGATAACGCTCGTCATTGGGATTCACGCAAACACCGGTATCACCCAGCATGGTTTCGGGACGGGTGGTTGCGACCACAACCTCGCCGGAGCCGTCTGTTAAAGGATAACGAATATGCCACAGATGGCCGGGCTTGTCCACATATTCAACCTCTGCATCAGACAGAGCCGTAACGCAGTGAGGGCACCAGTTGATAATACGGCTTCCCTTATAAATCAGACCTTTTTCATAAAGAGAAACAAACACCTCACGCACGGCCTTGGAGCAGCCCTCATCCATGGTGAATCGAGCACGATCCCAATCACAGGACGCGCCAAGCTTTTTCTGCTGCTCAACAATACGATTGCCGTACCTATGTTTCCAATCCCAAACTTTTTCCAGGAACTTCTCACGGCCCAAATCATAACGAGTCAAGCCCTCCTTGCGCAGTTCCTCCTCAACCTTGATTTGGGTCGCAATGCCAGCATGATCCACACCGGGCAGCCAAAGGGCACTATAACCCTGCATACGCTTAAACCGAATGAGGGTATCTTGCAAGGTTGCATCCATTGCATGACCCATATGGAGCTGTCCGGTAACATTGGGGGGCGGCATTACAATAGTAAAGGGCTTCGCCCCTTCCTTTTCAGAGGGGTGGAAATAGCCATTATCCTCCCACATCTTATAAATTTCATTTTCTACCTGCTGCGGTTCGTAAACCTTGGGCAATTCTCTCGCCATAATCAACACTCCTTCAACAAAAAACGCCCCGAGCATTCTGCTCAGGGCGAAAATAGACATTCCGCGGTACCACCTGAATTCCCAATAGGGCACTCAATTCGCTGTAACGGGCGATCCCGAATTACCCTACACAAGTTCAGGCAATCAACTCCAGGGCGACAAGCTGACTTCGATCTATGCGCTCACACCAAATGCGCACTCTCTGTCAAGGTCGTTAAGACAGCTACTCCCCTTCTCCGTTTTTTACACAGGTAAAATACCACAGTTTTCCGATTATGTCAATATAATTTATGGAATTATGGCACTTCAACAACTCGGATGTCGTCCATTGAATAATCAGATTGTGTCAGTACAATATCGGCTATCACGGCCACATCAGACTGCTGTAATCCGCCTTCCGGCGCTGCTACCGCTATAGAGATACCGGACTCACTAATGTAGGCAACACACTCCTCGTAGCCTTTCGCAATAACCAGGCTCTCAATCTGCGCCTCGCACAATGCCAACTGCACAATTTCTTCAAGCTTCTCATTTGATTGTGCTGCCTGGGCACTGTCTGAGTATGCTATAGCCTCTTGAAGCAGGCTTACAGCGCTATCACGGGCCTCCTGTCTGGACAGTCTTACTGCCGCAAAATACTCGCTGACCGTTTCACCTTCTTGAATCGGATTTACACCTCCACTCATGACCAGCAAATCTTCAGACAGTACCTTTTCTTCATCCAATGTGTCTACCAGGCTGGCCGTCGCTTGATCCTCTGTATACAACCAATTAATATAGATACCCGCACACACCGTTACTAGAATTGCCGCCGCAACCATGTTTTTTCTCCATACTTTCATATCTCATTACCTCCGATCATTTCATTTTCAAAACAGATATACTATCACTGCCTAACCCAGTAATCTTTGACACCGCATCTACCAGCGCCAAACGGACAGTGGGACTGTCCGCTCCCTGACATACGATAATGGCGCCTAAATACTTGGGCGGATATGTTTTTTTGATCAGCGCTGATTCGTTTCGATCCGAATCAGTTATGATCACTGTATCTTTATGTTCCGTGCGATCTGTATCACTGATGTTGTATTCATCATCTGTTTGGTATACATTTTCAGCGCCACTGGATTCCGTCAGCATTACCTTTACTTTTCCCACGCCATCGATATGTTCCAATATTTCCGCCATTCGCTCTTCCATTGAGTCCATTGATTCAGTAATTATTGGATTATCATTTGACGATGATCTTTTCTCGCTTTTGGGGGATATGCTCATGAGCAAAATACCAATGACAACAATCACAATGGCATATCGATATTTCTTAAGTATTTCTGTCAGCTTCATGCTAATCCTTTTTATTTCCATATTTGTTGATCCTCCGAAATGCCAATTTCACTGGCGATCCAGCTTGACATCTGATTCTTGGCGTAAGGTGAAGCGTTACCTCTTAAGACAACAGATATCGGAACAGGCGGATCCGATTCACTTAGCGTCACCTCCACCGCCAGATTCAGCTCCCAGAAAGCAGCTTTGTCCAAAATATATGCTTCGGTCTGCTCTTTTATGATTTCTGCCGTAGATTCCATGGCTATCAACTGCCCGTTATACACAGCTGCATCGGCATCAGTTGTAATCCAATCAAAGTAGGATTCTGTACTCGACAGATTGATCTGAATCAAAGGAGAAAGCATTGTGATCGTCATAAAGAGCCCTGTCAGTAGTTTTAATATTGCTCCGTGTGTTCCCTTTGTCCCCAGCCACCGATTTACAATACTGCAAATGATTGCAGATGCTAAAACACTGATCATATAACTGCGCAGTGAATCCATTTAGCCGATCCCTTTCATAAAACAAACAGTGCTGACCATAAGCAATAAGCCTACTGTTCCAATCATGGCCAAAACAATCCCCATGGCGCCGGAAAAATCTTTTACTAACTGCGTAGCACTTTTTATACCAAAGACACCGCATACACCGGCCGTAAGTTTTAGAAGCAAATAATGTGCGCCGATCTTTAAAAAGGGGCCTATTAATATGGAAATAATTGCAAGCATCCCATATACTCCGACTCCGTTTTTTACCACACCCGCGCTCACCAAAATAGTTTCAGAGGCATCCGCAATAATTCCGCCAACTACCGGAACAGCACCGGAAATGGATAATTTCGTAGCTTTCAGCGCAGCTGCATCCACAGAACCTGTGATCACGCCGGTAATTCCCATATATCCGGTAAAAACATATAATATGATCTTCAAAATCCAGGTCATCAGCCATTTGGTAAATTTCTGCAATTCCTTTAAATGATCCTCTCCCAACGCACTGTTGGCAATGGCAAAGCAGATATAAATATACACCAAAGGAATCAAAAGCTTACTGATCGCCGTAGATAGCAAGCCGGAAAACAAGGCCGTACCGGAATACAGGGCTGTAGCAGAAGAAACGCCCCCCTGGGCGGCCATGGCACTGGTCATAACCGGTAATAAAAGCTTACTATAATCCGTCATTTCCCGAACGGTGTCAATTCCCAATCGGAGTAGACTTCCGGACGGACGAAAAAGCATTACACCGATAGTAACTGCGCTAACCAATTCCGTAACATGCTTTGTGCTACCGGAAAAGCTCTGCAATACGCTACATAACAGCATGGCGGCAATTGCCGACAAGCAAATAGCTGCCGCTTGCGCAATTCCAGGTTGGAGCTTTTGTATACCCAGTTTTATGATATACCAAAGCCCTTCTGAAAAGGATTGCGTATCCTCAGGCATATACTCTTCAGCCGAGTCCGGCGCATCCGGAGGCGAAATATCCAATGCATAAACCGGTCGAATAAAAACAGATAATAATAACAGCAGTAAAAGCGCTTTTCTCATACGGCTCCCAAGACATCTTCTGCAAGTTCAATCAATTCTTCAAATATAGGTATGGAAAGCCATAAAATTACCGCTGTGGCAAGTAGCAACAATACTTTTCCCATCGCTGCATTTCCGGAATCTGAGCAAACCAGTGCAGTGATTTCTGCAAGCATGGATATGCCAACACACTTCATCAAAACTGTCAAAATATCATGATTGAGATTCCCTATGGATTCCAGTTTTCTTAAAAATTCAATTACATCCCCAATAAACCCCATTGCGGCAACCGCTACCATAGCGCAAACCGCAAGCACAAGCAAAACAGAAAGATCCTTCCCCTGTTTTGCAAGGATGACACTTAATACCACCGCAATCATTACACCTGCGGTCGTTTTTAAAAAAATATCCATTAAAAGTGAAACAAATCTTTAACCAATTCGAATAATTCCGAAATCTTTTGCGCCACGATCATCAGCACGACCACAAGACCGGTCAACGTCGTCATTGTCGCCTGCTCTTCTCTCCCGGATCTGGATAATACCTGATTAAGGATGGATACAATAATGCCGATGGCAGCAATTTTAAAAATCAGATCTATATCCATACACTACACAACTATAATCGCAATTGCCGCACCGGCACATAAACCAAGCGTTTGATAGCTTCTGATTCTGGCTTCTTTATTCTTTGATAGTTGTTCTAAAGTAAGCCTGGCTTCCGCGCGAACGGCCTCAAGCCCTCGAAGCTGACCCTCAATATCAAACCTACCCAAGGATCTCCCAAGGATTTCCAGCATGGCTAAAGTCGATTGTGGAATATTCTTTACTTTTTTTATGGTGGTGCAAACACATTGCTCTACATCTGCAAAAATCTGATCCTCCAGTTCCCGTGTAAGATTTAAAAGGATCTCTCGAACAACACCTCTGCTTTGCATGGCTCCTTGCCTGCACAAGTCCGGCAGTGGCGTAAGGCGGTATTGCAACTCACATTGCATATAATCCAAAACACCAACAAATTCACGCAAACTCTTTTCTTCACGGATGTATAGCGAAGCCATACGAAATCCAAAGCCGCCGCAACCGGCGATTACCATAACAGCACCAAACAGTTTTAAACTAATCATTCAAGTCTCTCCGAATACCATGACTTATCCTGCCGTAATACCAGTAAATGTGAAAATAATTTTTGTGCAATTATCGGTTTATATATCTGACGACTATATAATTCCTTTTTATCACGAGCATGCGCTGTTGCTATTAGATCCACGCCACACCAGCCTGCATTTGCCAATGCTTTACAGTCTTCTTCCGCTGTTATCTCATCCACAGCTATGGTTGTTGGCCCCATATTGCGCAGAATCATATCCACACCTTGTGCTTTCGTGCAACCGGATATGACATCCGTGCGTTTTCCAGTATCAAAACAGGCTGCGTGATTGCTTACAGGAAATATTTCTCCCTTTTCATCCACTACGCCTACGCTTCCTTCTCTAGATTCAGAGCGCAAACGAATCAGATCGCGAAGCAAAGTCGTTTTACCCGAACCCGGTCTGCCAACAATCAAAACGGAGCCTTTCAAAGCCTCGGCACCGGCACCAATACCAGGAAAATCTCTTGCCACGCGAAGACATAGCGAATTGGGTACACGAATCCCAACCATGTGGCCTTGTGATACAGATGCTTGTCCACATAGACCAATTCTGTGTCCCCCGGGCGCTGTAATGTATCCGTCTTTAACGCTTTGTGCTGCCCAGGGAGAATACCGTGATGCGGTATTGATACAAAACTGTAGGTCTTCCTCCGTCACTGATCTGCCCAAATAAAAATGATTATCTGCAGTTATCAGCTCAGGCGGTTTATGTAGTCGAAGCCGAAGTTCCTGTAATGTAGACGAAGATCGCTTGTCCACCTCATAACGCATCCATTGGGGTAATATCCCCAAGAAAGCATCCCATGCACATCTCATTAGCATCACTCCTGATCAAGCATATGCATCAGAGAATTCTCCTAGAACAAAAAAACATTGCAGACCCTACGGCCTGCAATGTAATTAATTCTTTATATTCTTTTTATAAATCAGATTTAATCCTTTTAAGAGCAAATCTTTTTCAAGGATGATATCTCTTTTGCATAGAGGTGTGATAAACTGAGCCATGCCGCCGGTAGCAATCAACGTGCATTTATGTCCCAGTTCTTCTTCAATACGCTCTACCAAACCATCAATCATGGCTGCTGTGCCGTACATCATACCGCTGCGCATGCAATCCACAGTATTTTTGCCAATTACTTTCTTGGGTTTGTCCAGGCTGATTCCGGGAAGCTGTGCTGCACGACTAGTAAGCGCATCCAGGGAGATCTTTACTCCTGGAAAAATCACGCCGCCCATATATACATTCTCCGGCTCAACCACCTCGATAGTCGTTGCAGTACCAAGATCCATTAGAATCAAAGGCGCTTGGTAGCTAGCCAATGCGGCAACCGCAATAACAATCCGATCACTGCCCACCTGGCTGGGTACATCAACGTGAATGTTTAAACCGGTTTTCAAGCCAGGACCAACAACCATTGGTTGCTTTTTTATAATCTTGATCACACCGGTTTTTACCGAATTAAAAACAGGCGGCACAACGGAGGAAATGATGCAATCAGAAATATCGCATATATTCACACCAAACGCCTCAATCATGTTCTTGATCTCTACACCATACTGATCGGAGGTGCGAGTTCTGTCCGTGGCAATTCTGGCTTGAAATAATATCTTATCATTTTGTATGCAGCCAATCACCAAATTAGTATTGCCAATATCAATAGCAAGAAGCATATTATTTCCTCCTGGTTTTTGTCAGGATCGGGCCAATAGCGCCAACAATTACCGTATCTGCAATCATTTCAACTACCGCCTGGATTCCTACAAATGTACAAATAAACAGAATGATATTCTGACCACCTACAAGGCCGCGAATATACTCCGTCGAACCAAACAGCAGCACCAGCGAAACCATGAAGAAAACCGTATTGAAAAGAGCTGCACAAAAGCCGGTTACAAAGCAACCTACGGTGGGACTCATGCATTTCTTACATCCGGAATAAACAAGTCCACACAACAAGCCAGCCAATAATCTGGGGACAAATCGTTGGACAAACGCAAGAAACGGATTGATTTCCACAAGTACGGCACCCATAGGACTTGCTATACCGATGCCAAAACACTGCAAGAAGCTTACAAAACCAAACACGCCGCCCATGATCATACCACCTATAGGCCCAAGGACAATTGCCCCAATGGCCACAGGGATCATAATAAAGGAAACAGACAATGGGCCTACAGGGAGCGTTCCCAAAGGTGTCATGCCCATCACAAGTAAAATAGCGACAAGCATGGCTAATGTCACAAGATATCGGACATCCACTTTCTTTTTACTATGCATATGAAATTACCTCCTGCTGCCGTTCCTCCAAGCGAGGATACAGCGCAATTACATTTCTTATTATAACAGGAACTTATAAAAATACAATAGAAAATCAACACTTTACACAGTAGAAAAAAGAAGATATAATATCACAAAAGGAGGCATGAACTATGCTGAAAGGAAAAACCGTTCTATTAGGCGTTACCGGCGGCATTGCCGCTTACAAGGCTGCAGCGCTGGCTTCTGCATTGGTAAAGCAGCACGCAGCTGTAGAGGTTATCATGACCAAAAACGCCACTGAGTTTATTACTCCCCTGACCTTTGAGCAGCTCACCGGACGCCGAGTTATGGTGGATACCTTTGACAGAAACTATGTACATCAGGTGGAACACATTTCTCTGGCGCAACGGACTGACCTGGTAATCATTGCGCCTGCCACAGCCAATGTGTGCGCAAAGCTTGCTCATGGTTTGGCTGACGATATGCTTACCACTACGGTGCTGGCATGCCGCTGCCCGAAGCTAATCGCACCTGCCATGAATACAAATATGTACGAAAACCCTGTAACACAGGATAATTTACAGCTGTTGAAAAAATACGGTTGGGATGTAATTGATCCTGCCTGCGGAAGACTGGCTTGTGGTGCAGTTGGTGCCGGTAAGCTACCAGAGCCGGAAGACATTTTGCAGAATATCTTACGGCATATAGCTCTCCCCCATGATTTATCCGGCAAAAAAGTCCTGGTAACGGCCGGACCTACCCAGGAGGCACTGGATCCTGTACGCTATATTACCAATCACTCCACCGGAAAAATGGGCTACGCCATCGCAAAAATGGCCATGTTGCGTGGCGCTGATGTAACACTGATTTCAGGTCCTGTATCCATTGCGCCTCCCCCATTTGTAAAAGTTATTTCTGTAAAATCTGCCCAGGATATGTTCGATGCTGTTATGGCTTATGCGCCGGAACAGGATTATATTTTCAAGGCTGCAGCTGTGGCTGACTATACGCCTGCGCAGTATCATGATGAGAAAATAAAAAAAGCAGGCACCGATCTGTCAATTCCTCTCAGCAGAACAAAAGATATATTAAAACAGCTGGGAGAAATCAAAAAAGCACATCAAATTATCTGCGGATTCTCTATGGAAACTGAAAACATGCTTGAGAACAGCCATGCCAAGTTGCAATCCAAAAATGTAGATATGATTTGCGCAAACAACCTAAAAACGGCAGGTGCGGGTTTTGGCGTAGACACCAACATTATCACCCTGATCACCGCCGATTCCGTTACCGAACTCCCTCTGCAAAGCAAAGAGTCCGTGGCAAACGCCATCTTAGATAAAGCAATACAACTGAAATAACAAAAACGGCAGGTTTAAAAACCTGCCGTTTTTCCAGTCTGTCAAAGAACCCCTGGTTTCGCCCTACGAAAAAAAGGGTTTTGGGGGAATTTGGTGGAAAAA
>JAZNHQ010000021.1:0-3330 GCA_045577035.1 Faecousia sp. | reverse complement strand
AGCCATGATCTCGGGATCATTGCCGAAAATCTGCGCGCCGCAGATACTGCCGCTGTTTTTGCGTAACAAGCCCACACTTTTTTTATCCTGGTACACCAGTGCCCGGGAGGACACCATCTCGGTTACCGTCACACCGGCACCGAGTTCGGCGCAGATCTCACGGAACGCCCAATCCGTTACGCCTGCCATAGGCCCCAAAAACAGGGGATTGTTCACTTCAATATTACCGATCTTCATAGATGATCTCTCTTTCTGTGGAAAATTGTTGTTTACGCTAATAAATGAACCACGTAGTAGGGAACGCTGTCCCCAGCGTTCCGTCAGAAAATTTGACCTCACAGAGCGTCGCTAAACAACAATTTACCTAGCCATTGATACAAAAAAGTATAGCACAGGATCTAACACTTTTCAAGTCAGAGCAGGAAAGTCAGCAGCCAAATGATTCCGGTGCAGGCTGCGCCGCCGCAGGCCCAAACCGGGCCCATACCCATAATTTTACGCTGCAGGGGAGAAGCAACGGCTAGTTTTGCTTCCTTCAGCAGCATTTCGTCCGTGATTCCTTCCGGAGCGGCGTCATCACGCAAAATGAAAATCGCCTGTTCAAACAGCTTCGGTTCCGGTGGGCGCACCAGGATCACCTGCCGGGATACACCTTTTACCATAAAAAAACCCTCCTTTTACTATGCATTATGCCCATTGGAAGGATTTTCATGCAATAAGTGCCACCTCTCCGGGTGGCACTTATTTATGCTTACATGGGATAAACGCTGAAGAACCAGATCACAAGTGGCAGACACAGAGAAAAGACACTGATGAGGAAAGGATACAGCGTTCGCTTGGAGCAGATCATCATCACCAAGCAGGCGGCTGTGATCATAGCAGGGCCGTAAACCGCAGCATCCCGGGTGATGGTAGCAGTGCCCAGTTCCAGAAAACCAAACAGTGCATCGGCTGCTTCCGGGTTGTATGTAATCTTTGTAACTTCGATGGTTTCTGCCAAACGCTCCATATTATCCATGGCCAAAATCAAGGCAACAGCGGCTACGGGTGCAGCGAGAAGCAGAGAACGCAACCGATACATGTACAAACCAATCTTGTAAAATCCGTGCCCAAGGGCCATGAAAATACGGCCGATCGCCGCAAAAATCGGGCGAACCTTCTCGATGAAGGCATAAAATTTATCCATAAAGGTATTCAACCATTGCATAAGCGTACCTCCGCATTGGATTGCTCTTCCTATCATAACATAATTTGTGCTTCGATGCAAGGAAGAATTGAAAAGTCACAAATCTTTTACTCTGCGGTGTAAATAGATGTGACCCAAATTTGTGAAAAGAAAAAAGATGCGATATAGAAGGTTGTAAATTGGCAGCGACGTCAGTCGTTGACAATTTGCAACCTATTCCAAGGCCTTTAGGCCGCGGCCAGTTTTTCACGCAGCAGTTCCACAGGACATTTGTTGCCCAGTGTGCGCATAGGCTTATGATTGCTCCAGTATAAGTGCTTTTTGAGTTTGCTATTCAAATCCTCTACGCTGGTAAACTTTTCCCAATCATAAAAATATCGCTGGTCATTACGGTGGCTTCGCTCCACCTTACCATTATGCCAGGGTGTTCTGGGCGGAATGAGGATATGTTCAATGCCGGCTTTCTGTAAAGCGATGTCAAAAGGGCATAGTTCTGTATCACTGATATACTTGTATGTGAATTCTGTTCCGTTGTCGGTCTGGATCTGCTGGATTCGGAAAGGAAATACCTTCTTCAGCATCTGAAGAAATTTTACAGAATTTTCAGGCGTATGCTCCTCAAAAGCATATACAAACCGCACTCTGGTACATTCGTCAATCGCTGTCCATTGGTACAAATGCTTGCCATTTTCCCGTATTTTACCCCGCAAACAGTTATAAGGAACCTCTTTTACGTCAATTTGTACCTTCTCCCCGGGTACGAGTAGCTCCGGATACCGACGCTCATGTTTGCGAGAACGCTTCTTCTCCTTTTCTCCTCCACAAAGCCCCATCCGCCTGGCTGCATACAGAAAGCCGCTGTAGCTGCGCCTGTAGCCCAGCTTCTGTGCTGCCATATAGGCGCCTTCCCAGCCGTAGCGGAAATATGCCTGATCCATTCCTTTGCGGATTAGTTCCTCTTCTTCTGCGGTGTGCCGCGCAGGGTGGCTGTGTGGGCGGTGAGAATGCTCTATCAGTGACTGCCACGTTCCGTCATGGCGTTTGCGCCAGCGCTTCACGCTGGACAGACTAACCCCATACATTTTGCTGGCATAGCTGTTTCCTTTTCGTTTTGCCAGCTTAACTACTGCTTGACGTTTCCGGGCTTCTTGTGTTATTCTGTTCATGAGAAGTCTCCTTGCTGTGTTTGGTGGTTTGTGGTGAATTCACTATATCACATCAAGGTTGACTTCTCATCTTTATTTGGTTCACATCATTTTAGCACATACAGAATTGAAAAGTCACAAATCTTTTACGTCCTCCGGTTTGAGCAGTACACAGTTTTTGATCATACCTCGTTCCGTAGTGATCAAGCCTGCGCTGCCACCCCAACTGGCTGCACCGGGATTCAGTACCCATAAACCGTCTTCCTGCTGACAATAGGCCATATGGGTATGCCCGAAAAGCACCGCCTGCACGTTGGCAGCCCGGGCATCGGCAAGAAGACGATACAGCCCCATTTTGACGCCGTGACGGTGGCCGTGGGTCATGAAAAATCTTACACCGCCCAATTCGATCAGTCTGGTTTCCGCATCTGGGATCCATCCCCGATGCATATCGCAGTTGCCCGGTACCTGATGGAAAGCAATATGTGGATACTCCTCCTGCATGGTTTGACCGTCATTGTAATAGTCACCCAGATGGATCACTGCGTCCGGTTTTGTTGCCTCAATGCAGCAGCGCATAAAGGACAGGCTTGCGTGAGAGTCAGATAAAACAAGAATTTTCATGGCACACCAACTACTTTCCTATGCATATAGTATAAGGAGATTATATCAGCAATCATGACTGGAGGCAATCCTATGAATCAAAAAATTCCACAATTTTCGCAGGAACAGCTGCGGCAACTTGCGTCATCTCCGGCGGCGCAGCGATTGATGGCGATGCTGCAGCAGGAACATACCGATGCGATGGATCATGCCATATCCAGTGCCAGGAGCGGAGATATGGCAACTATGCAAAAATCGCTGTCCGCATTTTTGTCAGACCCGAAGGCGAAAGAACTGCTTCGAAAGCTACAGGAGGAACAGCATGGATGATATGGAAGAAAAACTGGGTGCGGTGCTGAATAATCCGCAGATGATGCAGCAGATCATGTCCATGGC
>JAZNHQ010000020.1:0-4410 GCA_045577035.1 Faecousia sp. | reverse complement strand
GCGACCCAGTCGGTGGCCACATTGCCGGTGCAGGTCAGCTTGCCCAGGTTGGTGTCGTGATAGCTGTCGGCGTAGGAATCCAGGGCGTACAGCGTGCCGGTGACGGTCAAGCCGCTGAGGGTTCTGCCGTTCAGATCCACGCGCAGGGTATCTATGGTGATTTCTTCGGCCACATCGTCCATCAGCTTAATATAGCCGTCTCCCACATTGGCAATAGCCTGGGCCAGGGTTTCATACTGAGCAGCCACACCGGCACCCTGGATCACCTGTACCTTGTAATTTTTGACTTCCTTTTCACCGTAGAAGTGAATGTTGTCCAGGTGCAGGTAGCTCTGTGCGTTTGTTACATAGTTGATACGCACCTTGCTGTCAGAGGCGAAACCGCTGTTTTGGGTGGTGAAGGTATAGTCGGTGGGTTCGGCGGTGCCACGTTCCCAAAGCTTTACACTGACCGTGTCGCCGTCCCAGTCCATCTTTACGGAGTACCAGGTGCCAATGTTGAATGCTTCATTTATGACCTGCTCTGTACCGGCAGCGTCCACATATTTTACGGAGGTCCAGCCCTGCCACTGTTCAAAGCGCAGGCTGTAATTCAGATCGGAAGAGCCGATTGCCACAGCCAGTCTGTCCCAACCGCCGGAGGTGATGGGCATTCTGAAATCGAAGGTCAGGGTAGTGCCGATAGGTACATTGTTGAACCAGAAGTCGATGGCAGCATCGCCCTCTGCGCCGCTAAGCACCAGGAAATGCCCGTCGTCAACCCAGCTCCAGCCCTTGTCGTAGGGATCCATCCACAGGCCGTTAGCATCCTGCATCAGGTAATCGCCGGGTTCATCCTCGTCAAAGTTCAGCAAATACAGATCGTTGCGGTTTGCCCACTTGGCAACCAGGTTCAGATCTTCCACCACATAATGGTTGAAATCATAAACGGTTTTGCCGTTGTACCAGCCACGGAACAGCCAGTCGCCATCGTCAGCCATAGCAGGCTCGGAAACCCGGCTGCCGGAACGCACCAGTACGGTTGCGGGGTTTTCACCGTGACCATTTGCATCGAAGGAAACGGAGTGAACGGTGATTGCCTTGGAGGCATACAGGTTGTCGCAGGTGGCGGTAACGGTGGCAGTGCCTGCGCCCACATAGGTCATAGTGCCGTTCTGATCCACAGTAACAACGCTTGCATTGTCGCTTGACCAAACCACATTGGGTACAGGCGTCTCGGCGGTCACATCGGGGGAGAAGCTGTAAGACAGCTGATTGGCGCCATCGTCCACGATGGACAGGGTAGCGGCCTTGGAAAGCACGATGTTGTCCAGCAGCACGCCGGAAGCCACTTCGTTGTTGGCATACTTAATGCGGATAGCGTTTGCAGCGGTAAAGCCGGAATGTGTCGCTGTCTGATCGTACAGCAGGGTTTCGGGCTTACCCTGCTCCCACAGCTGCAAAGTGGCGGTGTTGCCATTCCATACCAACTTGGCGGTGTACCAAGATGCGGCCGTCCATACATTATTTGCTGCATTTTTTGCAGCGGTGTCATACAGACGAACAATGGTGGTACCGGCGGAATTTACAAATTGCCATTGGGGATTGAAGCTGGTGTTACCCAGGGAAATGTTCAGCTGATGCCATTTTCCGGAACTCATGGTAGAAGGCATACGGAAATCAAACTGCAAGGTGGCACCGGGGCCTGCGTTGAACCAAATCTCAGAGCTGAATCTGCTGGTGTGTGCAAGCTTTAAGTAATTGTTATCGCCATCTTCTACAATGGTCTTGGTTGCACCGGCCTTGTTGTAGTTGGTGTAGCTCATGCCGTAGGTGCTGGGAACGACCCAATCACCGGCAGCATCGTCTTCAAAGTCCAGATCAATAAAATTCCAGCCGCCTACGGTAATTTCCTTGGAAGCGGTCAGATTGTTGCAGGTGGCGGTAATGGTAGCAGTACCTGCACCGTTATAAGTCAGATTGCCGTTGGTATCTACGGCAACCACGCTAGCGTCGCTGGAAGACCAGGTGACCACAGGCACAGGCAGCTCATAGGTCATATCCCGGTCAAAGCGGTAACCCAGGGTGTCCTCGTCGATCTCTACCAGGGACAGGTTGGTTTTCTTAGAGATGCAGATATTGTCCAGCTGGATCTGCTCGCCGTTGGTGTTACCACCGCTGGTTTTCAAGAAGAGCTTGCCGGTTACATTGAAGTTGGCGTTCTGGAATACATGGGTAAAGTCGGTGGGTTCTGCAGTATCCTTCTGCCACAGCTTCACATAAGCCTTGTAATCATCCCAAATGATTTTAACAGAATACCAGCTTCCGGTGGCAAAGGCGGCGGTGTCCATATTGCTGGAACCCCAAATACCAAATTCGGTACCGGCGGCCTTGTTGTTAAAGGCAAGGCAGGAAGTGTTCCAGTCTCCGCCCAAACCCAGCATGACCTGCTGCCAACCGCTGCCGGTCATGGCGCTGGCGAAACGGATGTCAAAGCTGATGGTAGTATCGCTGCTCACATTGTTGAACCACCAACAGCCGTTGGAACCGGAGCTTGCCCAGGTAGTGGTGCTCAGATACTTGTTGCCATCTTCTTCCACAACAGTATTCTTGGTGGAACCGTAAACGCTCATCCACAGATCGTTCTGTACAAGCACTTCGTCACCGGCATTGTAGCCTTCGAAGTCCATGTCATAGATCTTCCAGTCGGTAGCGGTGGAAACCAATTCCCGCTCACTTCTCAGGGCGGTCAGCTCGTCCACAGTATGGAATACGCCGCCGATCTTGCGATCTGCCACGTCATAGTAGACGGTCAGCAGCTCGCCGTTTGTCAGCTGCAGGGTGGTGGCGTCACCGATATCATTGCCACCGCCGGTGTTGTTTTTGTAAAGCAACACAGCGGCAGTTTTATTCCAGTCCTCACCGGGGGTATAGATCTTACCGTACACATTGCGTTGACCGGTAGTGCCGATGACCTGGGTCCAGGTGCAGATCAGCTTATTGCTGCCATCCAAATTGCGCAGGGTGGGCTGCTGCAGATATTCTGCGGCACCCTCGAACCAGCTGTCGCTACCTTCCACATTCTCGGCAACCACTTCCCAGGTAGCGCCGCGATCATAGGAGATCAGCAGGTTACCACTGCGGCGGATCAGGTCATAAGTGACCTCCTGACCGTTCAGAGTGGTCACGGCCATGGCATGCTCGCCCTCCCAGGTATAGGTGGAGGTATCGTTGCCGGTGGCACCCCACATACGGGTCTCACGGATGAAATTCCAGGTGCCGTCCTCGTTCAGCTGGGCCAGCACACAGGAGCCGTGCATGGCATTACTCTGATATTCGTCATAGCCGTAAATGGGAATCAGGATCTGTCCGTCGGAATACACGGCGATATCGCCCTGCTTTGCCACACCACGGGTCAGAACATCGGTTTTGACCTCTGTGGGGATGCTCCAGCTCTGACCGTTATCCTTGGAGTACATAATGAACACACCGGCAGCGGTATACACAGAGCCGGAGGAAGAGGCATCTTCCAGGGTTTTGCCGAGGAAATTGCTGGCGGTGGGTACACGCAGGAAGAAGGTCAGCAACACCGTGCCGTCGGGCATGACCGCAAAGTTGGGATCACGGGGTTCTACCTTAATTTCTGCATTATTTGCAGCAGCGTCTTCGGGGGTGTAGTAGAAATTACCGTTTTCGTCACGGTACACGCCCAAGCCCCACTGACCCAGTTTTTCGGGGGTAATGACCTCGTAGGGGTCAGACCAGGTCTTGCCGTCTGCGCTGCCAAAGGTCAGCTGAATAGAGCCCAAAGGATCATCAAAGGTATAGGCCGCATGGTAGCTGACCTCACCCCAGTGACTGGCGGCGATCAAAGTACCGTCACCCAGTCTTGCTGCGTCAGGGAAGCGGCCTACCTTGCCGTCTTCGCCCTGGGCAATCACGGTCACATCTTCTTCTGCATTACCGGTGTATGCGGCCTGTACAGGCACGGCGGCACCGGGAAGGATCACGATCCAGCCCCAAACCATGGCAAAAGCCAAAAGCATGGACAATGCAGATTTGAACCATTTTTTCATGTGATTTCCTCCTTGTATTGTTTTTGTGCGATAATACCAAAAAATTCCAAATGCTCTCACATCTTATGAGTACATCTATACTAATCATAAAACAAAATTACCATTTTACAATTGAGTATCATATTATGTTTGTTGATATATCCTACTGCTGATTCGATATTTTATGTAATGCCAAGATAGACAACCTCTTTGGCTATGCAAATTCCAATATATCGTGCTGAGCAGTAGGTTAGGCGCAGCAAAAGCCTTCTCCTGTTGCGGTGCCCGGCACCCTCGTCGGCGCAAACGCTTTCCTCGTTTGCCGACCGCGGCCACTCGCTCAGGTCGCTGTTTCCGCCACCGGCGGCGCTCCCAT
>JAZNHQ010000019.1:0-10433 GCA_045577035.1 Faecousia sp. | reverse complement strand
CTTGACGGCTTTAGTGACCTCTGCCAGTCTGTCAAAAAGGAGTTTTTTGACAGACTGAAAACCCTCCGGCTTAGCCGTAGGTTTTTACATTATCGCTTTGTGCCGATGTTGTCTTGCAGCTTGCGGATCTTTTGGACTGCTTTTTCCGGGGAGGGGTTGATGGTCACATAGCCTTCCAAAGAGGCGGCCTTGGCTTTCAGCATGGGGGTTTTGGGATAGATGAAAATATAGGCCTTGCCTTTGCCGTTTCTGGCCTCTTGAATCAGATTGGCCAGGGAGGAATTGCCGTCAAAGGCGAACAAGACGCAATTTCGTCTTTCGAAAATCTCGTAATTGAAGGATTTGTAGATGCCCATTTCCTGGGCCTCGGTGGAAAGTCGGATGCCGGTAATATTGGCTTTTTCCAGCTTTTGCATCTGCTTGTGATCCATCAAAGAGGGGATAAAGCTGTAAATATCAAACCTGGTGTTGTTCTGCACCAGGTATTTTTCGTGACCCAGCAATTTGTGGCCCACCACAAAGAACACCTTATCCGGGTCCAGGGTATCCAGCAGAGTCTGCAGCAGCTGCTTATGGGCATCCGTGACCTTGGGGGAGGTGTTGCCGCTTTGGAAGCTGCCGCCTGCAATGATGATGGGATATTTGTCCCAGGGCAGTTCAGCCAGCTTGTCCTTGAAAACCGGGTAGGACGGATGCTTCCGGATCTCAAAGGTCACATTGTGGATATCCTCTTGGTCCTTTTGCAGCTCCTTACAGTAGAATTCTCTAACAGTTTGCTGCTGCCGAGCCTGGGAAAAGGCCAGGGATTTTTGGGTGAAATTCTCCTGCTGCCGCCGGATAATGCCGTCCTCCACCGCTTTCATTTTCAAAAACTCCGGATCGGAGATCTTCAGGAAATTGGACAGTGCCAGCTGCTCGTCAATGCTGTCCGTTCCGTAAAGTCCGTATCCGTCGGTGCCCATGACACAGGAAATATCATGCATCAGATAGCTTTTTAGAGGATGGGCTTTCAGATCCACAATGTTGTTCAAACGGATATTACTGGTCAGCTGGAATTCCAGAACAATGTCATGGGATTTGATTTTTGCCAGCAATTCTTTTCCTTGCTTGCTTTTCAGACTGGCGCAATACAGACCGTGACCGATCCGCATATGAGGAAAGGCCTGGCCGGGCAACAGAGATTCTTCCACGATTTGAATGGCCTTTGCCATGTTGCTTTTCAGCGAATCGTTTTCGCCTGCGTGTACACGGATGGTCCAGTTGGGGTCGTAATAGGCGATCTTGGTCACGATCTCCCGAATCACAGCCTTCAATTCACCGATATCCGTAATTTCTTCACCCACAAAATCGCTGCCCACCACATAGGGATCCTTGCATACCACCTTCAGTGCCTGCATGGCTTCTGTTAAGTAATTGTCGGAGGTAATATTTCCCTTGACCAGGGTCAGGGGAATACGGCGAATGGCTGCCAGGAAACGGATATCCACACCGGTTTCTGCTTTTACCAGGGGAAGGATCTGATGGATCTGCTCCAGCATGGCAGCCGCGGATGCGTCCTTTTTTACCAGGGTGGTATCGCTGATCTCCACATACCCGATATGCCGCTTTTGGTATTCCCGTCCGATCCACAGCAGGGTATCCTGGTAAAGGGTAAGATTGGCAAATTGGGGATTTTGGGCATCGGAAAGCATTTGCGCCAAATAATTGCGGATATCCTGATCCTCCAGCGAAGAATAATCGGGCAGGGGGATGGGGCTGTCAGATGCCACGCCCTTGGTAAATACATAGCGGTACAGGTACAGCTTTTCCAGGTTGGTAAACACGGCCTGGGATTCTTTCAGTATGGAAAGGGAACGGCGGATCCGCTTGATATTCTCCGTAGAATTCTCAATATTTAGCAGTATGAGATCCGCAAAATTCAAAAAGGTGTTGTCGTCAATTTTGCGCTCCCGGTATTTTCCGGATAAGCCGGACAGGTCAATGGATTTTTCGGTCTGCTTGCGCTGCTTGTCCACAAATGCCTGCTGTGCGGCGGATAAGGTCAGCTGCAGCTTTTTAATGTAGTACAGGGGATACCGGATCTGGTGCTTGATGGCCAGGGCAATCAAAATATCTGCGCTCAGATTGGCGTTGCCGTGGGTGTGCAGATCCGTGGAAAGCTTCACTTGCTCCTGCACATAGGATTTGACCAGGGTTTCCCGGAAGGAGTACTTATAGTCCAGGGTTTGGCTCATGAGGGTCTTGGCAATGGCAGGGATCAGGGAGTTGATCTCGATCTTGCCGTTGGGGTAGATGTTGGCGATTTTTGTGCCGTTTAGGCGAAAAATGTAAATTCGCTGTCCGTCACCCTTGATGTAACAGGGAATTTGCCCGGTGATCACGGTCTTTCCGTCACGCACCTGGGTGCTTTGCTTGGCAACAATGGCAAAATTGTTGATCAGGTTGTCTGAGCGGTGATTCATGGCGAAAATGGTATAATAGAGCCGGTCACCCTCTATGTCCAGCCGGACAACAATATCCTTTTCTTTATCCAGATAGAATTTGCCAAAATATTGCATAGCACTCCCACCCCATTCATGGTTTTCCTTTATTCTACCACATATATCAAAAAAAGACAGGGTTTTTCCCTGTCTTTTTTAATTTATCTTTGAATACGGCCGGAGGCGTTGCCCTTAGCCAGGTTTTCCACCTCTGCCACGGTGACCAGGTTGAAGTCGTGTTCAATGGAGTGCTTCAAGCAAGATGCTGCCACGGCGAAGTTTATGGCATCCTGGTCGTTCTTGCCGGTGATCAGACTGTAGATCAGACCGCCGCCAAAGCTGTCGCCACCACCCACACGGTCCACAATGTGAATGTGGTAGGTGGGGGAGATGGAAGCGCTGTCAGAAGCGGAATCATAGAGCATACCGGCCCAGTCGTTGTCGTTGGCGGACAGGGAGCTGCGCAGGGTGATGGCCACCTTTTTGCAGCCGAAGCGCTGTGCCACCTGCCGTGCCACGCTCACATAGCCCTCATAGCCCAGTTTGCCGCCGGCAATGTCGGTGCCCTCGGCCTCAATGCCGAACACATCCTTGCAGTCCTCTTCGTTGGCAATGCACACATCCACATAGGGCAGAAGCTCAGCCATGCACTTACCGGCCTGCTCTCTGCTCCACAGCTTGTTGCGGTAGTTTAAGTCGCAGGACACGGTCAGACCCATGGCTTTGGCGGCCTTACAGGCGTCCAGGCAGGCCTGTGCCATCTGGCTGCTGAGGGCGGGGGTAATGCCTGTCCAGTGGAACCAGTCTGCACCGGCAAAAATGGTCTCCCAGTCAAATTCACTGGCATCTGCAGTGGCGATTGCGGAGTTTGCCCGGTCGTAAATGACCTTACTGGGACGCTGGGATGCGCCCTTTTCTACAAAGTAGGCACCCAGGCGGTCACCGCCACGAAGCACCATGGAGGTGTCCACGCCGAACTGGCGCAGAGCGTTGATGGCGCACTGGCCGATATCGTGGGCAGGCACCTTGGAAACAAAGGCGGCGTTCATGCCGTAGTTTGCCAGGGAAACGGCTACATTGGCTTCGCCGCCGGCATAGCTGGCCTCAAATCTGGGGCTCTGGGTAAAACGAAGATAGTTTTCGGGATTCAGGCGAAGCATGATCTCGCCAAAAGTAATGATTCTTGCCATGTTAATTCTCCTTTACTGCTGCCACCAGGCGGCGGGCGACCTCTGTGATGTTTTCGTACTGACCGGCGTTGACCCAATTCAGATTCACCAAATTGCCGCCGATGCCTGCACCGGCTGCGCCTGCCGCCAGGAAGGTGGAAATGTTATTCTCGTCCACGCCGCCTACCACCAGCACATCCACATGACTGATGGGTGCTTTTACGGCTTTCACATAGGCTGCGCCCAGGTTACCGGCAGGGAACAGCTTCACAAAATCCGCACCGGCACGGTGGGCAGTCATGACCTCTGTGGGGGTCAGACCGCCGGGGATGGATACCATGCCCAGCTGGCAGGTGCGGCGGATCACATCCTCGTTCACATCCGGGGAAATGATGAACTGGCCGCCGTATTTGTGGGTCAGCTCCACCAGCTCCGTGCAGGTCACCGTACCGGCACCCACGTACATTTTGCCTTCCATTTCCTTTGCCACAAAACCGATGGTTTTGGCGTTGTCCTCCCAGGTTTCCGGGTGCTTCTGATCGTATGTGATTTCCATGAGGCGGAAACCGCCCTCATATAATGCCTGTGCCACCCGGAGACATTTTTCTGCCTCTACACCGCGCACAATGGCGATCAGCTTGTGATCTTTGATTGCTTGCTTAATGGTATTTTTCATATTTATCACCTCTGGGGGCATTATAGAATATACTTTCGTCAAAGTATATGGAGAAATCTGCATGAATTATTGATTTTCTTGCAAATATATGCTATGTTAAAAAAGGGGTGATGGGATGCGTTTGTTTTCCGAGTACATACGGGGGGAGAACTTTTCATTTAAGCACGCTTGGGGTTCCAGTGACCGCTCCGGCAAGGAGTTTCATATTTACCATGAGATCATTCTGTTCCTGGATGGGGACGGGGAGTTTATTACCGAGGATCTGCACCTGCGCCCGGAGCCCTATACCTTGATCGTGATCCCCAGTCAGACCTACCATCAAATGGTGATCCACGGCGACCCGGAGCATTACCACCGCTGTGTGCTGCAGTTTGGGCAAATGGAAGCTGTTTCCGCTCTCATAGAAAAAAGCTTGAACAGGGTGCAGGCAATCAAGGCAGACCGGCAGATCCGATACCTGTTTGATAAGCTGATCGCCGCCGCCAAGGCAGAAAATGGAGCGTTGATCCTGCAATCCGTGTTGGTACTGCTGTTGGATAGCCTGGCCTCCCAAACCCATATCACCGATGATGGGCTGCACCAAAACGCCACCATTCGCCGGGCGGTGGAGTATATCAACCAAAACCTGGATCAGCCTTTGTCCATCGGGGAAATTGCCCAGGCCTGTAATATTTCGGCATCGTCCCTGTCGCATATTTTCCAAAGGGAAATGTACATCTCGGTGCATAAATTCATTTTGAAAAAACGGCTCATGCTGGCCTACCACAAAATCCGTGCCGGGGAGGCGGCCACCACCGCCGCTCTGGAATCCGGCTTCCGGGACTACTCCGGCTTCTACAAACAATATAAAAAAGCCTTCGGATTCCCACCCTCGCAGAATAAAATATAGCAAACGCCCAACGATTCCGTTGGGCGTTTGATTTTAGTGCATTTCGCCGTTGGCCAAAGATGCCACCAGGGAGTGCATATCCCTTTCGGAACGGGCGTTGTGGGCCTTCTCCAGCAAATCTTGCTTGGACTTTTCGTCTAGATGTGCAAAGCGGATCATGGCCGCTGTGTTCTGACTAAGCGCAAAACCAAATCCAATGGGCATACCACCGAAATCCATAAAACAACCTCCTTTCTAAGGCTTCTCCTTGAGGAGAAGCTGTCAGCGAAGCTGACTGATGAGGTGTTTGATTCTTCACATTTACACCTCATCCGTCAAAAATCAGAGATTTTTGCCACCTTCCCCTCAAGGGGAAGGCTTTATGCAGCAGCGTCCAGCATGTTTTCAATAAAGATGCCGTAGCCCATGGTGGGGTCGTTGACCAGCACATGGGTCACAGCGCCCACAAGCTTGCCGTCCTGTATGATCGGCGAGCCGGACACGCTGATGTCAAGTAGGGGACAAAAGAATTTTGTGTTATTCTGCGGTTTTTATACGTTTTTGTGGGCAAAAGGCAGGTTTTTGCATACATCACCCGGAATCCCTAAGTTGACATAGATGAAATGTCGAAGATACCGTGTTTTAAGACTTCTCTCACTTTCGACAAATTCTGATTCTGGGGGGAACGCAAGTGTCTACCTGACCAAGAACAAAATGGAAGCCGAAAAACGGCTTCCATTTCGTTTATCCAATTTTACGCCATTTTAAGTTAAGCGCTTTGATATAGCTACCTTCATACGAAAGGTTTTCTTCCTTCAGTGCATCATCTGCCCAGAAGATACATTCATCCTTTACAAGCAATGTTCCCCCATAGATAAATCGGTCAAAATTCTCCTGCGCCGGGCGTAGATTCATTGCAACCAAACCTTCAAAGCATAGTTCTGCGACACCATACCAACAGGTATTATCAAATATTACCGTAACCTTTCGTGTTTGGTGATCTTCTTCGTAAGTAAGTTTGTTCAAGAACGAATCATGGAATCCTTCAAACAAATTCATAAACGCATCTGCATCTGCTTGTGTTATAATGTAATTCCACTCTTCACCGTCTTCAAAACCGCGGATTCGAGCCCCGGCTTTATCGGCATGCACATACTTTTTGTCTAATAAAGCGGAAAGAAAACTGTGGTTATTCAAAATATCTTCAAACCCGGACAAATAGTCAACAGAAAGATTTTTGCTGTGCAGGTTCATTTTGATTAAATCTGCGGGACTGGCAGTAATCCAACCAGTTCTTTCGGGCTGAATAACTTCGTAGATAGGAACGGGAAATGGGTCTGCTTTTTCGAGATAATGAACCAATTCGAAACATTTGGTGTATGGATTGATCACAATAGCCTGCTCAAAAAAGCCACGATTTACAAGGCCATAAACCAGCGACTTGTAGTATCTATTGTTTATTTTATCGGAAACACGAACAAACATACTCTCGCCCCCTTTTCATTTATCATAACACATTGAGGAAATGTTGTAAAGAAAAAGGACGGTCGATGACCGTCCTTTATGCCGCAGCATCTAACATATTATCGATAAATATTCCATATCCGGTGGTCGGGTCATTGACGAGGACATGCGTAACGGCACCTACCAGTTTGCCGTCCTGTATGATCGGTGAGCCGGACACGCTGATGTCAAGTAGGGGACAAAAGAATTTTGTGTTTTTCTGCGATTTTTATGTGTATTTATAGATAAAAAGCAGGTTTTTACACATTTCAACCGCGATCCTTAAGTTGACATAAATGAATTGTCGAAAAATGGGATTTTTAATTTCTCTTTCTTTTTCGACAAATTCCGAACAATACCGGACCGTCGGTCACCCAACCTTAAACGGACAAAGCCTTCGGATCTCCCGAAGGCTTTGTAGTAATTAGGAATTATAAACTTCGTGTTTTTTCATCTTCTTCACAGATGGCTTCCTTGACTGATTAAATGTAGGCTGAAATGGCTTCGGTGACCTTTTTTGCCAGACGCTGATAGCCTTCGTCTGTCAGATGGCAATAGTCCAGATAAAGTTCTTCGCTCCAATCCTTACTCTCTTCAAAAAAATCATTTACCGGCAATCCCAATTCCTGTGCAACTTCCTTAACGACCCGATTATACTCTATGATTTCCTCGGTGGTGCGGGGATTAATGGTTTCCGGGTGTACGGGATTCATAGGGGTTGTGGTTGCCAGCATAATCTGCGCTTCAGGGAAGAAATTTCTTAATGTCCAAACAATCATACGCAGATTTTTTCGGTATTCTTCCAAGGAAGTCAGCGGCTCGGGTGTGCCGTTGAAATGTCCGACATCCCACTGTCCGCAATTTAAGTGGACAATTGCCACTTTGTCCTTTTCACAGAGGTTACACCAATAGATCAAGCGCATAATGATATACTGGCTGGACATACAGTTTTCAGACGGGAAAATCACCTCTGCGCAATCATTAAGTGCTTCTTTTACGGCCTCACAATAACCCATTCTGATAGAATCGCCGATAAGCAAAACCTGTTTCATAAGGCTTACCTCTTCCTTTACAGATAGGAGTTGGGGTTAATATCCCGCAGGTCTGCTACGGTGTTGTTCTTTTCTGCGTCGTAAATCTTCCAGATGACACGCAGACTTTCCAGGGCGGTTCTGCCGCTGGTCAAGGGGGTCTTATGGTTCAGTACGCAGTCTACAAAGTGGTCGATCTCGTTGTTGGTGTACTTCTTTCCGGTGCCTGCATCCCAGAGAATCTCCTTGGTGTTCTTGGAGGGCTTGCCCGGTTCGTGGGCTTCTTCCTTGGAATAATAGGTAATGGTGCCTGCGTGATGATCATAGTCAAACAGGCCCTTTTCCGTATGCACCTGGAAATCATAACCCATACGGGTGCCTCTTGCGCCCCAAGTAGCACCGTGGTAAGCAACGGCACCGTTTGCAAATTTCATCGTTACTGCTGAGGTGCCTTCGCGCATCATCCAGGGTGTGCCCAGGTTGGTGCCGGTGTGGGTGCCGGAAACAGGCTGACCCAGGAACCACAATAAAAGGTCAATATAGTGGCAGCCGTGGGAGAAGAGCTGTCCGCCGCCCAGCCTTGCGGTGGTGAGCCAGTGATCCCAGTTACGATAGGTAAGCTGTTCTGTCCAGACGGACATCATAAACACCTTGCCGTATTCACCGCTGTCCAGCAGTTCCTTCAGCTTCACGATGCCCGGCCAGTAACGGACAGGATAAGCGCACATCAGCGTTACATCCTCCTGCTCACAGGTTTCGATCAGCTTCAGGCACTCTTCTTCTGTGTTGCACAAGGGCTTTTCCATCAAAATATGCTTTTTCTGATGGGCAAAGTACATACCGCACTCATAGTGCAGATCGTGGGGCAGCGCGATCAGCACAGCATCCACCTTGTCGGTAAGCTCCCGATAGTCAGTGCAGACGAAGGGGTCGTTGCCCAAAACCGTTGCCACATCCTCGGCCCGCTGACGGATCACATCGCACACGGCCGTGATTTCCAGCGCCTCGGTGCAGTCATTGACTGCCTTTGCGTGGATGTTCATCATGTTACCGCAGCCGATTAAGCCTAAACGAATTTTTGTCATTGTAAAGTACCTCCAAATTTGATATACTGCAATTATAAGAGCAATGAAGTGCCTTGTATTTGCACAAAACAGACCAATTTGGTACAAAAAAGGGGAGCCTATGAAAAATTATGCAAAGTCGCCGGTTAGCAATGTTGTGACTGTAACAAGCATTGCTACCGCCTTGCGGGCGGATCTGCGCAATCGCATTGCCGGTACCGAATCCCACGATTTCCCGGAAATTTTCTTTATGGCAGAGGGCCATGGGCATACCAACGTAAACGGAAAGCGGCACGACCTGAAAGCGGGACAGATGATCCTTTATGCTGCGGGTTCCGTCCACGGAGAAGGCACCGGCGGGATCGCGGAAATTATCAGCTTTGAGACCGCAGAACCTCTGTCTGCGCAGTATTGTGATCGCGTTATTACGCTGACGGGGGAGCAGGTAATTCACTTCCGCAACATCGTCCAGCAGACGATCCCGCAGCTTGAATACCGGGTCGGCGTGAGGGGTATGGTACTGAAAAAGCACATAGATCCCCATAGGGTGCAACGCATCAAAAACGAGCTTGAATTATTCCTTCTGGATCTCATGCGTCCGCCTGAACGGTATGAAGTACAAAAAATGAATGCTGTCACAGACTATATGATGCGCAATATCCGTAAATCGCTGACCGTTCGTGAAATATGTACGGACCTTGGTTTAAGCGAATCTTCCCTCAAGCGGCTGGTGCGGCAAACCTGCGGCCAATCCCCTCTTGCCTATTTTACAGATTTGAAAATCGCACAGGCAGAATGGTTGCTCCTTCACTCTGCTTTGAATACGACACAGATCGCCGAACAATTAGGTTTCTCTTCTGTACATTATTTTTCAAGAGTTTTTAAGCAAAAAACCGGCCAAACGCCTACCGAATTAAAAAAGACATCTCATAAATGACCAAGAAACGGAAGCTGTAGAAAAGCTTCCGTTTCTTGTTGCGATCCCCTTATCTCTTCACTATGCCACAGCGTCTAACATATTCTCAATAAATATCCCATAACCCGTTGTCGGGTCGTTGACCAAAACATGGGTCACCGCGCCGACCAGTTTTCCTGTTGCGGTGCCCGATAAAATCTTCGGGCTTACGCTGATCCTCGATTTTATCGACCGCTGCCACTCGCTCAGCTCCCTTCTTCCGCCACCGGCGGCGGTCGCATCGCTCCCCGTCTTGTATAATCGGTGAGCCGGACACGCTGATGTCAAGTATGGGACAAAAGAATTTTGTGTTTTTCTACAGTTTTTATGCGCTTTTACAGGTAAAATGCAGGTTTTTACACTCCTCGCCTGCGATCCCTAAGTTGACATAGATGAAATGTCGAAAATACCGTATTTTAAGACTTCTCGCATTTTCGACAAATTCTGATTTTGGGGGGAACGCAAGTGTCTGTACCCATAGAGGGCAATTTTTAAGGCCTCCGGAGGTTCCGGAGGCCTTGCAGATATTGATTAAATATCGCTCTTTTGTAAGTTATGATCCCGGCAGAGCATTTGTCCGTTGTCCAACGTGGTGTGTCCACCTCTGCTCCAGGGGATCTTATGATCCGCGTGCATTTCCTCGATTTCCCAGTGCTTGGTTTTCCCTTCGGCAGCACACATGGGACA
>JAZNHQ010000018.1:0-3641 GCA_045577035.1 Faecousia sp. | reverse complement strand
TTCCAAGACGAAGAAAATCACGCAGACAATACTTTGTGTATTATCAAGGGATTTTCTGATGTATTGGGAAATGCAAGCGTCTGAAAACCTATTTGGGTTCGAGTCCTCTCAGCCTAAGGTAGAAATTCTGTAAAATAATGTTTGACAAATCGGATGAAAGCATATATAATATCTAAGCACGACTGTTAGGAGGGGAATACTATGCTGCTTGGACTGGCGCAAATTATGGACCGTCCCGGCCAGAGCGTATCCTTTTCCACCAGCGTGGATCTGAGTGATCTTCTGTACGGTACGACTTATCCGGTTTCTGAACCGGTGGTTGCAGAGGGCTCTGTGCGCAACACCGCCGGTGTTCTGGTGATGAAGGGATCTGTGAAGACCTGTATTCACGGCACCTGTGACCGCTGCGCTGCGGACTTCGACAAAGATGTGGAATTTCCCATCGATGTGGTACTGGTCAAAGAGCTGGCCAACGAAGAGAACGAGGATGAATGGGTATTCCCTCTGGAGGGTGACGCGGCTGATCTGGAAGAGATCGTTCGTACGGTGTTCGTACTGAACATGGACTCCCAGCTGCTGTGCAAGCCGGATTGCAAGGGTATGTGCTGCCGCTGCGGCAAGAACCTGAACGACGGCCCCTGCAGCTGCCAGAAAGAGCTGGATCCCCGCTTTGCTGCTTTACGGCAGCTTCTCGATAAGTAATAAAAAGAAATGCTGTTAAAGCAGAATTGACCAAGGAGGTGTCACCATGGCTGTTCCTAAGTGTAAAGTGTCCAAGGCCCGCCGCGATAAGCGCCGCGGCTCCAACTGGAAGCTGTCTGCTCCCGCTGTTGCAACTTGCTCCAAGTGCGGTGAGCCCGTAGCTCCCCACAGAGCATGCAAGGCTTGCGGTAACTACAATGGCCGTCAGGTTCTGACTGCCAAGGCTGACTAAGACAGGAAAAGTACAGAGGGAAGCACTCAGATGCTTCCCTCTTTTTCCGTATTGAGAGAAATTAGAGAAATCTTCAAATTCTAATTTATCGCTTTGACATTTCGATGCGTTGTAGGGACCGGCGTCCTCGACGGTCCGTTACCGCAGTGCGTGATTGCGGACCGTCCGGGAGGCCGGTCCCTACAAAGGGTGTGCGATAAACATGAATTTGAAAGAAGTATAAATTGGGAAGAATTGTATTGATTATTTATCCAATTTATGAGATAATAACTTGAAAAACTTGAAAGGAGGACTTTCCCATGGCAAAACCTTTGGTAGCAATCGTTGGACGACCCAATGTGGGCAAGTCCATGCTGTTTAATAAACTGACCGGTCACCGTACCTCCATCGTGGAGGATACACCCGGTGTGACCCGTGACCGGATCTACGGTGATTGCGAGTGGTGCAACCGCCATTTCTCCCTGGTAGATACCGGCGGTATTGAGCCTTCTAACGACAGCGATATGCTGAAATTCATGCGCCGCCAGGCGGAGATCGGCATTGAACTGGCAGACTGTGTGGTTATGGTGGTGGATGTAAAATCCGGCGTGACCGCCGCTGACCAGGATGTGGCCACCCTGCTGCGCAAATCCGGCAAGCCTGTGGCTTTGGCGGTGAATAAATGCGATTCCATCGGCCCTACCAACCCGGATGTGTATGAATTCTACGGCCTGGGCATTGGCGACCTGTTTGAGGTCTCCGCCATCCACGGACACGGCACCGGCGACCTGCTGGACTGGTGCTTGGAGCAGTTCCCGGAGGAGACCGAGGAGGAAGAGGAAGACGAGGTCATTAAGGTGGCCATCGTGGGCAAGCCCAATGTGGGCAAATCCAGTCTTCTGAACCAGATCCTGGGTGAGGAAAGAGTGATCGTTTCCAATGTGGCAGGTACCACCCGGGATGCCATTGACTCAGAATTTGAGAACGAGACCGGCAAGTATTGCTTCATTGATACCGCCGGTATGCGCCGTAAGAGCAAGGTGGACGACATGATCGAGCGGTACTCCAATATGCGCTCCATCAATGCCATTGAGCGTGCGGATGTGTGTCTGATCCTCATTGACGCCAATGACGGCGTAACGGAGCAGGATACCAAGATCGCAGGCCTGGTGCATGAGGCCGGTAAGGCCGCTATCATCGTGGTCAATAAGTGGGACGCGGTGGAAAATAAGGAAACCAACACCATGCGTGATAAGGAAGCCGCGGTGAAGGATGGCCTGAGCTATATGACCTCTGCCCCTGTGGTGTTCCTGTCTGCGCTGACCGGACAGCGGGTGGACAAGCTGTTCCAGGTGATCCAGGATGTGCATAAGCAGAATACCAGCCGTATCACCACCGGTGCGCTGAACAGCGTGCTGGCAGATGCCACCGCCCGTGTGCAGCCCCCCTCTGATAAGGGTCGCCGTTTGAAGATCTACTATATGACCCAGGCAGGCACCAAGCCCCCGCATTTTGTGATTTTCTGCAACGATGCAAGATTGTTCCATTTTTCCTACCAGCGGTATCTGGAAAACCAGATCCGTGAAGTGTTTGGCCTGCAGGGTACTCCTGTCAGGATCACCATTCGCCAAAAGGGCGATAAGGAGGAGTAAGCTATGTGGATATCGGTACTGGTAGCTGTTTTCGCCGCCTATCTGCTGGGTAACTTAAACGGTGCGATCTGTGTGTCTTTGTCCATGCAGGATGATGTTCGCAGCCACGGCAGCGGCAATGCGGGACTAACCAACTTTGTCCGCAGCTATGGCGCAAGCAAGTCCCTGCGTGTGATTCTGATCGATGCAGGCAAGGCGTTTTTGGCATGCTGTGTGGGCCGTTTCCTGCTGGACGATTATGGCTACGGCCAGGAGGGTGCAGCTATTGCCGGTGTGGCGGTGATGCTGGGCCATGATTTTCCTGCCTTGCTGGGCTTTAAGGGCGGCAAGGGCATTATGAGCGGCCTGTTCATTGCCCTGGCGGTGGATTGGCGTATCGGTCTGATGATCCTGGTGGTTTTTGCAGCCGGATATTTGCTGTCCGGTTATGTGTCTCTTGGCTCTATGCTGGCGGCACTGACCTTTGGCATCAGCTTCTGCCTGCTGCATCACAGCGATCCTGTGGTTATGATCTGCGGCATCATCATGGCCGTTTTGACCGTGTATATGCACCGTAAGAACATTGGCAGACTTTTAAAGGGAGAAGAGCCCAAGACCAACCTGTTCAAAAAGAAATAAACAAAATAACGGCAGAGAGTATTTATCTGCCGTTATTTACCGTTTATTCACAAAAACCATATACTTTATTGATATATTATTCCTATTATAGCTTTAGTTTAAAAGGAAAGGAAGTTTGCGATGCTTCAGCTGAAGAACATTGTAAAGAACTACGCAGAAGGCGACAATACTGTGCGTGCGCTGCGTGGCATTAGCCTGGACTTCCGCAAGAGTGACTTTGTGTCCATTTTGGGACCGTCCGGCTGTGGTAAGACCACCATGCTGAATATTATCGGCGGCCTTGATCAGTATACTGAGGGCGACCTGGTCATCGACGGCGTCTCCACCAAGTCCTTTAAGGACCGGGATTGGGATGCCTACCGCAACCATTCCATCGGCTTTGTCTTCCAGAGCTATAATCTGATCCCCCACCAGACGGTGCTGCGGAACGTGGCACTAGCCCTGACCCTCTCCGGTGT
>JAZNHQ010000017.1:0-2422 GCA_045577035.1 Faecousia sp. | reverse complement strand
TCCTGTATGAATCCGTCTGGAATTTGATCGGCTTTATTCTGCTGGCTTCTGTTTGCAGCAAGCGCAAATTCGACGGCCAGATCGCGCTGGGCTACGCAGCCTGGTACGGCCTGGGCCGCAGCATCATCGAAGGTCTCCGGGTGGACAGCCTCTGGTGGGGCCCCTTCCGGGTCAGCCAGGTGCTGGCAGCGGTGACCTGCGTGACAGCCGTGTCCATTCTGATCTGGCAGCATTTTAAGCCCCATGATCCTCGGAATCTCTGGGTCAACCAGGTGGCTGCCCGGGAAGGGAAAAAAAAAGAAGAATAAATTACACCCTCCATCTTAAGATGCTGTGTGCTTTCTTTTGGGTTATACCTCCCAGCGGTTTTCCACATATCTGCCGGGATCTTTGTAGTGGATCACTTTTGCGTAATTGCCTACGGCGGTGGCATTGTCGGGAATGTCCTTGGTAACCACGCTGCCGGCACCGATCACCGTGTTATCGCCAATGGTCACACCGGGCATGACCAGCACGCCGGCGCCCAGCCAGCAATTCTTTCCGATATGCACGCTCGCATTAAATTGCAGGCCTTTCATACGCAGCTCCGGCAAAATAGGATGACCGGCTGTGGCAATGACCACATTGGGGCCCAGCTTGGTACGGTCACTAATATAGATATGGGTGTCATCCACCAGGGTCAGATTGAAATTGGCATAGACATTCTTTCCCAAATGGACGAACTTCCCACCCCAATTGGCATGCAGAGGGGGTTCAATATAGCACCCCTCCCCAATTTCTGCAAACATTTCCTTCAATAAGGCCTGCCGCTTTTCTGTCTCGCTGGGACGGGTCATATTGTATTCGTACTGCCGTTCCATGCACGCGGTTTGCTCACGGACGATTTCTTCATCGGCACCGTCATAGATCTCACCGCTGTGCATCTTATCCCAGGTACTCATGTCAAAACGCCCAGTTGCCGCCCCGGAAAATGGCCACGGTTTTGCCGTCACGGGTGGTGGCGTCGATGTCCATGCTGTCACAGCCGATCATAAAGTCCTCGTGCACCATGGAGTCGTTGATGCCCATTTCACGGCACTGCTCCAGGGTCAGCTCATGGTGACCCTCGATGGTATCCGCAAAGCCCATGCCCACAGCCAGGTGGCAGGCCGCATTTTCGTCGAACAGCGTATTGTAGAACAGCAGACCGCTTTCACAGATGGGGCTTTTTTGAGGAACCAGGGCGCACTCGCCCAGGTAAGATGCGCCCTCGTCCATGGTCAGCAAGGTGTGCAGCAGCTCCGCGCCCTTTTCCGCACCGGACTCCACCACCTTGCCGTTTTCGAACTTCATATAGAAATTCTCGATCAGCTGACCCTGGTAGGACAGAGGCTTGGTGGAATAGACGATACCCTCTGCCTTGCCCTTCATGGGAGAAATGAAGCATTCCTCGGTAGGAATGTTGGGGTTAAAGTAGATACCCTGGCGGCTGGTCTCACCGCCGCCTGCAAACCGTGCCTGGGGAATCATGCCCACGGTCAGGTCAGTACCGTTGTCGGCGGTGTAATGCAGGCTTTCGATGCCCAGACTATTCAGATAATCACAACGATCCTTCAGTTGGGCGTTATGCGCTTTCCAGGCCTTCACAGGATCATCATTGACACGGGAGGTGGACAGAATTGCCTCCCACAGCTTTTCCACTGCCACGGATGCACGGACACCGGGGAACACCTTCTTTGCCCAGGCGATACCGGGTACAGCAGCGATACACCACTGCTGCTTACCCTCCCGGTCATCAATATAGGGCTTCAGAATGGGATAGCTCAGCTTTCTGGCCTTGGCGATCTTGTCCATACGCACGCCCTTCAGACCATCGGGATCTTCGGAAATCAGGTGGATACGGCAAGGGAGCGCATCACAGTAATGCTGCTGGCGTGCCTGCTGCCACTGGGGCACCTCGCCCAGGGTCTTGACGGACTGATAGCGGCTGTGGACCTTCTGCAGGGGCTGGTAATTCCACAGGACCGTAACCAGCTTGGCCTTGGCCTTATAGGCCTCCTCCACCACCATCTGCACGAATTCCGGCTGATCCAAATCCGCATGGATCAGGACCTCCTGTCCCTTCTGCACATTGACACCCACCCGGACGATCAGGCGGGCGTATTCTCTTAACACAGTTTTTTTCATAGGGTTTCTCCTTTTCATATTTTTATGTATGATAGCAAATTTTTCCTAAGCCGTCAATTCTCCATTGCAATATTTCCCACATAGGGATATAATTATAGAAAATTTCAATTTTCCGCTTTGCCTCCCCTGCAGTAAACGCTGATTAATTCTACCACCCTAAGGCTATTTATGGTATAATAGAGAAAAGGGGTGTTTTAAATGGAAAAACAGCAGAATTTTACGGATATTGAGTATACCAATCGTCGGCGTACTACAA
>JAZNHQ010000016.1:0-6414 GCA_045577035.1 Faecousia sp. | reverse complement strand
ACATTGGGCTTTGGCCTGGCCTGGGTGATCTGTAAGCTGGTCACCAAGATTTTCGAGAAAGCCAACCGACCCAAAACAGAGCCCTTCTTCAAGGGTGCGCAGATCATCGGTTCTGCGGCAATGGCCTTTATGCACGGCGCTCAGGACGGCCAGAAATTTATGGGCATCATCCTGCTGTGCGTGTTCACCCTGCAGACTGCAGGTGGCGGCAACGCCTCCACCTTTGCCATTCCCACCTGGCTGATGATCATCTGCTCGGTGGTCATGGGCGCAGGCACTGCCATGGGTGGTAAGAAGATCATCAAGTCCGTAGGCATGGATATGGTCAAGCTGGAAAAGTATCAGGGCTTCTCGGCGGATCTGGCATCCTCCCTGTCTTTGGTGTTCTGTTCCGTTTTTGGCCTGCCGGTTTCCACGACCCACGCAAAGACCACTGCCATTATGGGCGTGGGTGCAGTGAAAAGAGTGTCTGCCATTAATTTTGGTGTTGTGAAGGAAATGGTGCTGACCTGGATCCTTACCTTCCCCGGCTGCGGACTGCTGGCATTTGTTGTAACAAAAGTGTTCTTGTTAATATTTATCTGAGAGAAAGGATTGTTGGAATATGGCGAAAGGTGATAAATTCTATTTTGATAATTTTGTGGCAAGTGCTGCACTTGCCAAGGAGGCTGCTTCCTACCTGGTAAACTGCCTGGAAAACTACAGCCCTGACAATATTGAGCAGATGATGCGGCAGATGCACGATATTGAGCATCGTGCTGACGCGAAAAAGCACGAAATGAATGAAGCGCTTGCCAAGGCATTCGTTACCCCTGTGGATCGGGAAGACCTGGATATGCTGAGCCATCAGCTGGACGATGTTACCGATAAAATTGAAGAGGTTCTGCAGATATTCTATATTAATAATGTACTGGAAATGAAGCCTGCCGCAGTGGAATTTGCGAAGCATATCGTTCACGCCTGCCAGCTGCTCTGCGCGCTTATGGAAGAGTTCGAGAACTTTAAGCGTTCCAAGAAGATTCACAGCTTGATCATAGAACTCAACGATGCAGAGGAAGAATGTGATAAGCTGTACCTGACCTCTATGCGTGAGCTGACCAAGAACACCACAGATGTACTGGCGGTGATTGCTTGGCGGGATATCTATGAATGTTTGGAAGCCTGTGCCGATGCCTGCGAACACGCAAGTGAATGTGTTGGCACAGTGATTATGAAAAACACATAAGGAATCTTACAGACGGCGTATATGCTTGTGCGTATGCACTTTTGTACTTTTTAAGTACGGGAGGAATATCCTATGAAAATCGTTATTATTGGTCTTGGCACCATTGGCAAGACGATCCTGAAAAATCTCTCCGGTGAGGAGCATACCGTTACCATCATCGACGAAGATAAGAAAAGGATTGAAAACCTAATTGAAAAATACGACGTCATGGGCGTTGTAGGCAACGGTGCCAGCATGGACATTCAGAATGAAGCAGGTGTGGCAGGTGCGGAGCTGGTGATCGCCCTGACCCGCAGCGACGAACTAAACATCCTTGCCTGCCTGGTGGCCAAGAAGGTAGGCGCCCAAAATACCATTGCCCGTGTCCGGAATCCCGACTACCGAAAGCAGATCATCGACATGAAGGATGACCTGGGCATTTCTATGGTAGTCAATCCCGAACGGGAGACCGCGGATGAGATCTTCAACATCGTGAACCTGCCCTCCGTTGCCCAGATCGAGCATTTTGCAGAGGGTAAGGTTTCCCTGGTGGAAGTGGTTGCGGAAAAGGGCTGCTCTCTGATCGGAGAAACGCTGATCTCTCTTGGACAGAAGCTCACCACTAAGGTGCTGATATGCGCTGTGCAGCGTGGCGATGAGGTTATCATTCCTTCCGGTCGTTTTGAGATCCGGGAAGGTGACCGAATCCACTTTACCTCCAACGCAAAGATGCTGGGTGATTTCCTGGCAGAAGTCAATTTGGTCAAATCTCCCCTTAAGAATGTGATGATCGTCGGCGGCGGACGGATCGGTTATTACCTTGCAGACTCTCTGTCGAAGAAGAAATACAGCGTCAAGCTGATTGAAAACAATATGAAGCATGCAGAGGAGCTTGCGGAAGACCTGCCCCGTGTAACGGTTGTTTGCGGCAACGGCACAAAGCACGATCTTTTGATCGAGGAAGGCATCGAAGCAATGGATGCCTTTGTTGCCCTGACAGACATTGACGAGGAGAATATCATCGTATCCATGTTTGCCAACAAGAAGCACGTCAGAAAGACCATAACCCAAATCAAGAGTGATGACCTGTACGGTATGCTGGATGAGCTGGGCATTGAAAACAATGTGTCTCCCAAGCAGGTCGTTGCCAATATGATCATCAGCTACATCCGCGCTCTTGCCAATACGGTTGGCAGTAATGTGCTGACCCTGTACCGGCTAGTCAACAACCAGGTGGAAGCCTTGGAGTTCTCGGCTAAAAAGCAGGAAAAGTTTTATAACAAACCGCTGCGGGAGTTGAAGACGAAAAGAAACTGCCTGATTGCCTGTATTATTCGTCAGAATGAGGTCATTATCCCCAACGGCGAGTCCCAGATCCAACTGGGCGACAATGTGGTAGTAGTAACCACACACAAGAACTTCGACGATCTGGCCGATGTGTTCGAATAAGGTGAGATGCTATGAACTACAAGAAACTTGGAAAGATTCTTGGTAAGATCTTGATCCTGGAGGGCATTTTGATGCTTGCACCTCTTGCGGTCAGTTTTATCTACAAAGAATCTCTTGTACATATCCTGGCGTTTTTAATTCCCATCATAGCAGTGACGCTCATCGGCTTTTTGCTCCAGATACCCAAGCCGAAGCGGGACAACCTCTATCAAAAAGAGGGCTTTGCCCTGACGGCTATGGTATGGATCGTAATGACCCTGTTCGGCGCGATCCCCTTCGTGATCAACGGCACCATTCCCAATTACTTTGATGCCTGCTTTGAGATCATGTCCGGCTTCACCACCACAGGTGCCAGCGTCATCACCGATGTTACAGTGGTATCCCACTCTACGCTTTTTTTGGAGAAGCTTTTCTCACTGGATCGGCGGCATGGGCATCCTGGTGTTCGTGCTGATTTTCATTCCGGAAAGTAATGACGGTTCTTCCATGCACTTGCTCCGTGCGGAGAGCCCCGGCCCGCAGGTTGGCAAGATCGTTTCCAAAATGAAGGTAACAACCAGAATTCTGTACCTGATTTACCTGGGAATGACCGCTCTGCAAATCATTATCCTGTGCTGCGCTCCCATAACGGATTACAACGCCATGCGCAATGATCTGGGCGTTGAGTTGGCAAACGCATATCGGGACGATAAGATTTTCCAGGCGTTCCTTTCCACCTTTGGATGTGCGGGAACCGGTGGCTTTGGCTTTATTCCGGGAAGTATGGAGTATTTTACGCCCTTTGCGCAGTATGTTGTATCCATTTTCCTGATTTTATATGGCATAAACTTCAGCCTGTATTATCTGCTGCTTATCCGTAAGGCCAAAGATGTACTGCGCAGTGAGGAGTTTAAGAGCTATTTCATGATTATTGTCCTGGCTGTGTTTTTTGTATTCCTGAGCCTGGTTGGTCGGTTTGAGTCATTTACGCAGGTCTACACCACGGAGGAATCCTTCCGGCATTCTCTGTTCCAGGTATCGTCCCTGATAACCACAGCCGGATTTACCACAACTGACTACAATGTTTGGCCCATGCTGGGCAAGATGGCATTGGTTATCGTTATGTTCATTGGCGGCATGGCAGGCTCTACAGCAGGCGGCATTAAGGTATCCAGAATCATTATTGCCCTGAAGGGTGCCTACATTAATGTCAGAAAGCTCATTAACCCCCGTTATGTACCCAAGGCTAAGTTTGAGTGCAAGACCCTGGAACAAAATACCATTAACGATGTGTTTGCGTTTATCACTTTGTATTTTTTCCTTCTGTTGGCAGCGGTTTTCCTGCTGTCCTTTGACCCGGTGAATGGCAAGTTGATCAGCATTGTGTCAGATGCAGGCACCTATGAAATAAAACACGGATTTTTCAGTAACTTTTCGGCAGTGGTTGCCTGTATCTCCAATGTAGGACCGGCATTTGAAGCTGTGGGTCCCTATTCCAGCTATGCCGGGTACAGTGACTTTTCTGTTGTGGTTTTGACCTTCACGATGCTGTTGGGAAGATTGGAGATTTTACCGGTACTGATTCTGTTCAACAGAAGAACCTGGAAGAAAATATAAATTGGAATTTGCCGAAGAAAGATACAGCCGCCGATCATCAGATCGGCGGCTGCAGTATTATGCTTGGTACAAGGAGTGCGTGAATTTGCGCTCGTTTTTTATCTAAAATACCACTTGAAAGAACGGTTTTTGTAGAATATAATATCTTCTAAAGAATAATAAAAAAGATTAACATGGAGGCGCGATCATGGCATACTATTATTCCGAACCTAGCCACACCTTTAGTGAGTATTTGCTGATTCCCGGCTATACTTCTGAGGACTGCATCCCCGACAATGTGTCCCTTCGCACACCCCTGACAAAATACCGTAAGGGCCAGGAAGAACCCGCTATCAGTCTGAACATTCCCATGACCTCTGCCATTATGCAGTCGGTGTCCAACGATACCCTGGCTATTGCACTGGCAAAAGAGGGCGGTCTTAGCTTTATTTTTGGTTCTCAGTCCATTGAATCCCAGGCTGCTATGGTGGCCAAGGTCAAGGGCTACAAGGCCGGTTTTGTGGTTTCCGCTTCCAACCTGACCCCGGAGAACACCCTGAACGATGTGCTGGCTCTGAAGGAGAAAAACGGTTTTTCTACTGTGGCTGTTACCCATGACGGCAGTGCCAACGGCAAACTGCTGGGCATCGTCACCAGCCGTGATTACCGTGTCAGCCGTATGGATGGCAGCGAGAGCGTGGCATCCTTTATGACCCCCCGTGAAAAGCTGATCACTGCTCCTGTAGGCACCACCCTGAAGGAAGCCAATGATATTATTTGGGAGCATAAGCTCAACAGCCTGCCCATCGTGGACGAAAACGACCACCTGTTGTACTTTGTGTTCCGCAAGGACTATTCTTCCCACAAGGCCCATCCCCTGGAGCTGCTGGACAGCGAGAAGCGCTATCTGGTAGGTGCCGGTATCAACACCCGGGACTATGCCCAGCGTATCCCCGCTTTGCTGGCTGCCGGTGCGGATGTTTTGTGTATTGACTCCTCCGAGGGCTATACCTGTTGGCAGGAGAAGACCATTGCCTGGGTTCGTGAAACCTATGGCGACACCGTCAAGATCGGTGCCGGTAACGTGGTGGATCGGGAAGGCTTCCTGTTCCTGGCCAAGGCCGGTGCGGACTTTGTAAAGGTTGGCATTGGCGGCGGTTCTATCTGCATCACCCGTGAGACCAAGGGCATCGGCAGAGGCCAGGCAACTGCTCTGATCGAGGTTGCCGCAGCCCGGGATGAATACTATAAGGAAACCGGTATCTATGTTCCCATCTGCTCCGACGGCGGCATCGTTCACGATTACCACATGACCCTGGCACTGGCCATGGGGGCAGACTTTATGATGCTGGGCAGATACTTTGCCCGGTTTGACGAGTCCCCCACACCCAAGGTCATGGTAAACGGTGCTTACATGAAAGAGTACTGGGGCGAAGGCTCTAACCGTGCCCGGAACTGGCAGCGCTACGATTTGGGCGGCTCCACCAAGCTGAGCTTTGAAGAGGGCGTGGATTCCTATGTTACCTATGCGGGCTCTTTGCATGACAATGTGGAGGCCAGCCTGTACAAGGTCAAGTCCACTATGTGCAACTGCGGTGTGATCACTCTGCCGGATCTGCAGGCAAACGCCAAGCTGACCCTGGTCTCCGCCACCTCCATCGTAGAGGGCGGCTACCACGATGTGCAGCTGCGCAGCTCCAGCCAGGCAAAATAAATATTTTTTGGCCGTGTCTTTCGACACGGCCAATTTTTTATTTGAAATAGCGTACTGCGGCTTCGAACATACGAATATCGTACAGACCGGGAACATTCCGGTACAGATCCTTGCCAATACGCTCGCTGTGACCCATCTTGCCCAGCACACGGCCGTCGGGGCTGGTGATGCCCTCAATGGCAAACAGAGAGCCGTTGGGATTGAAGGCGGTATCCATGGTGGGATGGCCCTCCAGATCCACATACTGGGTGGCGATCTGACCGTTCTCAGCCAGCTTCCGGGCCAGCTCTTCGGTGGCGAAGAAGCGGCCTTCGCCGTGGGAGATCGGCACGGTGTAGATCTGGCCAACTTCGGTACCGGCCAGCCAGGGGGACTTGTTGGTGCACACGCGGGTGCGAACCATCTTGGACTGATGGCGGCCGATAATGTTGTAAGACAGCGTGGGGCAGGTGTCATCGGTGTCAATGATCCT
>JAZNHQ010000015.1:0-14000 GCA_045577035.1 Faecousia sp. | reverse complement strand
CTGCATGTGGACGAAGCCCTCATGGAGGAGCTGAAGAACATCAAGGCTGCCGTCAATCCCAGCGAGATCATGCTGGTGGTGGACGCCATGACCGGCCAGGATGCGGTCAACGCAGCAGAAAGCTTTAACCAGTGGCTGGATATCGACTCTGTGATGCTGTCCAAGCTGGACGGCGACGCCAGAGGCGGTGCGGCCCTGTCTGTCAGAGCCATTACCGGAAAGCCCATTAAGTTTGCCGGTATGGGCGAAAAGCTGGAGGATATCGAGCCCTTCCATCCGGATCGTATGGCATCCCGGATCTTGGGCATGGGCGATGTGCTCTCTCTGATCGAAAAAGCGGAGAAAGCCTTCGATGAAAAGAAGGCTGCGGAAATGGAGGAGAAGCTGAAATCCAACCGCTTTACGCTCCAGGATTTCTACGATCAGATGGTGCAGCTGAAGAGCATGGGTTCTTTGCAGGATATTTTGGCACAGATGCCCGGCGGCAATAAGCTTAAGGGTATGCAGGTGGACGAAAAGGCCATGGGCCGGACGGAAGCCATTATCCTGTCTATGACGCCCAAGGAGAGGGAGAACCCCAGTATCATCGGCTCCAGCCGCAAGCAGCGTATTGCCAAAGGCTCCGGCGTCCGTGTGGAGGATGTGAACAAGATGCTCAAATCCTTTGAGCAGATGCGCAGCATGATGAAGCAGTTCTCCGGCCCCGGTGCAGCCAAAAAGATGAAGCGTATGCGTGGCCTTGGCGGCATGGGCGGCTTCCCATTTTAAACCGTATATAAGCAATGTTCATCAAAAGATAACATTGGATATATAATAGAAAATCATTTATCATTTACTTTTGGAGGTGAAACTCATGGTTAAGATCAGACTGAGAAGAATGGGTGCAAAGAAGGCTCCTTACTACCGTATTGTTGTTGCTGACGCTCGCAGCCCCCGTGATGGCCGCTGCATCGAAGAGATCGGCACTTACAACCCCTTGACCGAGCCCGCTACCATTACTGTTGATGCTGAAAAGGCTCAGACCTGGATCAAGAACGGCGCTCAGGCCACTGATACCGTTCGTGGCCTGCTGAAGAAGGCTGGCGTGCTGTAATTGTTCAAAGGAGAACCACAATGAAAGAACTTTTGCTGTATATGGCAAAGAATCTGGTGGACGATCCTGAGTCTGTTACTGTTACCGAAGTCGAAGCAGAGGACGGTAAGGTGCTGGAGCTTCATGTTGCTCCCGACGACATGGGCAAAGTCATCGGCCGCCAGGGACGGATCGCTAAGGAGATCCGTACTATCGTGAAAACCGTTGCCCAGCGCACCGGCGAAAAGATCACGGTGGAAATCGTTGATTAACGGCTATGCGTGGCGCAAAGCGTCACGCATTTCTCGTTTTTTGTAGGGGCGGTTATCAACCGCCCGCTGTCGGGTATAACAATCCGTTCCCCTTATAGGGACCGGCCTCCCGAACGGTCCACAAATATCATTAAAGGTGATAAAAATGAAACTGGAATTTTTGGAAGCGGGAGAAATCGTCACCACCCACGGTGTCCGTGGAGAGATGAAGATCCTGCCCTGGGCAGACGGCCCGGATTTTTTACTCGACTTTAAGCGTGTCCGTATTCAGGGCACTGACTATAAAATTCAAAGCTGCCGTGTGCAGAAAAGCTGCAACCTGTTGAAGCTGGAGGGTATTGATACCATGGAAGCTGCCCAGGCTATGCGTGGACAGCCCCTGCAGGTCTACCGCCAGGATGCACCCAAGGATCTGATCTTCGTGGCAGAGCTGCTGGGTGTGCAGGTGTATGCCGACGGTGTGTGCATTGGCAAAGTGGTGGATGTGCTGGATTATCCTGCCAATAAGGTGTATGTGGTCAAGGGTGAGCATAGCTATATGATCCCTGCAGTGAAACAGTTTGTTTTGTCCACAGACCTGGAGAAAAACGAAATGCAGGTGCAGCTGCTTGAGGGGATGCGAGCCGATGAGGATTGATATTTTGACCCTCTTTCCGGATACGGTAGGGGATGTGCTGTCCGAGAGTATTTTGGGCAGAGCCCAGGAGCGGGGATACCTGCGCATTGAGGCCCATCAGATCCGGGATTATACCGCTAATAAGCAAAACCAGGTGGACGACTACCCCTATGGTGGCGGTCGTGGCGCAGTTATGCAGGCGGATCCTTTGTACCGCTGCTGGGAGGCGGTCTGTGACCAGGCCGGCGGCCCGGTCCATACCATATATATGTCCCCCTGCGGCAAGACCTTCAAACAGGAAGATGCCATCCGTCTGAGCAAAATGGACAACCTGATCCTGGTCTGCGGCCACTATGAGGGCATCGACCAGCGCTTCATCGACGAATGCGTGGACGAGGAATTGTCCCTGGGTGACTTTGTGCTGACCGGCGGCGAGATCGCAGCCATGGCCATTACCGATGCGGTGTGCCGCATGGTGCCCGGCGTGCTGGCGGATCCGGAATGCTTTGAGGACGAAAGCCACTACAGCGGCATGCTGGAATACCCCCAGTATAGCCGCCCAGCGGTGTGGCATGACCGCGCCGTGCCGGAGATCCTGCTGTCCGGCAACCACGAAAAGGTGCGCCAGTGGCGCAGAAAGCAATCCCTGCGCCGTACCCGTCAGCGCCGCCCGGATATGTATGAAAAATTGGACTTGAGCAGCAAGCAGGATAAGAAGCTGCTGAAAGAAATGGAAGCGGAAGACAATGAATGACCTGTCGGTTTTCAAACAGTGGATCGCAGAGAGTGAGCGGATCGTCTTTTTTGGCGGTGCGGGAGTCAGTACGGAATCCGGAATCCCGGATTTTCGCAGTGTGGATGGCCTGTATAACCAGAAGTTTGACTATCCCCCGGAGACTATTATCAGCCATAGCTTTTATGAGCGGGACCCGGAATACTTCTTCCGGTTTTACCGGGAGAAAATGCTGCCCCTGGGTTTTGAACCCAATATTACCCACCGGGTGCTTGCCCAGTGGGAACAAGAGGGCAAGCTGCTGGGAATCGTGACACAGAACATAGACGGCCTGCACCAAAAGGCCGGAAGTGAGAAGGTATACGAGCTGCACGGCAGTGTGCTGCGTAATTACTGCGTTCGCTGCGGCAAATTCCATAGTGCGGAATTTATCCGGGATGCAGTCGGTGTTCCCACCTGTGAATGCGGTGGCATTGTGAAGCCGGATGTGGTTTTGTATGAAGAGCCTTTGAACGGACATACGGTTGACCAGAGCGTGGAAGCTATCTATAATGCTGACCTGTTGATCGTGGCTGGCACAAGCTTAACTGTTTACCCCGCAGCCGGCTTGATTCAGTATTACGAAGGGGACAGAATGGTGCTCATCAATCGGGATGCCACTGCCTATGACGGCTGCGCCAACCTGGTTTTCCATGAATCTTTGGGCGATGTGTTCGGTGCTCTATAAAAGAAAAAAGAACGCCCTACAGGGCGTTCTATTTTTGGTGCGAGAGATGGGACTCGAACCCACACGGCGAAACCACACGCACCTCAAACGTGCTTGTCTACCATTCCAACACTCTCGCAAGTGCTTGAGTATTATACCCCTCAGCGCAAAGTTTGTCAACTGTTTATTTTGTAGGGCGGGGACTTGCTCCCACCATTGTTCTGTGATATACTATGTCCAAATATAGAAAAGGGGAATCCCTATGACAAGATTCTTTGTAGCGCCCGAGGAGATGGAAAACAATACTGTTTGTCTGACCGGGGCGAATTTTGCCCACGCCCGTGTTTTGCGGCTAAAGGCAGGGGAGCAGGTGCTGGTCTTTGACGGCCAGGGCAGCCAGTGCCTTTGTGCTGTTGCGGATATGCAAGCGGATCAAGTGCTGCTCACGGTTTTGGAGCGTAGCGAAGCTACCACGGAAGCGGCGGTGCAGGTGACGGTATATATGGCTTTCCCCAAGGCCGATAAGCTGGAGCATGTGATCCAAAAAGCCACCGAACTGGGCGCCCATGAGATCGTGGCCTTTCCGTCAAGCCGGTGCGTGTCAAAACCGGATGAAAAAAGCCTGCAAAAGAAGCTGGAGCGTTGGCAGAAGATCGCCGCATCCGCAGCGGAGCAATCCGGCCGCAGCCGCATTCCCAATGTAACGGTTTTGAAATCCTACGCCCAGGCGTTGGCGCAGGCAGCCCAGGCGGATATGCCCATCCTGTTTTATGAGAATGAACAGGCAACCACCCTGCGTATGGCGCTGGACAGCAAACCTTGGAAAACCGTCAGCCTGCTGACCGGGCCGGAGGGCGGCCTGGAAGAAAAAGAGGTTGACCAGGCACGAGCCGCCGGGCTTCAAATCTGCACCCTGGGTAGCCGTATCCTTCGCTGTGAGACCGCACCCCTGTGTGCCCTTTCTGCAGTTATGTACGCCGCCGGCGAATTCTAAAATATTAAGGGACGGTCAAACCGTCCCTTTTCCTTATTTATGATACTTACTTCCGGCTTGGATAGCCTCTGCCCGGTAGATCTGTTCCAGCACCATGATCCGAGCCAAATGGTGCGGGAATGTCATTCGCCCCATGGAAAGCTGGAAATCTGCCATGGCCTTAACTCTGGGACTGATGCCGAAGGATGAGCCGATCAGAAAACAGGCACCGCTTTTTCCGGACAGCTTAACAGTTTTGATCTTATCTGCGAATTCCTCCGAGGACAGGATCTTTCCCTCCGGGGTAAAGATGCCCAGCCACGCATTCTTGGGAATCTTGGCAATAATGACCTCTGCTTCTTTTTCCAGTCCCGCTGCGATCTGGGCAGGGGAGGGGTCCTCTGGAAGCCGTACTTCTGGCAATTCCAGAATCTGAAATTTGCAGTAGCCCTTCAGCCGCTTCTCATATTCCGCCGCCGCAGAAAGATAAAACTTCTCCTTCAGCTTCCCCATGGCGATCAAAGTGATCTCAAACATACGCCCCCTCCTTTTTCTGAAGTATATCACATTTCTGTCTGCCTGTAAATTCCAATTTATCGCTCTGTTATTTCGATGCGTTGTAGGGACCGGCCTCCCGGACGGTCCGTTACCGCAGTACGTAATTGCGGACCGTCGAGGACGCCGGTCTCTACAAGGGTGTACGATAAATTGGAATTTATTTCTTCAAATACTTATTCCTGGTAGCCATTCCGCCCCGGATATGCCGCTGTGCCTTGTTTTCGTCCAGGATTTTCCGCACCTGTGCGTATAGCCCTTTGTTGTACCTGGGCAGCCTTTGTGACAGATCTTTGTGCACGGTAGATTTGGAAATGCCGAAATGCTTTGCAGCAGTACGAACAGTTGCACCGGTTTCAATTATGTACACAGCCAGTTGGCAAGCTCTTCGCTCAATGGTGTCTGTCATGGTATTCCTCCCATACCGCAGCCATTCTCCGGGCTGCTAACGAAGTCGCCGAAGCGTCATCTTGCTGTGTCCTGCCAAAAGCAGTTTATGAACAGAAAATGAAGAATATGCTCCTTGACATCTGTACATGCAGTCATTAAAATATATTATATAAATGTATAAGGAGGAATTGTTGTGCAGTTAGATAAAAAAGACATAGAAAAGCTGCTCCGCAAAGTATTCCTGGGCGTTATAGGATGTATTGTTGTGTATTGGCTTCTGCACGATACAGAACGGGTCGGTTCCCTCTATAATTTGATCATGAATATTCTTTCGCCGTTTATCGTCGGTGCAGTGCTGGCCTTCATTTTGAATGTGCCCATGCGTGCGTATGAGAAAATGCTTAAGAAGATCAAGAATTTTTCTCTTCGCAGAACAGTGGCAGCCAGCCTGGCGTTTGTGACTGTGTTTCTTTTGCTGGTGGGTGTGTGCCTGCTGCTGATCCCTCAGCTGATCGAAACCATTCAAACGTTGGTCCCCACGCTGGAAACCTTCTTTACCAAGACCTGGGATTGGGTCAAGGAGCTTTTAAAGGATAATCCCGACCTGCTGAACAAGCTGAACGAGAGCGTGGAGAATCTGAACTGGGCATCCCTGGCAGAAAATGGACTCAAGGTCGTGGGAGACAGTGTCACCGTGATCCTGGATAGTGCCTTTACCGCAATTGCGGCTGTTGCCGGCGGCTTGATGAACCTGTTCATTTCTGTGGTGTTTGCCGTTTACGGCCTGGTACAGAAGGAGACCCTTGCACGGCAGGGACGGAAGCTGATGTATGCATTCTTTCCGGAAAAGATCGCAGACGAAACCGTTCGTGTCCTGCGCCTGTCCAATGCTACATTCTCCAATTTCCTGTCCGGCCAGTGTCTGGAGGTAGTGATCCTGGGCGCCATGTTTGCGGTTTCTATGGCGATCTTCGAAATGCCGTATATTCCTCTGATCAGTGTGCTGGTGGCGATCACAGCCTTTATTCCCGTGGTTGGTGCATGGGTTGGCTGCATCTTTGGCGCATTTTTTATCCTGGTTACCGACCCCATGCAAGCGGTTTGGTTTGTGATTCTGTTCTTGATCCTGCAGCAGATCGAGAACCATATGATCTATCCACGTGTGGTGGGTACATCCATTGGCCTGCCCGGTATGTGGGTGCTGTTTGCTGTTTCCCTTGGTGGCGCCGTAATGGGCGTTGCCGGTATGTTCCTGATGATCCCGCTGGTGTCTGTTGTGTATACACTCCTTGGTGAGATTACCAATAAGCGCCTGGCAAAGCGTCAGATCCAGGCCGATAAGCTGATGGCGCATCCTCCGGAGCTGAAATCCAAGTTTAAAGAAAAACGCGAACGGAAGAAAGCCCAGAAGGCAAATAAAAAGGCCAGCCAGAACGAAAAGAAATAATCAACAGGGGAGAGTCACGGCTCTCCCTTTACCCTTCCCCCTGGGGAAGGAGCTCCGTAGGGGCGGATCCACCCATCAAAGCCTTCTCCTTGAGGAGAAGGGGGACCGCTTGCGGTGGATGAGGTGTAAAATACAGAATTATGCCAATTAGAATTCGTAGGGCGGATATCATCCACCCGCCAAAGTCTCCCCTGTGTAAGGCAATGCTGTCAACTTAAGAAATTCTGTCATTCCGAGACCAGTTCGCAAACTGGTCGTGGGAATCTCCGACGTAAGATTTTGCACTGGAGATCGCCACACCAGTGTGCGCTACTTACCGCGATGACGCATAACTCTCTCCACATATCGCATAACTCTCCCGTCTGATTCTGTCGAAAAACAACATCTTGCGATTTAAATTAAATATCAATCACTAAATCTGCGTATGAAAATCAAAATTTCAGGGAAAAATAAAAAATTTTCTTCAAATTGTGGTTGACTTTGGAAGATTTATTTGGTAAAGTATTCATGGAAAATGTAGGGTAGTATCTAGTGGTGTTTCCCTGGGGCTATGGATCCTCTGTTTTTCGTTATCCGTACATTTCGAAAAGCAGCGGTGAAGTGGGTCTGAGGATGCACTGCCGGATAGTTACCCACGCGCACATTTTTAACAATCCAATATACAGGAGGAAAACAGAAATATGAAGCGTTTAATTTCCTGGCTCTTGGCGCTGACCCTGATTGTCGGTCTGCTGCCCATGAGCGTATTCGCAGCAGTCGACGTTGAAACCGGCGACGGCAATGACGATGAAGTCGTCGACTTTTGGGAACTGCTGGAAGGCGGCTCCGAGGCTAACCCCCTGGATCTCACCACCGACCTGGTATACGAGGGCGACTTGGCCGCTACCGTTACCGTTCCCGCTGGCAAGACCCTGTACTGCATTTCTTACAGAATTGTTGGCATGAACATGACCATCAATGATGGCGAGGCTGTTGTTTGCACTGGCGACAACTGGAATCCCTATGCTTGGACCATCAAGAACGAGACCGAGGCTGAAGCTACCTACACCATTAAGGTTGCTTTCCCTGAAGGCCATCAGCAGAACCCCAAGGTTATTGAGACTTTCCTGCCCTACGGTTACTCCGATGAGGTGGTGCAGGCTGAGGGCGACAACGACGGCTTCTTCTACATCTACACTGCTACCGAGACCGGCACTATCACCATGAGCTTCAATAATGAGTGGGATGCCAATGGTGATGTTATTGACTTCGGCACCCAGAGAGACATCATGGTTACCAACAATACCACCTATGCTCAGTACTCTCTGCTGAACGACGGTGTTGACAACTACGGCCTGGAGCTGACTATTCCCGTAACCGCCGGTGATGAGATTATCATCAACACTGCTTGGGTTCAGGATGCCGATGGCAACTACTATCCCGCTGGTACTTACAGCTGGACCGGTAACTTCGCTTACCCTGCTGGCACTGTGAACAACCCCATCGCTCTGGAGTGGACTTGGGACGATGCATATGCTAATGCTACCGCTTCCGCTACCGTAGCCGCTGGCGAGACTGTTTACTACACCGGTACTGCTGGCATGATCCTGACTGTTGACGGCGTTGAGACCGCAATGGACGAGATGGGCGTGTTCTCCATCACCAACTCCGGTGATGCCGAGGCTACCTATGCTCTGGCTCTGGCTACCCCCGTGGGCGCTTATAACAACCCCGAAGTCATTGAGGACATGAATGACTACAGCGATACCAACTCCCTGGAGGCTGACGCTTCCTACTACTACATCTGGACCGCTACCGAAGACGGCACCGTGACTCTGGATGTTACTGACGGCGCTAACCTGAAGGTTGACAAGCTGACCTACACTGAGGACAGCGAGTGGCCCATCTCCACTCAGTATGTGCTGGCTGAGTATGCTTACAGCGATGACTGGAGCGAATTCCTGGGCTGGACTGCTCAGGAGAACCTGGTGATCGAAGTCGTTGCAGGCGAGCAGCTGAAGATCGAGGTCGTTGGCTACTCCGATGCTGACGCTTGGACTGTTCCCGCTGTCGACTACACCCTGACCGGCGACTTCGAGGCTGCCGTGAACCCTGTTATTAACTTCAAGGCCATTACTGTTAGCTTCGACGCCGAGATTAAGTTGGGTCTGCGTTTCATCCTGCCCGATGAATTCTTGGCTGACGAAGGCGCAAAGGCTGTTGTTACTAAGTACACCAACTACGATGCTGGCATGAAGACCACTGTAACCGAGTATTCTGTTGCAGATCTGGTTGCACTTGGCACCGACTCCAGCGGAAGAACTACTATCTTCCAGGGTACTGCATCTGGCGAAATGACTGCTGAAGTTACCTATGAGTTCTACGATGGTAATGGTAATAAGCTGATGATCACCGATTACTCTAACAATGAAGCCGAAGTAGACATTATTACTCGCTCTGTTTTGGATTATGCAGAGAATGCTTTGACCAAGGGTTCTGCAAAGATTAAGGCACTGGTTACCGCTATGTTGGTTTATGGTGGCTATGCACAGATTAACTTCAAGGTTGACAGTGCTAATCCTGCATACAATCTGCTGACTGAGCTGGGCCTTGAGGTTCCCGACATCTCCGGTATTACTTCTGACACCATTACTCAAGTTCCCGTTAACGATGGCGCAGCGGGCAGCGGCTATGGCATCTACCAGAGCAAACAGACTCCTGGTTTGGACTCCGCTATTTATCTGAGAACTTATTGGTATGTTGAGAGCGGCTACAGTGTCAGCGATTATACTTTTGCTATTGACTATGTTGACGCACAGGGTGTTGTTACTAGAACTGTTGTGGAACCCGAAGACCTGACCACCAGATACGGCGTTACCATTCTTAACATCCCCGGAGCATATTTGGATCACATGTATACTCTTACTGCTACCAATAACGAGACCGGTGTTGTTTATACTGCACAGACAAGTGTTATGGCTTGGGTTAAGAGCATGCTGGCTGGTTCGACCAACGTTGCTCAGGTCAATATGGGTAAGGCAATGTACTACTATAGCCAGGCTGCTAATACTTACTTTGGTAAATAAATAGTTTTTAATTGTTATTAGATTTCTTTCGTACATAAGTCATTATGAATGAAAGTTTCTAAAAGAAATTGAAAGGAGGAAGTTGAAATGTTTAATCCTGAGATCAAGGTCATCAACTTTGATGTTGCTGATGTTATCACCACCAGCTCTACCCCTACTGTTGACTGGGAAGGCGAAGAGTTCTAATTTTTATTAGATCGTTTGAGCCCCGGCTTTTGCCGGGGCTCTATTCTTACTTTTATTGAGGTGCATGTATGGATGTATTGTTTTTAAATGATATGGATTCCATGAATATTTGCCACGAGGTAAACGGGACATTATTATTGGGTACGATTTTGTTGAATGCTGGTTTTAAAGTTGATGTCCTTCGTTTCTGTGAAATTTCGAGCTTTAAAAAGGATTATAATCAGTTCATTAAGGATATTGTGGATAAGATTATAAAAATAAGTCCTAAGGTATTATCGATATATTCTCTATGGCCTGATTATCACATTATGCTTCGAATTGCTAAGGAGGTTAAATTTGCCAGTAATAATGAAATTATAATTGCTTTTGGAGGCCCTCAGGCAACTGCTACAGCTGAGGAAACACTAAAGGCCATGTCCTTTGTTGATTTTGTATGCACTGGTGAAGGTGATAATACCGTTGTTCCTTTTTTCACAGCTTTATTGCATAATAATCTTGATGGGTTAAAAGATATTCCTGGTTTGTGCTATCGTTATAATGGAGACATTATATATAATAAGGATATGCCTCCTTTATGTAATTTGGATTCTTTGCCCTATTGGGATGATAGACTTTATTTGCGTCATTATACCTTTCCCCTTTCTAATGCAAACTCCGATTCATTGTTTTTCCCAATCGATGTAGGTCGTGGATGTCCGTTTAGTTGCACATTTTGCTATACTTGTCGATTTTGGAAACGGACTTACCGCCTTAAATCTCCTGATCGTATTATTGCTGAGATACGCTATTATATGGAGAAATTTGGAATCCATAGTTTCCGGTTTTCCCATGATGCTTTTACTTCAAATAATAAGTTAGTTGAGGAAATTTGTGATAGAATTATAGACGAAGGGTTAGAGATTACTTGGGATTGTGGAGCGCGAATAGATTGCCTTACAGAGGATTTAGTTTTAAAAATGAAAAAAGCTGGTATGATATCCATCCAGCTTGGTGTTGAATCTGGTTCTCCCAGAATGCAAAAGCTAATTAATAAAAACTTAAATTTAGATAATGTTAACGGAATGGTTTCTTTTTTGTTAAAGAATAAGATTTCTGTTATTCTGTTTTTTATTTTTGGTTTCCCTGATGAAACAGAGGGAGATCTAGCGGCAACATTAAAGCTTCATTATGACCTTCTAGAGATGGGGGTTGCTCAAACTAGTATGCCTATATGTCAGTTTAGCCCAAAATCTCAGATGACGGTTCAATATTTTGATCAATTAGAATTCAGACCTGATATGAAATTGTTTTCCCGAGGGATTTTTGGGTTCCAGGAAGAATTGGATATGCTTGCTGATAACAAGGCATTGTTTACATTTTTCTATCATCTAGATACTCCTTTAAGAAATGAATTTCAGTACATAGGGTTTATGTATAGGCTTCTTCGTGTTTTTCCCAAATCCTTTAAGTATATTCGTCAGTTATATAAAAAAGATGATATTCGAATGTATAGGGACTTTGTAGCCAATAATGATTTTTTATGCATTGGCGATGGTAATGATTTGATTAAATACATTAAGATTAATGCACCTGAAATTATTGCCAACACTATAAAATCATTTACTGAGCCATGGATTCCAAAACTTATAGCCCGTTTAAAATTTGAACATAATCTTTGGAAGCTAACAAATACTAAAGAAGACTTAGAAATTCTTGAAACCTATGACTTTAGTTTTATAGAGTTTCAATTGAAAATTCCCGTGGAACAATATTCAGATGCACGGTCGACAGTGCTTATAAGTAGAATTGCTGGAAAGACGCAGATCAAACTGTTAAGTATTGTTTAATAGGACACGTAGGACAGGGGACGGTACTGTGTCTTGCGCCAAAAGGCTTCTCCTTAGGACAGGGGACGGTACTGTAAGACAGGGGACGGTACTGTGTCTTGACATGTCATACCTGGCATGCTAGAATAGGACAGGGGACGGTACTGTGACTTGACATGTCATACCTGGCATGCTAGTAGGACAGGGGACGGTTCTATGTCTTGACGTAATAGTAAGACAGGGGACGGTACTGTGTCTTGACATGTCATACCTGGCATGCTAGAATGACATAGGGTGATAAATATGGCACGACAAGCAAGAAAGAAAAGCGAAAGTGGAATATATCATACTATGCTTCGAGGAATTAATCAGCAGAATATTTTTGAGGATTCAGCTGATTACCGCTTCTTTTTACAGGCGGTACAGGAATGTAAGGAATTTTGTAATGTGGAGCTATATGCATACTGCTTGATGGGGAATCATGTTCATTTACTTCTCAAAACATTAGATGGTGAATTGGATTCCTTCTTTAGACGCCTAGCGGGAAAGTATGTCTACTGGTACAATGTAAAGTATCAGCGAGTGGGACATTTGTTCCAGGATCGCTATAAGAGTGAGCCAGTAGATTCTGATGCGTATTTTCTAACCGTACTCCGGTACATTCATCAAAATCCTGTTAAGGCTGGAATCTGCAAGACCGTTGATCGATATCCGTACAGTAGCTATTCTGAGTACATTTTGGGTGGAGATCTAATTGATTCGTCGTTTGCCCTTGGGATGATGGACCTTGATGAATTTATCCAGTATAATAATACGCCCAATGATGATAGCTGCATGGAAATGGCAGATCGCCCCAGACGAGCAGTAACGGATGACCAAGCTAAGTTGCTGATTCAGAAAATTGCACATTGTAATACCATTACCCAGTTTCAGAACATGGATGACAAGTGGAAAATTACATACAGTAAGAAATTGTATGAAAAGGGTATCTCGATCCGACAGCTTAGTCGCTTAACCGGCGTTCCTAAAGGATTAATTGAAAGATGGATTAAGTAAAACCCTGGACAGGGGAGGGGACTATGTCCTATGCGGACACAGTCCCGTCCCCTGTCCATTCCGTCCCCTGTCCATTGAGTACCGTCCCCTGTCCATTCTTAAGGAGAAGGCGGACAAAGAATGAAATAAATCCCGGAATTGGTTTCGTGTAATTCACGATCCCAATTCCGGGCTGTTCATATATGCAATTATACTCGATGATTCCGAACCCAGGAGAGCAGCGAATCGTAGTTCATGCTTCCGGAGGCAACAGATAGACCAACTGTGGCAACCTCGTCATTGGTGCATTCTAAATGGATTCCGTTTACTTCCAAAAAGGTAAGCATAACATACATACCAATTCTCTTGTTGCCATCTACAAAGGCGTGATTAGAAATTAAGTTATAGCCCAAACGAGCACCTTTTTCTTCCTTTGTGGGATAAAGCTCTTCCCCATCAAAACTGGAGAATGCCATTTCCAAAGCGGATTCCAGCAAGCCTTCGTCTCGTACGCCAATACTGCCGCCGGTTTCCTCGGCAATGAGCTTATGCAAAAGCAATACTTTTTCTTTTGAAAATTTGATCATTTGGCCAACTCCTCAAAGGCGGGTTTGAACCGTTTCATAATTCTTGCAGCGACGATGTCGATTTTTTCATCGTCGGTCAAATCCAAAATAGGGGAGCTTTCCAAATCAACTACCATATACTTAGGCCGGTTATTCTTGAAAATGATGGTCTTTCCGTGTTTCTCGGCGATTTTGGTTACTCGGGAAAAATTCTGGTTTGCTTCTGTCGCGGACACAATAGTATTTACATCTATCTGCATATAGCATCATCCTTTCTTTGTATTATTATATTCTAAAATAGGTAGAAGTCAACCTAGAATTTGATGGTATATTATAGGACAGGGGATGGCTCTGTGTCTTATTTCGTTATATGCCCCTTCCCCTTTGGGGAAGGTGGCACGGCGTAAGCCGTGACGGATGAGACAAAGCCTTCTCCTAGAGTAAACGCTGATTAATTCTACCACCCTAAGGCTATTTATGGTATAATAGAGAAAAGGGGTGTTTTAAATGGAAAAACAGCAGAATTTTACGGATATTGAGTATACCAATCGTCGGCGTACTACAAAAAGGGAAGCTTTT
>JAZNHQ010000014.1:0-26343 GCA_045577035.1 Faecousia sp. | reverse complement strand
TGCTTCGCCGTCCCCAGGTGACCTATGAAGATATTGCTCCCTTTGATACAGACCGTCCTGAACTTCCCCTGGCAGTGACCCAGGAAGTGGAGATACAGGTGAAATATGCGGGCTATCTTGCCCGGCAGGAAAAGCAGGTGGAGGTGTTCCGCAAGGAGGAAAGCCGCCAGCTGCCCCCGGATCTGGATTACGAGACCATCGCCGGTCTTCGTATGGAGGCCCGGCAAAAGCTCAATGCCATTCGCCCCATGTCCATCGGACAGGCAGGCCGAATTTCCGGCGTCAGCCCTGCGGATATTGCAGTGTTACTGATATGGCTGGAGCAAAATAAAACCTAGGAGTTTCTATGATCAAAACCATTGAATTACAGCCCGGTGTGACCTTGCGTTGCTTTACGGATACCCGGTTCAAGCAGGGCTGTTTGAGCGTTCAGTTTGTGCGCCCTATGAAACGGGAGGAAGCCTCTCTGAATGCGATTATCCCGGCAATTTTGCTTCGGGGCAGCCGCAACAGCCCGGATCTTCGGGCAATCACCCAACGACTGGATGACCTGTACGGTGCCTCTGTGGGCGTGCTGGTGCGCAGGGCGGGGGATTACCAAACCACCGGCCTGGTCTGTGGCTTTATTGAGGAAAAATATGCCATGGCCGGCGGCCGGGTATTCGAGCCTATGATCGCTTTTTTGCAGGAATTGCTCCTGCAGCCTGTACAGGAAAATGGCATTTTCTGCCAGGATTTTGTGGAGGGCGAAAAACGCAATCTTCTGGCAGCCATCGAAGCCCAGCGCAATGACAAGCGGGCCTATGCTGGTGAGCGGCTGTTTAAGCTCATGTGTAAAAACGATTCCTATGGCATTCCCCGCCTGGGTGGTACCAAGCAGGTAAAGGCCATCACCGCCGAAAATGCCTGGGCGCACTATGAACAGATGCTCAAAACCAGTCCGGTGGAGATGTTCTATGTGGGCTCTGCCCAGCCGGAGCAGGTGCGGCAGCTTCTTGCCCACATGTTTGCCGGCGTGGAAAGAAATTATGTAAACCTGCCGGAACAAACCGCCTACTGCCCCTGTGAAACCGCAGACAAGACGGAATCCATGGATGTCAGCCAGGGCAGATTGGCCATGGGCTATATTACCGATATTACTTTCCGGGATCCCCGGTTTGTGGCAATGCAGCTGTGCAATGCCATTTTCGGCGGCTGTATGACCGCTAAGCTGTTTGCGGTGATCCGTGAGCAGATGTCCCTGTGCTATGATATTGGCTCTACTTTTTATGGCAGCAAGGGCATTTTGACCGTATCCGCAGGTATTGACTTTGACAAGGATGACCTGGTGCGCCGGGAGGTAGAGAACCAGCTGCAAAAATGCTGCGCGGGGGAAATCACACCCCAGGAGCTGGAGAGCGCCAAGCAGGCTATGCTCAGTCAGCTGCGCGGCATTCACGACTCCGCATCGGCCATCGAGGGCTATTACGGCAGCAACGCCTTGACCGGTCTGACCATGACCCCGGAGGAGTACTACCGGGCTGTGGAGCAGGTGAGCGTGGAAGATATCGCCCAGGCCGCCAGAAGCCTAAAGCTGCACACGGTTTATTTCCTGAAGGGGGTGGAATAATGGAAAAGAAATTCTATCCCGAGCTTTCCGAGACCGTATACCGCCACACGCTACCCAACGGCCTGCCCATTATTCTGGTGCACCGTCCGGGCTTTACCCGGAAGCTGGCATATTTTGTGACAGATATGGGTGCCATTCACACAGAATTTACCGTGGATGGCGAAAAATACACCGTTCCCGAGGGCATTGCCCATTATTTGGAGCACAAGCTTTTTGATATGCCCGATGGGGAGGTCTCTGAGAAATTTGCCCAATTGGGTGCTAATGTGAACGCCTTTACAGGCTACGACATGACCGCCTATTATTTTTCCTGTACCGATCATTTTGAGGAATCTTTACGACTGCTCCTGGATTTTGTCAGCACACCCTTCTTTACGGAAGCCAGCGTGCAAAAAGAGCAGGGGATCATCGGCCAGGAGATCGACATGAACCTGGATAACCCGGATACCCAAAGCTTTGAGCAGCTGGTAAAAGCGGTATACCGTAACCACCCGGTGCAAAAGCCCATTTTGGGCACCCGGGAGAGCATTGCGAAGATCACTCCGGAGATTCTGGAGCTGACCCACAATGCCTTCTACCGCCCGGACAATATGCTCCTTTGCGTGGTGGGTGATGTGGAAATGGAAAGGGTATGCACCATTGCCGAGGATGTATTGCCCCCCAAACCGGAAAGCACGGTTACGGCAGTGCGTTCCTGGCAGGAGGATATGACCTGTACCCAGAATGCCATCACCTGTTCCATGGAGGTGGCAATGCCCAATTTCCTGTTGGGCTTTAAATGTGAGCCGTTGGGGCATGGAGAAGATGCTGTTCGCCGGGAATTCATCGGCGATCTGGCCGCGGAAGCCCTGTTTGGCGAATCCTCCGAGCTGTATCTGCAGATGTACGAGCAGGGGATCATTGATTCCGGCTTCGGCGGTGGCTTTGACACCGTGGAGGGTATGGCAGTGCTCACCGCAGGCGGTGACAGCGACTACCCGGAAAAGGTAAAAGAAGCCATCCTCCGGCAGGCGCAAAAGCTGCTGCAAGAGGGCATCCCGGAAGCGGATTTTCTGCGTATGAAGCGCAGCGCCATGGGACGCAGGCTGCGGGATCTGGATAGCTTTGATTCCACCTGCTTCCGTATGTGTGCCTATTATTTTTCCGGCTTCGATTATTTCCTGTTCCCATCTGTATACCGCCAGGTGTGCGCCCGGGAAGTGCTGGATTTCCTGGAAAGGGTTATTACCCCGGAGCGCTGCAGCCTGTCTGTGATTCTCCCCAAATAACCAAGGAGGTAACTTATGCTTAGAGAAATTGATACTTCTACCATTTCCTTTCCCGGCCTGGGCATTGAGACCCACCCCGGGCAGATCATTGATCTTGGCTTTGCGCAGATCCGTTGGTACGGCCTGGTCATTGCTGTAGGCCTACTGCTTGCAGTGCTGTACGGTCTGCGCCGCAGTAAGCAGTTTGGTCTGAAGCAGGATGATATTCTGGACGGCGTTTTGTGGATCGTGCCTGTGGCCATTATCTGCGCCCGCCTGTATTACTGCATCTTCTCTTGGGATACCTATGCATCTGACCCCATTTCCATTTTGCATATTTGGAAGGGCGGCCTGGCGATCTATGGCGGCGTCATTGGCGCGGCAGTGGGAATTATCGTGTTCTGCAGGATCAAAAAAATCAGCACCTGGGCGGTGCTGGATCTGGTGGCACTGGGCTTTTTGATCGGCCAGAGTGTGGGTCGTTGGGGTAATTTCTTCAACCGGGAGGCCTTTGGCTGCTACACAGACAGCATTTTTGCCATGCGGATCCCGGAAATGGCACTTCCCTCCGGTGGCGGCAAGGATGCACAGCTTCTGCTGCAAAAGGCCGTAGAGGGCGGCTATGAGGGCTTTATCCAGGTGCATCCCACCTTCCTGTACGAATCTGTGTGGAATCTGGCAGGCTTTGTACTGCTGCACTTCCTGTCCAAGAAGCGCAAGTATGACGGACAGATCGTGCTGAGCTATGTGGCATGGTACGGCCTGGGCAGAACCTTGATCGAGGGCCTGCGTATGGACAGCCTGTACTGGGGTCCCTTCCGTGTAAGCCAGCTGTTGGCAGCCGTCAGCTGCCTGGCAGCGCTGGGCGTTATGGCATACAAGTGGCTGCGCCCCAGCAATAAGCCCTTGTTCGTAACCACAGTCAACGCTTTGGAGGAATCTGAGGAAGAAACCAAAGAAGAAACCAAGGAAGAAACCGAAGAATAAACAAACGGAGCCGGGTATCATACCTGGCTCCGTTTTCTTATTTTTTTACTTTTACAGCCAATCTGTCTCCCCAACGGAACAGACCGCTCAAAGCCCCGAATACCAACGGAACTGCACCGACCATACCGGCCAGCACCAGCCAGGAATCGGGATTGGTAATGGTCAGATACCCCAAAACCGGGGGCAGCACAAAGAATGCGCCAACCACGCCAATAAACATAGCACCCCATACCAGTCTGCGCAGCTTGCTAAAGGGTGTACAGACCCGGTACAGCACCAGCATTCCACCCATAAGCAGGATAGCGGTGGAAATGGTTTGGGCGTCCTCCACAGGCAGATTCCTATGTACAATAAATACTTGGGCCAGCAGTACCACCAGCATGCCGGTCAAGCCGCCGGGGAATGCCTTGCGCAATGTGGTGCGTAAGAATTTTCCTGTGACTCGCTCGTAGTTGGGCTCCATGGCCAGGAAAAAGCCGGGAACGCCAATGGTCAGCGAGGATACAATACTTAAATGGAAAGATTCCAGGGGGAATCGCAGACCGGTAAACAGGGTCACCAACGCCAGTCCCAGGGAGAAAATATTTTTCACCAGGAACAAGGTGGCGGCTCTTTGGATATTGTTGATCACTCTGCGTCCCTCGTCCACAATATGGGGCATGGCCGCAAAATCCGAATCCAATAGCACCAGCCGTGCTACCTGGCTGGCTGCCTGGGAGCCGCTGGCCATGGCAACGCCGCAGTTGGATTCCTTCATAGCCAGCACATCGTTGACGCCGTCACCGGTCATGGCAACCGTGTGTCCCTGGGCTTGCATGGCTTGGATCAAAGCCTTTTTCTTGTCCGGGGTTACCCGGCCAAAGACCGTGTATGTATTGACAGCCTCCCAAAAATCCTCCGGGGTTTCCAGTGTGCGGGTGTCAATGTATTTCTGTGCATTTTCAATGCCTGCACCCATGGCCACCTGGGAAACGGTCATGGGGTTGTCACCGGAAATGACCTTAATGGTCACACCCTGCCGGGCAAAGTAGGCAAAGGTTTCCTTCGCCTGGGGACGGATGCGGTTGGTCAGCGTTACCAAGCCCAGAGGCTTTACCTTGCCTGTATCCAAACCGTCCGGTTGGGGATCGCCCTCATAGGCGGCGATCAGCAGTACACGGCAGCCGGTTTGGGAATGGCGCTCTACCACATCCCGGAGTTCATCGTAGCTACTTCCCATAATAAATTCCGGTGCGCCGACCAGGAATGCACCCTGGGTTTGGAATACACCGCCGCTCCACTTGGTGCGGGAATCAAAGGGAATGAACCGGCTGCACACCCACCCTTGCGGAGCAGTGAACCGGGCGGCAATGGCTTGTGCAGTGTCATTGTCAGGCACCTGTGCGCTGTAAATAGCGCCCAAAATCTGCTGTAAATATTCCGGGGAAGTATCGCCCAGGGGAAATACATCCTCCACATCCATGACAGGCTCGGTGATGGTGCCGGTCTTGTCCACGCACAGCATATCCACACGGGCCAGGGCTTCGATACAGTTCATATCCTGCACCAAGACCCGCTTTTTGGTCAGCTTCAGCGCAGAAACCGCCAGTGCCACACTGGTCAGCAGGTACAGACCCTCCGGGATCATACCCACCAGGGCTGCCACCGTGGCCTCCACACCGGCCTGCAATGTGCTGTCCTGGCGCTGCAGCTGTCCGAAAAACAGCAGCAGACCCACAGGCAGCAGCAGATATCCGATAAAGTGGATCAGCTTGTCCAGGGAACGCATCATTTCCGATTTGGCGGCTCTGGGGTCTGCCTTGGCTTTCGCTGCCAGCTTGGCGGCGTAGGAGGCATCACCCACCTGGGTCAGCCGCACAGTGCCACGGCCTGCCACTACAAAGCTGCCGGAACGCAGCAAAGCATCGGCGTTCTTTTCAATGGCGTCCGCTTCGCCGGTGATAAGAGATTCGTTCACAAACAGCTGTCCGCTGCATACCACGCCGTCGGCGCAGATCTGATCTCCGGGGCCAAACTCCACCAGATCATCCTGTACCAAAAGGTCGGAGCGGATCATTTGCTCCTTGCCGTCACGGAAGGTTTTTACGGTCTGTGCCGCAACCAAAGTCAGCTTGTCCACAGCCCGTTTGGCACGAATTTCCTGGAAGCAGCCGATCACCGTGTTGATCACGACCACCACCATAAAGGTCAGATTCAAAATGGATGAGCCTACCACCAGCATCAGCGCCGCCATGATCACGAAGATCAGATTAAAAAAGGTCAGGGTGTTAGCCAGGATGATCTGCAATTCCGTGCGGCCGGCATTTGCAGTGATCCTGTTGTCAAGCCCTGCCTCCGTGCGCTGTTGTACCTGCTGGGAGGTAAGTCCCTGGTATTCGGTTTTACATAAGGTGATCATGGCTGCACCTCCTGTAGGGGCAATCCGTTTTCCTTGTTGTAAAGCACCAACAGGCTGCCCTGGCGAACTGCAATCTGGGCGTCACAGCCCATAAAATGGTTGCTGACACCCAGAGGGAAGCCGGCGGTCAGCGTGCCGTCCGTTAAAGGATATTTTAGCCCCGCAATATCCACGCCCCTGGCATCGGCACCCATGCAGAATACGGATACAATGCCCTTGGCTTGAGCAGAAAACCGGATGGTGCCGTCTTTGACCACAGTGGCAATATAATCCTTGCCCACCAAATAGCCGGTGGCACCCTGGTCTGCCAAATATTGCAGGGTCTGGAAATTGGCCAGGGTGTGATCAAGCCGAGGGCCGTCCAGGCAGCCGTAGAGCAAGAACTGCCGATAGCCCAGCGAAAGTCCATGGCGCACCGCCAGCATGGAGTCCGTATCATCCTTTTCCACAGGGAAGATCTGGGCATCCGTGGGAATATAACCCAGGGAATCAAAATCTCCCAAAACGCCCTGGGGCTTTAGTCCCAGTGCCTGCACATGGGAAAGTCCGCCGTCCGCAGCGATCACATAATCGTCTTGTCCGATGCTTTGCAAAAGGCCGTCAAAGCCCCCCGCGCAGAAAATGACACAATTGCCCAAAACCTCACCTCCCGGCAAAAAATCTCAGCTACACATATCATACCACAATTCGACAGAAAATACAAATTCTTATTTATTGTCCTGTTGGAATGGCAAATAGGAATTTGACTTTTCTGTGCAATTGGCTATAATAATATATATTTCTATACAGAAGGTGTTTACAATGACAAAAATTGATATTTACTCCGGTTTTTTGGGCGCAGGCAAGACCACATTGATCAAGAAAATGATCTCCGAAAGCTATGCCGGTCAGAAACTGGTGCTCATCGAAAACGAATTTGGTGAAATCGGCATTGACGGCGGTTTCCTGCAGGATGCCGGCATCAACATTACGGAAATGAACTCCGGCTGTATCTGCTGCAGTCTGGTGGGCGATTTCGGCAAGGCACTGACCCAGGTGCTGGAGCAGTACGATCCTGATCGGATCATCATTGAGCCCTCCGGTGTGGGCAAACTCAGCGATGTGATCGCCGCTGTGGAAAAGGTCACAGGAGATGAGGTTTCTCTGGGCTATACCGTAGCGGTTGTGGATGCAGGCAAGATCAAGGTTTACATGAAGAACTTTGGTGAATTCTATAACAATCAGATCGAAACTGCCTCCACTGTGATCCTGTCCAGAACCGATAGCGTCCCCCAGCAGAAGCTGGATACGGGCGTGGAAATGATCCGTACGCTGAACGATCATGCCACTATCGTCACCACTCCCTGGGATCAGCTGACCGGCGCCCAGCTGGTGGAAGCTATGGAGGGCAAGGCATCTGTTGCCGCAGAGTTGGAGCAGATGGAGCATGATCACCATCACCATGAGGAGCATCATTGCTGCGGCCATCATCACCATGACCATGAGGAGCACCACTGCTGTCACCATGATCACGACCACGAAGAGCACCATTGCTGCGGTCATCATGATCACGACCATGAAGAACACCACTGCTGCGGTCATCATGATCACGACCACGAAGAGCATCATTGCTGCGGTCACCATGATCACCATGAGCACCATGAGCACCATCATGACCATCATCATGAAGATGGCCATTGCTGCTGCGGTCACGACCATCATGACCATCACCACGACCATCATCACGAGGACGGTCATTGCTGCTGCGGCCATGATCACGACCACCATCACCATCACGCCGACGAGGTGTTCACCTCCTGGGGCGTGGAGACCCATAAGAAATTCACCGAAGCCCAGCTGAATGCGGCTCTGCTGAGCTTGGACAGCGGCCGCTTTGGTTATGTACTGCGTGCCAAGGGCATTGTGGCAAATCCTGACGGCGGCTGGATCCATTTTGACTATGTGCCCGGCGAATGCTCTGTCCGAGTGGGCAGTGCTGCCGTCACCGGCAAGCTGTGCGTCATCGGTGCCAACCTGGATACCCAGGGCGTGGCAGCGGCCTTTGGGGTGTAAGCCATGGTGCAGATTCCCGTATATGCCTTTACAGGCTTTTTGGATTCCGGAAAGACCAAGTTTATCCAACAGACCCTGGAAGATCCTCGCTTTAATAACGGCGAACGCACACTGCTTTTGGTGTTTGAGGAAGGGGAGGAGGAGTACGATCTTTCCACCTACCCCGGCAAAAATGTGTATTTAGAGGTTTTGGATCAGCAGACCGTTACCACCAAGCAGCTGCATGCGCTGGCAAAAAAATATAAAGCCCAGCGCGTGGTCGCTGAGCTGAACGGTATGCAGTTGGTGGGCGACCTGTACAGCCGCTTCCCGGAGGACTGGGTAGTGGCACAGGAGGTCATGTTCGCCGATTCCACCACCTTTATGACCTATAACGCCAATATGCGCAACCTGGTCATGGACAAGCTGGTGGGCGGACAGATGGTGGTATTCAACCGTCTTGCTCCCGGTGCGGACACCATGGAGCTGCACAAGCTGGTCAGAGCCGCCAACCGCCGTATGGATATCCTTTATGACTACACCGACGGCACCACGGCCTTTGACGACATCGAAGATCCGCTGCCCTTTGATATTAACGCTCCGGTAATCGAAATCAAGGACGAGGATTACGCCCTGTGGTATCGGGATGTGACCGAAGAGCCCAAGAAATACCAGGGCAAGACTGTGCAGTTTAAGGCACAGGTGGCGCTGCTGCGCCGGAAGCAGGAGGGCATGTTCGGCCCCGGCAGATTTGTTATGACCTGCTGTGCCGATGATATCCAGTTCTGCGGTGTGCCCTGTGCTTATGACAAGGTATCCTCTCTGGAGGCCCGCAGCTGGGTTACTGTGAAGGCTACCATCCGGGCAGAACGCCATCCCCTCTATGCAGGTGAGATGGGCCCTGTCTTAACAGCCATCTCCGTCACCCCCGCCGCTCCCGCAGAGCAGGATGTCTGCACATTCTGAATTGTAGGGACACCCGTCCTCGGGTGTCCGCAAATACCGCCCGTATTTGTAGGGACGCTCCAGGAGGAGCGTCCCTACGGCAACAATTGAACAGAGCATTAGTCTCAATACATAAAAAAACGACGGTGGATATGCAACGGCGTATTTTATGCTTAAATCAGACGGCCCGTTCGACCTTGTTGGAACGGAGGCATCTGGTACAAGCGTACACATGGCACGGAGTACCGTTCACAATGGCCTTAACGCGCTTCACGTTGGGCTTCCATGTACGGTTGGAACGTCTGTGGGAGTGGGAAACCTTGATACCGAAGGTAACGCCCTTGCCACAATAATCACACTTCGCCATTCACTGCACCTCCTATCCGCATGATGACTCACTCAAATTTCACCTGTCCTTGGACAGGCGCTTAGATATGATAGCAGACAATTGCTAAAAATGCAAGTGTTTTTTTGGAAAATTTTTTGATTTTTGAAAATATTATTGATATTCCCGTCCGGTGGGGCTATAATGGAACAAAACCGACGAAGAGGTGAGGGAAATGATCGAACTATCCGGCGTACTGCTGACCACCCTGGTGGAGGAGTTTCAGCTGGAGGTTGCCTATGCGGCTTCTGATTATGAAAAGATCCGGCTGACCGTGGAGGATGTGGCCCGTCCCGGTATGCAGCTTTCCGGCTACTTTGACCATTTTGAGCCCATGCGGCTGCAGGTGCTGGGCAATGTGGAGACCTCTTATCTGCAAAAGATGGAGGAGCAAGAGCGCTTAAGCGTACTGGATCGCATTTTCTCCTACAAGATCCCTGCTTTGCTGGTTGCCCGAAATCTGGAGATCCATCCTCAGTGCATGGAACTGGCGAAGAAGCATAATATCACCGTTTTGCGCAGCTATGAGGCCACCAGTACCATCGTATCTGCCATCATTGCCTATCTGAAGGCGGCGCTGGCGCCTATGATCTCCCGGCACGGCGTACTTATGGAGATCTACGGCGAGGGTCTTCTGCTCATTGGCGAAAGCGGTATGGGCAAAAGCGAAGCCGCTGTGGAGCTGGTCAAGCGTGGCCACCGTCTGATCGCAGACGATGCGGTGGAGATCCGCAAGGTTTCCAGCAGCTGTCTCATGGGCAACGCCCCGGAGCTGATCCGCAATTATGTGGAGCTTCGCGGCATTGGTATTATCAATGTGGCAAAGCTGTTCGGCGTGGGCGCCGTCAAGCTGGAAAACGAAATTAATCTGGTAGTCAATGTGGTGCCCTGGAACACCAAGGAGGTCTATGACCGCCTGGGTCTTGAGGACGAATATATGGAGATTTTGGGCGTCAATGTGCCCATGTACACCATTCCCGTCACTCCCGGACGAAACCTGGCGGTGATCCTGGAGGTTGCGGCTATGAACAACCGTCAGCGGAAGATGGGCTACAACCCGGCATTGGAGTTTACCCAGCAAATTGACGGCAGACGCATGGAGAAATAAATGAAGGAATTTACCATTGGCCCCAACGATGCGGGGCAGCGGCTGGATCGCTTTCTTGCCAAGGCAGTGCCCCTGCTTCCGGCATCCCTTGCCCAAAAATACATCCGTATCAAGCGGATCAAATGTAATGGGGCAAGAGCAGAGCGGGATACCCGGCTAAAGGCGGGGGATGTGCTGCAGCTGTATATCAACGACGAATTCTTTGATAAGCCCCGGGAGGATAATGCCTACCTGACCGTAGCCACGCCCAAGCTGAATATCGTATACGAGGATGAAAATATCCTTTTGGCGGACAAGCGCCCCGGCTTGGCTGTTCATCCCCATGACGGCGCAGAGTACGGCAGAACGCTCATCGACCATATCCAGGCCTATCTGTACCAAAAGCGGGAATGGAGCCCGAGAGGGGAGAACGCCTTTGCGCCTGCCCTGTGCAACCGCATCGACCGCAATACCGGCGGTATTGTGATTGCGGCCAAGAATGCGGAATCTCTGCGTATTCTCAACCAAAAGATCAAGGACAGGGAGCTGGATAAGCGGTATCTGGCCATCGTGGAAGGCACGCCCAAGCCCCAGAAGGGGAGCCTAAAGGGGTATCTGTTCAAGGATGCCAAGAAAAACCGGGTGTTTGTCACCAATAGCCCCCAGCCGGGATCCAAATCCTGTCAGACCAATTATGTGGTGCTGGGCAGCGCCAAGGGCTTGTCCCTGGTGGAATGCGAGCTGATCACCGGCCGCACCCATCAGATCCGTGCCCAGTTTGCCCACGCAGGGCATCCTTTACTGGGAGACGGAAAATACGGCAAGCTGTCCAAAAATTCCGAGCGTAATTACCAGGCCTTGTATTCTTACAAGCTGACCTTTGGTTTTACCACCGATGCTGGCTGTTTGGATTACCTGAACGGCAAAAGCTTCCAGGTGGAAAATGTGGATTTTGCCCAGGAATATTTTCCTGGTGTTTCCTACTAAAAGCATACTTGTCCCCCTGCTGTGAATTACACAGCAGGGGGTTGTTATATTGCCCAATTCTGAGGCCAAAAATTTGTGCTTTAATACATCTTGCGGGAAACCCTATACTTTATTATAATACAAAGTGGAAAATAATGAGAGGAGTTCTTGCTATGCAACATACAAGAAATACCATCAAAAAAGCACTGAGTTTGCTTCTGGTATTTGTCATGATCCTGTCTGCACTGCCTGCAACCATTTTTGCAGCAGACACGGACACGACAGTTTATCTGAAGCCGAACAGCAACTGGACCCAATCCAGTGCATGGTTTGCCATGTACTACTGGGATAACAACGGCGATCATTGGGCAAAAATGACCGATGCGGACGGTGACGGCTATTATGAGGCCGTACTGCCTGCAGGTTTTACCAATGTGATCTTCTGCCGCATGAATCCTGCTTCTACTGCCCTTAGCTGGGACAGCAAGTGGGATCAGACCAATGATCTGACCTTCAGCGGCAAAAATTGCTTTACGGTAGCCAACGGCGCATGGAACAATGCCAACGGTACCTGGTCTGATTATACCCCCGCCACTACACCGGACGAGCCCGACACCCCGGTGACACCGCCCGCTTCCGGTAATTCCTATTATCTGGTGGGCTGGATCAATGACACCGATTACAATGGTGAGGATTACCAGTTTGTAAACGGCAAGCTGACCACAACCTTCCCCAGCAATAGCTATATTGCTGTGAAGGATCAGACCGGCGACTGGTACATGACCGCAAGCTATGTTACCGGTACTACCGGCACCTTTGCCAAGGGCAATCCAGAGAAGATGTATGTGCCCGGCAATCAGCAGGTCACCTTTACCTTGGTCGAGAACAGTGACGGCACACTGTCTGTCAGCTACTCCACCGAAACTGCCGGCGGCAGTGAGGAAAAGGCTTATTACTTGGTGGGCTGGATCGACAATACCGATTACACTGGCAATGACTATGCCTTTGAAGACGGCAAGCTGACTGCTACCTTCAGCAGCGACACCTACATTTATGTGAAGGATCAGAACGGCGTTGCCTATAACACGGAAGCCTACTGCACCGGCACTACCGGTACCTTTGCCGCGGGCAACACGGAAAAGATGTTTATCCCCGCCGATCAGCAGGTCACCTTTACCCTGACCGAGAACGCAGACGGCTCGCTGACCGTCAGCTATGTCCAGGGCGCAGGCGGCAATGAAGGAGGCGGTGAGGGCACCGGCGAGAAGTGCAATGTGACACTGCACTTTGCGGATACCCTGGGCTGGGGACAGGCTACTCTGTACAGCTGGGCAGGGTCTTCCGATGTGCTGCTGGGCGGCTGGCCCGGCACCTCTCTGAGCCAGGACGAGAATGGCTTCTACTCCCATACCTACGAGGTCACCTCCGGACAGACCATCAACTTTATTTTCAACAACGGCGGCGGCAGCCAGACCGTTGACCTGAGCCTGGGCGTGGTTACCGGCGATGTGGAAAAGTGGGTGCGGATCTCCGGCGAGAGCGACGGCAAGTACACCGCTGACATTCTGAGCCAGTCCTTCGTGGTGGTGCAGAGCCCCGTGGTAAAGGACGATACGGTCACGTTTAACTATGAAGGCGGTACCTCCGTGCAGGTCTACGGCTCCTGGGATCAGTGGGCAGCCGGCAAGGCCATGACCAAGAATTCCGACGGCATCTGGACAATTACCCTCCAGGATCTGGAGCCCGGCACCTACGAGTATAAGTTCGTGGTGGACGGCAGCTGGATCAAAGACCCGGTCAACGGCTGGAGCCAGAATGACAACAGTGCGTTCATCGTGCTGGATCCCGATGCCAAGGACAAGAATACCATCACGCTGAATATCCATTACAGCCGTGGCGACAATGCCTACGAAGGCTGGAATATGTACCTGTACAACGGCAGCGGCAATCTGACTGCCGACAGCGAGACCCTGGGCGAGGACGGCCTGGTTACCACTTTGGTTCTGGAAGGCCGCGCTGTGCAGTATGTCAATGTGATTCCCAGACTGTCCACTTTGGATAATAAGTGGGCATCCCAGGAAGCTACCCAGACCATCGATCTGGGAGATGTGCTGTCCGGTACTGTGGATTACTACATTACCTCCGGCTCCTCTGCGGGCGTGCGTGTGCTGAATACCGATGTGGTAACCGGCAATAAGCTGTCCGACGCACAGCTGGACTACGATCAGAATATCATCACCGTCACCTTCGCAAAGCCTGTGACCGACGCACAGTTTGAGCTTGTCAATGTGGAGGATGCTTCCGATGATATCTCCCTGGCCAGCGTCACCGGCGGCGGTACGACCTATACTTTGACCCCCAGCAAGACCCTGACACTGGATAAACTGTATCAGTACAAGATCAAGTTTGAGGGCTATACCTACGATATCGATATCGACTCCGTGTACGCTTCCGATAAGTTCGGCGCAGAGTACACTTATACCGGCACTGACCTGGGCGCCAACTGGAGCCAGGGCGCTACCACCTTCCGTGTGTGGGCTCCCACTGCCACCGATGTAAAGGTCAACCTTTACACCTCCGGCACCGCTGGCACAAAGGATCTCATTAAGGCTGTTCCCATGAATCGGGATGTGAACGGTACCTGGGTCGTCACCGTGGATGGCGATCTGAACGGCACCTACTACACCTACGCAGTCAATGTGGACGGCGAAATCGTGGAAGCCTGCGATCCCTATGCCCGTACCACCGGTGTCAACGGCGACCGGGCCATGGTCATCGACCTGGATTCCACCGATCCCGATGGCTGGGAGAACGACACCAATCCCAACCCCAGCACCTCTTACACCGATGCCATTATTTACGAGCTCCATGTCCGTGACTTCTCCATTGACGACAGCTCCGGCATTATCGAGGATTACCAGGGCAAGTTCCTGGCCTTCACCCAGGAGGGCTCTACCGTCAACGGTAAGGGCAGCATCTCCACCGGTATCGACTATCTGAAGGCTCTGGGCGTGACCCATGTGCACCTGCTGCCTGTTTACGACTATGAGTCCGTGGACGAGAGCAGACTGGAAGATCCCCAATTCAACTGGGGCTACGATCCTCAGAACTATAATGTTCCCGAAGGCTCCTACTCCACCGATCCCTATAAGGGCGAGGTCAGAGTGGAAGAGTTCAAGAAAATGGTCATGGCACTGCATGAGGCAGGTATTAGCGTGATCATGGACGTGGTGTATAACCATGTGTATGACGCAGGCACCTTCTGCTTCAACAACATCGTGCCCGGCTACTTCTCCCGTGTGAACTCCAACGGCTCCGGCTGCGGCAACGACACCGCCTCCGAGCGTGAAATGGTTCATAAGTACATCGTGGAATCCGTGGTCTACTGGACTGAGGAGTACCACATCGACGGCTTCCGCTTTGACCTGGTGGGTCTGATCGACACGCAGACCATCAACACCCTGGTGGATGCAGTCCATGAGATCCGTCCCGATGCCATCTTCTACGGCGAGGGCTGGACTTTGGGCACCAATTCCGAGCCCGGCTATTCCATGGCTACCCAGCAGAATGCCGCACAGACCCCCGAGTTTGCATACTTCTCCGATGTGATCCGTAACCTGCTGGCAGGCACCAACGGCAGCTCCACCGGTTATGTGTCCGGCGCTACCGGCCAGGAAGCTTCCATCATTGCCAACTTTAAGGCAACTCCCTGGTACAGCTCCAACCCCGAGCAGATCATTCAGTATGCATCCTGCCACGATAACTACACCCTGATCGACAAGCTGATCAAGTCTACGGGCGCCATTGGTGTCACCGATAAGATCATCAACATGAACAATCTGACCGCAGCCATCTACATGGCCTCCCAGGGCATCCCCTTCATCCATGCCGGTGAAGAAATGCTCCGTGAGAAGCTGGAAGAGGACGGCGGCCGCTGCGAAAACAGCTATAACGCTACGGATTTCGTCAACTCCATCAAGTGGGATCACCTGCTGGAGGAGGAATATGCGGATACTGTGGAGTATTACCAGGGTCTGATCGCCTTCCGTAAGGCACATCCTGCTCTGCGTATGACCAGCTCCGCGGATATTGCCAAGTATATCCAGGCCGCAGTACCCGGCGGCAATGTGACTGCCTTCCTGATCGACGGCGTGGCTACCGGTGATGACGATATCTTCGTGATCTTCAACGCAAATCAGAACCCTGTGACCGTGAATCTGCCCAGCGGCATTTGGAATGTGTGCGTGGACGGCGACGATTCCGGCACTGACGCCCTGTATACTGCCCAGGTGGCAGTACAGCTGAAGGGCATCTCCGCCATGTATCTGACCCGTAAGGACGAGGGCGAGAACGAAACCTACTCCGCCGGCGGCTCTATTGCCAATGCCGTGACCGTATACTTCTCCGACAGCCAAAATTGGGGCAGCGTCTATGCTTATACATGGAGCCCCGAACTGTCCGGCTGGCCCGGCGTTCCCATGACCTGGGTGGAGACCAATGAGTACGGCCAGAATGTGTACAGCATTGAGGTTTCCGCATCCTCTGCGGGCCTTGTGTTCTCCAACGGCAGCGGTACACAGACCGTTGACCTGACCGTTCCCGCCGACGGCATGGGCTATTATCCTGAGTCCAATGAGGGCGGCAAGTGGACCTGCGGCAGCTATAAGTACAGAGATCCCATCTCCGGCGGCACTGGCGGCGAAGAGGATACCCCCGCAGGTGAATATGTGGGCGATAGCCAGTATTTCCTGTTCGGCTGGATCAACGGCGAAAACTACGGCTGCGAAGAGACCGCCAACAGCATGGGCAAGTACCAGTTTGTGAACGGCCAGCTGACCGTAGAGTTTGAGAAGGATAGCTATGTGGGCGTCAAGACCACCGGCAACAAGAAGTGGTATATGACCGACGGCTGGCTGGGCAATGTGGCCGACGCCACCTTGGTGGACAGCACGCAGCTGGGCACCGATGCCAACAAGCTGATGATTCCCGGCGGCGTAAGCGTGACCTTGTATCTGAATGTGATCGATGACGCAAAGGTCAACCTGCGCTATGAGATCAACCAGCCGGAATCCGTCGTTGACGGCTCCGGTGTCCAGGACGGTCTGACCCTGCACTGCTGGAACTGGTCCTTTGCCGAGATCGAGGCCAATATGGCCAAGATCGCCGAGCAGGGCTATACCGCTATTCAGACCTCTCCCGTGCAGCCCATCAAGGAATCCACAGTGCAATCCCAGGTCATGGGCAGCTGGTGGGTCTACTACCAGCCTGTGGACTTCGTGATCGCAGACCAGGACTTCAACGCCCTGGGTACTAAGGCTCAGCTGCAAAGCATGATCGACACCGCCCACAAGTATGGCATTAAGGTCATCGTGGATGTGGTTGCTAACCATTTGGCAAACCAGACCGGCAACGATCTGTCTGACAAGATCCCTGCCGAGCTGCAGGAAACTGCCTACTGGCACAGCATTTACACCAACATTACCGATTACTCCGACCGCTATCAGTGCACCCAGCAGTGCATGGGCGGCCTGCCCGATCTGAATACCCACAATGCGCAGCTGCAGCAGATGGTGCTGGATTTCCTGTGTGCGTGTGTGGATATGGGCGTGGACGGCTTCCGCTTCGACGCTGCCAAGCATATTGAGACCCCCGAGGATGAGCTGCCCTATGACAGCAATTTCTGGCCTAATGTGATCTTTGGCGCAGAGAAATATGCACAGAAGACCCAGAGCAAGGATCTGTATATGTACGGCGAGGTGCTGGACAGCCAGGCCAATATCCCTGTATCTGCCTACACCAAGTACATGGCCATTACCGATAACTCCTGGGGCAACACCCTGCGTGAGAATATCGCAAACGGTGTGGCTGCCATGTCCCCCGGTTATGACAAGCCTGCGCAGGCTGACGATCTGGTAATTTGGGCAGAATCCCATGATACCTATGCTACTGACCAGGCTGCTCTGTCCTCCATGGACGAGACCGAGGCGGAGATCATCCGTACCTGGGCACTGGTTGCCGCAAGAGCGGATGCCATGGGTCTGTACCTGGCTCGTCCCGAGAGCAACACCCAGCTGCTGGGCGTGGGCTCTGTGACCGGCTGGGCAGACGAGACCGTTAAGGAGATCAACCTGTTCCACAATGCCTTCAAGGGTCAGACGGAACATATTTCCAACCAGGGCGATATCTCCTATGTGGAGCGTGGCACCTCCGGTGTGATCCTGGTCAACGCAAAGGGCAATGGCGGCGCGGTCAGCGTCAGCGCCAAGGCTATGGCAGACGGCCAGTATATGGATCAGATCACCGGCAATGTGTTCACTGTGGCAGAGGGCAAGATCAGCGGTATCATTGGTGATACCGGCATTGCTGTGGTCTACAATGTACCTGAGCAGTACACCGTCACCATTACCGAAACTGTGGGTGGTACTGTCACCGTCAGCGAAACCAATCCCTATGCCGGCGCAGCTGTTACCTTGAACATCATTCCCAATGCGGGCTATGAGATCGACACCGTTACAGTTACCGCTGCCAATGGCGAGGAAGTGACCCTGCGTGATAAGCGCAGCGTCAGCTACTCCTTCTCCATGCCCGAGAGCGATGTGACCGTGACCGTTACCTTCCTGGCAGTTAATTACCAGGTGATCGTGGGCAGCAATGCTGACGGCAAGGTGACCGTCAGCAACGAAACTCCCAAATACGGTGAAACCGTGACCATTACTGTAGAGCCTGTTGAGGGCAAGAAGGTGGATAAGGTCATTGTTACCGACCAGGAGGGCAACACCGTTCCCGTCAAGAGCCTGGGTGGTAACAAGTACAGCTTCACCCAGCCCGAGGGCAATGTGACCGTCAGCGTTACTTATCGTGACGACAACGGCTCCCTGGCGCCCACCGGCGAAGGCAACCTGGCGTTCGTGCTGATGAGCATGATGCTGCTGAGCGCAGCCATGGTATTCTTCCTCTACGAAAAGCAGAAGAAGGCCAGATAATTAAACAATAAAAAACAGGCTGCATTGCAGCCTGTTTTTTTATATTACCTTCGTGATAGTTCCGCCGCCGACCACCATATCGCCATCATATAAAACAATGGCCTGGCCGGGGGTTAAGGCTCTCTGGGGTGCGGCAAATACCACCCTGGCGGTACCATCAGCTTCCGGATAAACCGTAGCCTCTTGAGGCAGATGCCGGGAGCGGGCCTTGGCAGTGACCTGCATAGGGCCGTTTAATTGGGGGAAAGGGAACCAATGCCAGTTGTCTGCCAGTAAGGTGGTGGCAAATAATGCCTCATTGGGGCCCACTGTAACCGTGTTAGCTTCCATATCCTTGCCGCATACATACACCGGAGCGCCCATGGCAAGTCCCAAACCCTTCCGCTGACCCAGGGTATAATCCACCGCGCCGCTGTGCCGACCGACCACTTTGCCTTCTTGATCCAGAAAATCTCCGGCAGGGTAATACTTGCCGGTGTATCGTCTTAAAAAGGCAGCGTAATCGCCGTCGGGGATAAAGCAGATGTCCTGGCTGTCCTTTTTACGGGCATTCAGAAACCCCTGCTGTTCGGCTACAGCTCTGGCTTGCTCTTTGGACATTTCCCCCAGGGGAAAACGGATGTGGGCAAGCTGTGACTGATCCAGACAGGCTAAGAAATAGGATTGATCCTTAGCCTCATCTGCTGCCTTATACAATAGATATCTGCCGGTGGCTTCGTCTTTTCGGATCCGGGCGTAATGGCCGGTGACCACATACTGACATCCCAGCTCCAGGGCCTTTTCCACCAAATAACCGAACTTAAGATGGTGGTTGCAGCGGATACAGGGGTTGGGCGTCAAGCCGGTCTCATAGGCATGGACAAAATCGTCCACTACCTTTTCCCGGAACAGTGCTGCTTCATCCAATACATAAAAATCCATGCCCAAGCGCTGCGCCACAGCCCGGGCGTCCTGGGTGTGATCGGTGCCGTTCGGCACCAGCGCCCGGTCACACAGATACATGGTGGCTCCCACGCAGGAAAAACCTTCCTGCTGGGTCAAAAATGCTGCCACAGAGCTATCCACACCGCCACTCATGGCGATCAGGGCTTTTTCGTTCATACAGATCCCTCTGCTTCGTAAATTTCTGTGTCGATTCTATCACAATCCCATATAAATTGCAATCTAAAATGCGTTACTGCCTATATTATGTAAACTTGGTAATTTTTAAAAAGTGTCGAAAAGTACAATTTTCTAGCAAAAACATGGTAAAAAACAAACATTAAAGATGGCGAAAGAGTAACAATCGTGTAATTTTTTTCAAAAAGGGGTTGCAATAACACATGCTTTCTGCTATAATGACAATGGACAAACCTTGAAAGGAGTTGTTGAGGGCCATGAAACGCATAACTTGTCTTATGCTGGCGTTGATGCTTGTGATGGGACTTATGGGCGTCCAGGTGTTTGCTGCGGAGGAGGAAACCACCCAGCCCACCGAGGTTCAGACCCGTGATGAAACACAGCCTCAGGAACAAACCGTACCTGAGGAAGATACACAGCCGGACGATACACAGCCGGAAGATACCGAGCCAACTGAGCCGGAGGATACCGGTTTTGTTACCAGTGAGGAATGTGTAAATATCATTAAGCAGTACGAGGGATTCTGTAAGTATCCCATGTGGGACTACGGTCAGTACACCGTGGGATATGGTACCCGCTGCCCCGATGATAAGCTGGCTGAGTACAGAAAGAACGGCATTACTGAGGAGCAGGCAGAAGCGCTGCTGCGGGAGTTTTTGTTTAACTTCGAGGCTGAGCTCAATGAGCGTCTGATCGAGAAATACGGTCTGACCTTCACGCAGCATCAGTTTGATGCGGTGCTGTCTTTCTCTTATAACTGCGGTACTGCCTGGATCTATGACAAGAGCGGCACCATGTTCAATGCCATTACCAAAGGCGTCACCGGCAATGAGCTGGTTCGCAGCTTTGCGCTTTGGTGCAGCGCTGGCGGACAGGTGCTGCCTTCGCTGATGAATCGCCGTTTGGCTGAGGCCAATATGTACTTAAACGGTGTTTACAACCGTGTTCCCCCGGATAATTTCCGCTATGTGCTTTATGATGCTAATGGCGGTACGACCAGTCCCCGTACCCAGGGTTATGACATTAACTATACAGTTAAGCCCTATCCCACACCTGTGTTCGAAGGCTACAACTTTGAGGGTTGGTATACCGAACGCATTGGCGGCACCAAGGTCACTACTCTGACCGCGGAGCACCATACCAAGACGCTGTATGCCCACTGGGTGGATGATGAGGGTAATTCCTCCATCGTCCAGGAGGGTAATGTAACCGTTACTGTCACCGCTACCGATGTAAATGTCCGCAAGGGCCCCGGCACCAATTATGCCAAGGTGGGCATGGTGGATAAGGGCGATGTGCTGGTGATCACCGAAACTGCTGCTGCGGGTGGCTATAACTGGGGTAAATTCTCCAGTGGATGGATCGCTTTGCAGTATACCGATTACGATTCTTCCAACGATCAGGATCCCGAGGATGATCCCGAGCCCACTGAGCCGGAGACCGAGCCGACGGAGCCGGAGACGGAACCCACAGAACCGGAAACCACCGAACCCGAAGTGACCGAGCCGGAGCCTACACCTCCTGTGACCACCAAGATTTACGGCACAGTCCAGGTGCAGGATTATCTGAATGTGCGCAGCGGCCCAGGTACCGGCTACAGTACTGTGGGCAAGCTCAACGCCAATGCCCGGGTGGAGATTTTGGAGCAGAAGACTGTGGGCAGCGTTACCTGGGGTAAGATCTCCAATGGCTGGGTCAGCATGCAGTATGTGAAGCTGGACAGCAGCACCACCGGCGGCACCACCGGCAGCACCGGCGGCAATACCGCCACTTCCGTGGGTACGGGTACAGTGGTCAACTGCACGCAGGTCAATGTGCGCAGCGGCCCCGGCACCAATTATTCCAAGATCGGCTACCTGGACAAGGGTACCAAGGTCACCTTTACTGAGTTTAAGATGGTTGGCTCCGTAAAATGGGGCAAGACGGAAAAGGGCTGGATCAGCCTGGACTATGTAAAGCTGGATGAAACTACTACCGGTGGCACCACCACTTCCACTGTGACCGGTGTTGCAGATGTGGATGATTTCCTGCGTGTACGCAGTGGCCCCGGCACTTCCTATGCGGTGTCCGGCTATCTGAAACCCAATGAAAAAGTAACCATTACCGAGCAAAAGACCGTGGGTAATACTACCTGGGGCAAGATCAGCCTGGGTTGGGTCAGTATGCAGTACATCAAGCTGGATAGCACCAGCGGTGGCACTACCGACGGAAATACCACCACCGGCGGCAACACCGGCAGTACCGCAACGACTGCCGTTACCGGCACTATTAATGTGCAGGATTCTATGAATGTGCGCAGCGGTCCTGGTACCACCTATGCAGTGGTTGGCACGCTCAAGGCCAATGAAAAGGTCACCATCACCGAGCAGAAAAAGGTGGGCAGCGTGACCTGGGGCAAGATCTCCACTGGCTGGATCAGCATGCAGTATGTGAAGCTGGACAGCACTACCGGTGGCACTACCGGCGGCAATACCACCACCGGAGGCACATCCACCTCGGTTACCGGCATTGCCAATGTGCAGGATTCCATGAATGTGCGCAGCGGCCCCGGCACTAATTATGCTGTAGTCGGCAAGCTGAAGGCAAATCAAACCGTTACGATCACCGAGATCAAGACCGTTAGCGGTGTGGTATGGGGCAAGATCTCTGCAGGCTGGGTCAGCATGCAGTATATCAAGATCGTGGAAACGCCTGCGGAGGATGTACGCACGGTCAATGCCACTTCTTTGTATGTTCGCAGCACACCGGGCACCGGCTCTATTGTGGGCTATCTGTATAACGGTGCGAAGGTCACCATTTTGGAGATCAAAACCGTAGACGGCCGCCAGTGGGGACGCATTACCAACGGCTGGATCTGCCTGGAATACACAAAAAAATAATCGCTTAAAAAAGCCTGCCTTCACCGGCAGGCTTTTTTCTATGCAAAATTTATATTTATCGTTCCGAAGGTGTCGCCAAGGCGACGATAATATATAATAAATGCCGTAAAAACCTTATGGTTATTGTGTTTTATCGTTACCGGGCGGGTCAGGGCAAAAACGATTATCACCCAAACTTAACGCGTACTGAGGTGAAGCGCCCTTGCGCTTCAAATTGGGATTTATCTAATAATATTCTCAAAACTGTATCTTGCTTTTTCGCCTTTATTTTAGTATAATAAACTGAATATTTTTATGCTAGGGGAAGTGTGCGCTTTTCCTGTAGGCGAACTTATAGATAAGAGGTACGAATTGTGTATTTAAAATCTTTGGAAGTACAGGGCTTTAAGTCCTTTCCGGACAAGACATTGATCCGCTTTGGCGATGATATTACCGCCATTGTTGGCCCCAACGGCTCCGGTAAGTCCAATATTTCCGATGCCATTTTGTGGGTCATGGGCGAGCAAAGCACCAAGACCCTCCGTGGCGCAAAAATGGAGGACGTGATCTTCGGCGGCACGCAGAAGCGTGCGGCTGTGGGCTTTGCGGAAGCCACGCTGACTTTGGACAATACAGACCGTGCACTGCCTTACGATTCTGACGAGGTTATGATCACCCGCCGGTATTACCGCAGCGGTGACAGTGAATACTATATCAACCGCCAATCCAGCCGTCTGCGTGACATTCACGAGATGTTTATGGACACCGGTTTGGGTCGTGAGGGCTATTCCAATATCGGTCAGGGCAGAATCGATGAAATTCTGTCCCTGAAAAGCGCAGACCGCCGGGAGATCTTTGAGGAAGCAGCCGGTATCTCCAAATACCGCCACCGCAAGGAGGAAACCGAGCGTAAGCTTGCCCATACTGGGGACAATTTGCTGCGTATCGGTGATAAGGTTTCTGAATTGGAATTGCAGCTGGAGCCTTTGAAGCAGCAGTCTGAAAAGGCCAAAAAGTACCTGGAATTCAAAGAGGAATTGCAGGGCGTAGAGGTGGCAGTATGGCTGGATACGCTGGATAAGCTGTCCGCCGCCGCAAAGAAGGCGGAGGAGGACTTCGCCTCTGCGAATTTTGTGCTGCAGCAGGCTCATGAGGATCTGGACAAGCTTTATGCCGACTCCGAGGAGCTGGGCAACCAGCTGCGCCAGAAGGATGCGGATCTGGAGAATGTGCGTATCAAGGTCAGTATGCTGGAAGCCAACCACCAGCAGCTGGACGGCCAGATGGCAGTGCTCCGGGGCAATATTCGCAACAACCAGGATAATATTACCCGCATTGATGAAGAATTACGCGGTGACGAGGATCGCAGCGGCGGTATCGGCGTGCAGATGGAGCAGGCCAAGCAGCGCATTGTGCAGATCGAAACAGAGCTGACCCAAAAGCGTCAGCTGCTTGACAAGCTGCAGCAGGAAATGACCGCACTGACCGCCAATGCCCAGGGTATCACCCGGCAGTTCCTGGAGCTGCGCACCACCGAGAGTAACCTGACCGCCGACCAGGCAGGCCGGGAAGCGGATATCCGTGCCATTGAGGATCTGCTGCAGACCACCAAGGAGCGTAAGGATCAGCTGCGTGCAGATCTGGAATCCGGCAGAAACCGGGAACAGGAGGCCAGGGATCAGCTGGAAGCCTGCCGCCGTGAGCTGCGCAAGGCACAGGAAGAGGTGACCGCCTGCACCAACAGCATTAACGGCTATACCCTGCGCCAGGGCACACGCATGAAGCGCCGTGATGAGCTGGCACAGCAGGTTCGTGAACTGACCGCCAAGCTGGACGGCGTACAGGCCAGGGCCCGTGTTTTCCGTGCCATGGAGCGGGATTATGAAAGCTTCCAAAAATCCGTCCGTCTGGTCATGCAGGAAGCCCAGCGGGGCAGCCTGCGCAATGTGCACGGCCCTATTTCCCGTCTGATCCGGACGGAGGATGAGTATACCGTTGCCATTGAGATCGCCCTGGGCGGCGCTATGCAGCAGATCGTTGTGGATAACGAACAGGACGCCAAGGCGGCCATTTCCTGGCTCAAGCGCACCGGCGGTGGTCGTGCCACCTTCCTGCCTATGTCCGTGATCAAGGGCAAGACCCTGTCCGAGAACGGCCTGGAGGAGGTTCGTGGTTTTGTGGGCGTGGCATCCCAGCTGGTCAGCTGCGAAAGCAAGTACCGTGGAATCGTGGAAAATCTGCTGGGCCGCATCGTCATTGTAGAGAATATCGACTTTGCCATTGCCATGGCAAAGAAGTACGCAAACCGCTTTAAGATCGTCACCCTGGACGGTCAGGTTGTGAACCCCGGTGGTTCCATGACCGGCGGCTCTGTGAATAAAGAGGCAGGCATCCTGTCCCGTGCCAATGAGCTGGAAAAGCTGACGCAGCAGGAAAACGAGCTGTCCGAAAAGCTGAAAACCGCCGAAACCGATCTGCAGGAAGCCCAGCGCTCTGTGGATCAGGTGGAGTTCCAAATGACCACTGCCGCAGAGCAGCTGCGCCAGGCAGAGGACCAGGTGCTGCGCTTGCAGGGTCAGGAAAAGCAGCATGAGGTGCTGGTCAATGCCATTTCCGAGGCAGAGGAATCTGCCCGTCGGGAGTGGGAATCCCTGGAAAGCCGTGAAAGAGCTGACCGGGAGCGTTACACCGCCCAGCAGACCAAGCTGCAGGTGTATAACACCCAATTGGAGCAGACCCGGCGGAAAATCGCCGCATTGGAGGTTTCCCAGTCCGAGGCCTCTGCTACCATGGCAACCATTACGGAGCAGTTAACTGCTCTTAAGACCGATGAAGCGGCCTTGGAGGCTGAGCGCTACACCGCACAGAATCACATTTCCGATATGGAGCAGCTGCGGGGCGCCATGGAAGGCGACCGGGAGAAGAAGCTGGCTCTGAGAGACGCCATTTCCCAGGATATCGTGCGCCTGGAAAACGAGATCAAGGATCTGGAAACCCGCAGCGCACAGAATGCCCAGGATTCCGATGCTGTTCGCCAGGAAATGAAAGAAATCATTTCCCAGCGCTCCGCTGCCGAGGCATCCAAGACCCGTGCAGAGCGGGATGCCCAGGAGAAGAATAAGGATATTCTGAACATGGAGCGTGCCTGCGCACTGCTGGAACAGAAGAAGCTGGCTTCTAATATGGAAGAAAAGCAGATCGTTGACAAGCTTTGGGATACCTATGAGCTGACTCCCAGTACCGCACCGGAAAAGCGGGGACAGATCGAATCCGTCACCGCCGGTCAGCGCCGCGTGGCAGAGCTGAAGCGAAAGATCGCCGGCCTTGGCACACCTAACCTGGGTGCCATCGAAGAATACGCCCGTGTGAACGAGCGCTATTCCTACTTAGTGACCCAGCGGGACGATGTTTTGACCTCCAAGCGGGAGCTGGAGAGCATTATCCGGGATATCACCCAGGAAATGACCACCATCTTTGTGACCGAGTTTGCAAAGATCAACGAGTATTTTGAGCATACCTTCGTGGAGATGTTCGGCGGCGGTACCGGTCATACCGAAACGGTGTACGTGGACGATGTCTCGGTGGTGGAGGTATCGTAAAGGGAGGACGGCGCCTTTGAGAACGGCACGGCCGACGGCTGGAACCTCAACAAGACCACCGCTGTGGCGGCTGAGGCCGCCTATGCCGGCAATTACGGCCTGCATTTGGTCGGCGAGGGCAACTGGAAC
>JAZNHQ010000013.1:0-38524 GCA_045577035.1 Faecousia sp. | reverse complement strand
TATGGGGTAAGTGCGCCCAAATACCGGAAATCCAGGCTCATTAAGGGGCTTGGATGAAGAAAAAAGCAGAGAAAAAGACTATAATTTAGCGTTTTTACGCCTTCCCCTTAAATAACGCCATATAATCAGCGTTTACTGCAGTGGTTGTTCTGCAAAATATTTCGAAATCCATGAATTGGCCGGAGCAATTCAGCAACAAGCTGGACATTATCAAAGAAATGAAAGGTGACGGAGATACCGTCAATAATTTGAAGCTTTCCGCAGCAACTGTACAGACGCTCTACTCAGACGCAAGTGTTGCCTACGCCTGGGGCTCCGTACAGGCTTTGTGGGATGTGGCGAAGGATTTGATGACCTCCATGGCTGCAGATGCAGCCGCATCAATTGGTCTGGCTGCAGTGCCTGCACTGGTTGCCGGTGCTAAAATATTCACTGTGGGTATTAATGCAGCAAAACTGGTATGTCCGCCACTCAAAGATGCGTTGGAGGCCGGTGATAAACGTTGGCTTGCACGGGTGGAATACAATCTTGCCTGGGGTATGATCCCTGAAGTGGGCGAAATGGTGGATTCCATAAGTGGGAAAGAAATCACCAAAGAGGATCTGCAGAAGGTGCGCAATACCCTCTCTATTATGACCGAGGCCGGTGCCCATTGTTATCTGAATTTGGCGGAAACCGCAAAAGAAGAAAAAAAGAGCACTCTCATGCAGGGTGCATACAAAAACATCGGTAATAGTATGCGAATCGAAAACAGTGTCTATACCGACGATCAAATCCTTCTGTGTACAGATTATTCCAACCTGCACACCTATGAAACCCTGTACACACTGGGCTGGGATTATAAATATGGCCGGCCAGAGATTCCCATGGAATATGCCCATATTTATTACCCCATTTACACCTTCGAGGATTTCTCCCACATTGGAGAACATACTTACGGCGAATATTGGCTCATGGACGACATTGTATGCCCGGACAGCTACACCAGTCTTGGCCGTTGGGCTAATGGTATTCTGCGAGGCTATGATCACACCATCAGCAACATTTCCTCCCCCCTGTTCTCAATGGCAATCGGATGCCATATAGAGAATCTGAACTTACAAGTCACCGGTGGCAGTGCTGTGGAGACCGCTTTCCGTGAGGGAGGAGCATACGGAGCACTTGTCCGAGAATTCCTCAGTGGAACCATCAGCGGCTGTACCGTCAGCGGAACAATCAATGCTGTTCTGGCGAAGAATGTGGGCGGCTCTGCCGGAAGCCTTGTAGGAAGCATGGATGGTGGCCATATAGAGAATTGCACCAGTAAAACCAATATCGATATTTCTTGCTATTTGCGCAGCAGTATCGGCGGCATTGTGGGCTACTGCAAAAACAGCACATTCGTGGATTGTACTAACGAAGGTTCTGTACGTGTATCCACAGAGGCAGGCGACAGTAGTGGCGGTATTCTCTACCTCAACGCCGGTGGCATTGCGGGTGACTGTGTTGGCGGCAGTATTAAAAGATCCATTAACAACGCAGACATCTATACCTCTGGCGGTCTATTGGCTAAGGTAAGCTCCGGAGGCATCATTGGCCGTGGCTCACCGTATATGGAGCTTTGCGGTAATTCCGGAGATATTACGGCACTTATGGGGCTGGGTGGCCAAAACGGCTGGCTTGCAGACGGCACAGGCAATACGGAGTTTGGCACCAAAGCGGATGCGGATAAGCTTCGCGGTGGTATCGACAACGTGGTGATTATGTCCTGGTACTGGCCTCCCGACGGCGGACAGGCTGGTGGCTTGGCAGGCAGACACGCCGGCTCCCTTTCCCAATGTTTAAACACAGGAAATATCAACGGCAGCTATATTGCAGGTGGACTGGTCGCCAAAAGCGATAGTGCCAAATGGCAAAGATGCTGCAACAAGGGCGATGTACAAGGTCAATTCTGCACCGGCGGTTTGGTAGGCTACCTCAGAGGTGCTGTAGATCTGACCAGCTGCGTAACCGCAGGCAGCGTAGGCTCGGCGTTTATTAACGGTGACCTGTCCGGTGTAATGGAAAACTGTAAGGATCTGAACAGCTTCGGTAATTTCTATCTTTCCACAATCGGCAAGATCGTAGATATATGCGATCAGGAATCTCAAAATAAACCTTTTGCCACCCTAGACAATACGGACGATGCGTATATATCCCAACTTTTAGGCGAGATCCATCCCGCATGGGAGGTAGATCCCCAAACCGGCGCTTTGTCTTTGCGAAAGGATGACAGCAATACCACGCCGTAAAAGATAAGAACCGCTTTGTATTACGACTGTGAGACAAAAGTTTGCCCACCGGAAACGGTGGGCATTTTTGTGCAATTTGCATAGGTTTTCTTGAGGTATTTTGCTTGCTTTTAGGGAGAGTGTATGATAAGATACCTAAGGAATTAAATATTTCGGACGACGGACACGGGAGAGACTGTTTCATACAGAACCGAAGGGGAACGCAAAAACTCTCAGGTAAAAGGACCGTGTCAGGACGAAACTCTGTAAAGCTGGCTATTGCCACACCGTCGGTGCAACCGGATTTTCCGGGAATCTCTCAGGTTGGAAAACGGAGGCGCGAAATACCGTTTGGGTATTTTGCGCCCTTTTTTTGTTTTGAAAGGAGTAACAATATGAGCCAATTGAAGCGCACCCCTCTGTATGATGCCCATGTGGCGGCAGGTGCCACCATGGTGGATTTCGGCGGCTGGGAAATGCCCATCCAGTACCCTGCCGGTATCGTCACCGAGCATCTGTATGACCGCAAGCATTGCGGTATCTTTGATGTATCCCATATGGGTCGTATCCTGGTGGAGGGTCCCGAAAGAGTGGCCTTCCTGCAGAAGGTACTGACCTCCAATGTGGCAGCACTGGTGCCGGGCCGCGCCCAGTACTGCATCATCCCCAATGAGCAGGGCGGTGCTGTGGACGATGCTTACCTGTATATGTTTGAGGAAGACCGCTACATGCTCATCGTCAACGCCTCCAACACCGATAAAGACCTGGCACACTTTGCCAAGTATCTGCCCGATTATGACTGCCAGCTGATCAACATTACTGCCAGCTATTCTTCCATCGCAGTGCAAGGCCCCGAGGCCGAGAAGATTTTGAAGATCCTCTCCGGCGGCGCGGAGATCTCCGGCCACAGGAAGAACGATCTGAACGAGCTGGACATGGAAGGTCACACCGTCCGTGTGTCCAAGACCGGCTACACCGGCGACCCCATCGGCTGGGAGCTGTTCATTGACGCTAAGGATGTACACTGGCTGTGGAACCGGCTCATTGAGTTGGGTGCCGCACCCACCGGCCTGGGCGCCCGTGACACCCTGCGGCTGGAAGCCGGTCTGCCCCTGTATGGACACGAAATGGGCGAAGACCACGCAGGCTCCGATATACCCATTTTTGCAGTTTCCCTGGCTCGCTTTGCGGTTTCCTTTACAGAGGAAAAGGGCGACTATATCGCTCGGGATATTCTGCTGAAGCAGAAAGAGGAAGGCACGCCCAAGAAGGTATTCCCCATCGCCCTGGTAGACCGTGGCGTTATGCGTGCCGGTATGGATATCTACAAGGACGGCAGCCACATCGGCTGGGTCACCTCCGGCACCATGGTTCCCTACTACGAGTTCGACGAAAACAGCAACATCCTGGAAACCACCGGCAAGCGTTCCATCGGCTTTGCTTACATGAACAGCGATGTTACCGCCGAAGACAGCATCTGCATTGATGTGCGCGGCAAAATGCTGAAGGCTGCCATCGTCAGTAAGCATATGATCCAAAACGAGCCTCCCTACGGCAAGGCCGTGATCCATAAGTAACCGCAGAAGCGGCAATAAATATGAAATTATAATTTGGAGGAAACTATTATGAATTATCCCAATGATCTGCAGTACGCAAAGTCCCACGAGTGGGCCAAAATCGAAGGCGACAACGCCATCGTCGGCATTTCCGATTTCGCACAGGACGCCCTGGGTGACGTGGTGTTCATCAGCCTGCCCGCTGTTGGCGATACCGTCACCGCCGGTGAGCCTTTCGGCGATGTGGAGTCCGTAAAGGCCGTTTCCGACCTGCTGTCCCCTGTTTCCGGCGTGGTCTGCGCTGTGAACGACGGTCTTGAGGATGCTCCCGAGGAGCTGAACTCCGATCCCTACGGTGCTTGGATCATCAAGGTGGAAGCCATCACCGAGACCAGCGAGCTGCTGGACGCTGCCGCCTACGAGGCTTTCTGCGCTGAGGAGGGCTAAGGCATGGCAAGCTTTATTCCTTCTACCAAGGAGGAACGGCTTGAAATGCTGAAGGCCGTGGGCCTGAACGATTATAATGAGCTGTACAAGGATGTTCCCGCCGAAATGCTGCTGCAGGACGGTGATCTGAACGTTCCTGAGGGCATGAGTGAACTGGAGGTTTGCCGGGCAGTTACCGCCATGGCAAACAAGAACCATGTGTTCTCCACCGTTCTCCGGGGTGCCGGTGCCTACGATCATTATATTCCCAGCATTGTCAAGTACATTCCCGCCAAGGAAGAATTTCTGACTGCCTATACCCCCTATCAGGCTGAAATGAGCCAGGGTATTCTGCAGTCCATTTTCGAGTATCAGACAGGCATCTGTGAGCTGACAGGCATGGATGTGTCCAACGCCTCTGTCTATGACGGCGCTACCGCTGCCGCTGAGGCTGCAGCCATGTGCCGTGACAAAAAGCGCCGTGTGACCCTGGTCAGCGCCGCCGCCAATCCCGATACCATCAACACCATCCGTACATACTGCTACGGCACCGGTGACGAAATGCGCATCATCCCTGCCAAGGACGGCAAGACCGATCTTTATGCCCTGAAAGAAATGCTTTGCGAGGATGTGGCTTCCGTTTATGTGCAGCAGCCCAATTTCTACGGCCAGTTTGAAGATGCCGAGCAAATCGGTCAAGCTGTCCATGAGGCAGGCGCCATGTATATCCTGGGCTGCAACCCCATCGCTCTGGGCATTATGAAATCCCCCCGGGATATGGGCGCAGATGTGGCCGTTGGCGAGGCACAGCCCTTGGGTATGCCCTTAAGCTACGGCGGCCCCTACCTGGGCTACATGGCTACCACCACCAAGCATATGCGTAAGCTGCCCGGCAGAATCGTGGGCGAGACCGTAGATGCCAAGGGCGAAAGAGCCTATGTTCTGAGCCTGCAGGCCCGTGAGCAGCATATCCGCCGTGAAAAGGCCTCCTCCAACATCTGCTCCAATCAGGCACTTTGCGCACTGACCGCCGGTCTGTACCTGGCTGCCATGGGCCCCAAGGGACTTGCCCAGGCTGCAGTGCAGTCCATGTCCAAGGCCCACTACCTGGCTAACGCCCTGTGCCAGATCCCCGGCGTCTGCCTGGCCTTTACCGGCGACTACTTCCATGAATTTGTTACCGTCCTGCCCAAGGCAGACCAGGTTTTGGCTGCATTGCAGAGCGCTGACATTCTGGGCGGCCTGAAGATCGAAGATGGTATGCTGTGGTGCGTCACCGAGAAGGTCTCCAAGGCACAGCTGGATCAGGCCATTGCTATCGTGAAGGAGGTGTGCGGTCAATGAAGCTGATTTACGAAAAGAGCGTTGCCGGTCGTGGCATGCAATATCTGCCCCAGTGCGATGTGGAAGAAGTTTCGCTGCCTGCCTCCCTGGTGCGTGAAAACGCCCCCAAACTGCCCGAGATCAGCGAGACCGATCTGAGCCGCCACTACACCGAGCTGAATAAGCGTGTACACGGTGTCAACTCCGGTTTCTATCCCCTGGGTTCCTGCACCATGAAATACAATCCCCGTATCGACGAGGAGATGGCTTCCCTGCCCGGCTTTACGGGAATCCATCCCCTGGCACCTGCACACACCGTTTCCGGCTGCCAGGAGGTTCTGGACACTGCAGGCAAGCTGCTGTGCGAGATCACCGGCATGGATGATATGACCTTCCAGCCTGCCGCCGGTGCCCACGGTGAGTTCACCGGCGTGCTGCTGATCAAGCAGTACCACGAAGCCCGTGGCGACCACAAACGCAACAAGATCATCGTTCCCGACTCCGCCCACGGCACCAACCCCGCCACCGCTGCCATGTGCGGCTACACTATTGTCAATATTGCCTCCGCACCCAACGGCTGTGTGGATCTGGAGGCTTTGAAGGCGGCCCTGGGCGAGGACACCGCCGGTCTGATGCTGACCAACCCCAACACAGTGGGTATCTTCGACGAAAACATTTTGGAGATCACCCGGCTTGTCCACGAAGCAGGCGGCCTGTGCTACTATGACGGTGCCAACCTCAATGCCGTTATGGGTGTGGTCCGTCCCGGTGATATGGGCTTTGACTGCATCCACATGAATCTCCACAAGACCTTCGCTACCCCCTACGGTGGCGGCGGCCCCGGTGCCGGTGCGGTTGGCTGCAAGGCACATCTTGCCCCCTACCTTCCCCAATCCTCCATGATGGAGGAACCCGGTCACATCCAGGTCAAGGCCTTTGCAGGCAATTTCCTGGTGGTGGTCAAGGCGCTGACCTACATCATGACCCTGGGCAAGGAAGGTATTCCCGAAGCTGCCAAGAACGCAGTTCTTAATGCCAACTACCTGCAGCATAAGATCAAGGGCACCTTCGAGCCTGCCTTTGACCGGATCTGTATGCATGAGTTCGTGCTGGATCTGAGCAAGTTCAAGAAGGAAACCGGCGTTTCCGCATTGGATGTTGCCAAGAGTCTCATTGACAACGGCATGCACCCGCCCACCATGTACTTCCCCTTGATCGTCCACGAGGCTCTGATGCTGGAGCCTACGGAGACTGAATCCCGGGATACACTGGATTGGGCAGCAGAGGTGTTCCGCAAGCTGTACGCAATGGCCTATGAGGATCCGGAGTACATGCACGCAGCACCCCACAATGCACAGATCGCCCGTCCCGATGAGGTTCGGGCAGCCAGAACCCCGATTCTGCGCTACGAAGCATAATAAACAACCGGCCTTGGCGAAATGCCAAGGCCGGTTCATTATTTCAATTCCCACAGCTTGATCTGGCTGGACTTTTCGTACAGGCGCAGGTAGCTGTCATAGCGGGTCTTTTCGATGCCACTCTCCTCCACAGCCTGGCGTACTGCGCAACCAGGTTCTGCCCGGTGGGAGCAGTCGCGGAATTGGCATTTGCCCAAATATGGAGAAAAATCCGGGAAGGCATACTGCAGATTCTCTTTCAGCAGCACATCCATCTGCTCCGTGTCAAAGGAGGAGAAGCCCGGAGTATCTGCCACAAAGGTATCCTCTCCCAGGCAGAACAGCTCCACATGCCGGGTGGTATGTCGGCCTCTGCCCAGCTTTTCGGACACCTCGCCGGTGGCCAGCTGCAGCTGGGGGCACAGGGCGTTGAGCATACTGCTCTTGCCTACGCCGGTATTTCCCGTAAAGGCCGTCAGCTTACCTGCCAGCAGCATTCGCAGCTCCTCCACGCCCTCGCCGGTTTCGGCACTGGCGCGGATCACGGAAAAACCTGCGTTCTGATAAATGCGCACCAGATCCACCGCAGGATCCAGGTCGCATTTATTCACACACAGGTACACCGGCACCTCCTGGTCACCGGCAATGGCCGCCACCCGGTCAATGAGAAAAGGCTCAGTCACCGGATTTACATTGGCGGCAAACACCACCAGCGCATCCACATTGGCAACCGCCGGACGGACAAACCGGTTCTTCCGGGGCAGGATACGCTCTACCATGCCCTTTCCCTTTTCCACGGTGATCTCCACCAGGTCACCGGTCAAGGGGCTCTCCCCGCCCCGGCGCAGGATTCCCCTGCCCCGGCAGGTGATCACACCCTCCGATGTCTGTACATCGTAGAATCCGCTAAGGGATTTCACGATTCTTCCTTCTGTTTTTTTCATTATGCGGTAAAGTCCACCTCAATGCTCTTCCAGAACACACCATCGATCTTCAGATCATAGGTCTGTTTTCCGGAGCTGATCAAATTCAATGTGGCGTAGGTTTTATCACCCAGGACAATATCCGAAACATCATAGATAATGGTGCTGCCTTGGCTGACGGTCAAGCGGTAGGTAACCACATCCCCATCCACATAGCCCTCGGGCAGCAGACCCAGGGCTTCCAGGTCGGACACCTGGGGCAAGGTTACATCCACATTTTTCTCCTTCAAGGAGCCATCTGACAGATAAATGATGATCTGGGTGCTGGTGGGAACTTCTGTATCTGCCGCCTCGGACTGGTCAATGACTACATTTTCCTTTTCCAGGCTGGCCTTGTAGACGAAATCGTAATTCTTAAAGCCAGCGTCTTCCAGCTTATTCTTGGCTTCCAGCCAGCTCATGCCCACAATACCGGGAACCTTCGCAGGCGCTGCGCCCTTACTGACCACCAAGGTGACCTCCTGACCCTCTTCCAGCTTGGCATCCTTGCCGGGTATGGTTTTGATCACATGATCTTCTTCGATTTCATCGCTGTATTCTTCTTCTACGGTAATATCCAGATCCAACTCCAGATCTCCCAGCCATTTGCGCACATCGTCTACCAGCACATCCTCAAAATCGGGCATGATGGGCTCGTCGCCCTGGCTGATCACCAGAATGATCTCCTGATCCATATCCAGCTTGTCACCTTCACGGGGCTCAGTACGGATAATACGGCCTTTTTCCACATCCTTGCTGAATTCTTCCTCAACGACGATCTGCAATCCGATGCCGTAGTTATCCAGGATCTTTCTTGCATATTCCTCGGTCAGACCCTCCAGGTTTTCCATGGCCGGCTGGTTGCCCATGCTGACGACCAGGACGATTTCCTGACCCTCCTGCAGCTGCTCCCCTTCCGCGGGATCCGTAGAGATCACATAATCCTTACTAATAGAATTGTTAAATTCATATTCTACTCTGATATCCAGATTCAGACCGTAGCCATCCAGAGTTTTTTTGGCGCTTTCAAGGGAAGAATTGGCAAGATTCTCCATAAGCTGAGGGCCTTCGCCTTCACTGATGGTCAAGTTGATCTTGGTATTCAGCTCCACCTTTGTTCCGGCTCTGGGATCTTGCTTAATAATCGTACCTCTTGGCTCGTCACTGGGCTCTCGGATGATTTCTCCTATGGATAAGCCTTTTATGACCATACTATCCCGATACCGTTCACCAAGCAGATTGGGAACTTCCACCATAGAGGAATCTCCATTACCCAGGAACACAATGAACATGATCACCACAGCCAGAATGATCACCGCAGAGCATACGGAAATGGCGATCACGGCCACCCGGTTGCGGCGGCGCTCCTCTTCCTCCTTACGGCGGCGGGCTGCCTCCCGGTCTCTTGCCCGTTTTGCAGGAGATACGCCACCGGCTCTGTCAGCCACCCGCTGCGCTGTGGTTCTGCCGCCCACGGGGGGCACAACCGCAGTATCGCCGGAGTTCACCGGCGGTGTTATAGGCTTATGAATGCGGATCACTTCATCGGAATTGCCATTATAGTCAAATAAAATGGCAGGATCCTTTCGGAATTCGTCCATATCCCGGAGCATTTCCGTAGCACCGGCAAACCGCTTGGCACGGTCATTGGCCATGGCCTTCATGATGATCTGCTCCAAGCCGCCGGGAATATTGGGATTCATGGTGGAGGGCATTGCCGCACCGCCATTGATGTGCTGAATAGCCACAGATACCGGGGTCTCTCCGTCATAGGGAGGTCTGCCGCTCATCATTTCATACATCACAACGCCCAGGGAATAGATATCGGAACGGTCATCCACCTGGCCGCCCTTGGCCTGCTCAGGAGAGATATAATGCACAGAGCCCAGGGCCTCCTTGGTCAAGGTGTTACCCTTGGACATAAGCCGGGCAATGCCAAAGTCCGTTACCTTCACAGAGCCGTTTTTCAGCACCATAACATTGTGGGGTTTAATATCCCGGTGGACAATGCCTCGACTGTGAGCGTGCTCCAGTGCCTTGCCGATCTGCATGGCAAAATGCAGGGTCTCCTTCCAGTTCAGAACGCCCTTCTTTTCCATGTACTGCTTTAGTGAAATGCCCTCGATCAGCTCCATAACGATATAATCCACCATAACAGATGTGGACACATCGTACACTGACACGATATTGGGATGGCTGAGCATAGCAACGGCCTGGCTCTCCGAATGGAAACGGCGTCGGAAATCCTCATCCTCCAAATAATCATCCTTCAGGATCTTAATGGCTACCAGTCGGTTTAGACGATGGCAGCGGGCTTTATATACAACGGCCATGCCGCCGGTACCGATCACTTCCAGGATCTCGTACCGATTATCCAGCAATCGGCCAATATATTTATCCATAATCATACTCCTTTCGCCGCCGCTCAGATCATGACCAGTACACTGGTCACATTATCCGGAGCGCCGCGCTTTTTGGCGATATCCAGCAGGCGTTCACAGCATTTGCTCTTATCTACGCCGTGTACCACCTCAAAGAGGATCTCCTGCTCGTCGATCATATTGCTCAGACCGTCGGTGCAAAGGAGCAGGCAGTCGCCTCTGTCCAAATGCTTTTCAAAAATATCGCACATAACGGCAGTTTCTGTACCGATGGCTCGGGTGATCAGATTCTTGCCGGGATATGTTCTTGCCTGTTCCGGGGTCAATTCGCCTCTGGATACCATCATCTGCACCAGGGAGTGATCCTCCGTGATTTGGTTGATACCGTCACCGTCAATATGGTATGCACGGCTGTCGCCCACATTGACCACCATGGCATGCTTGCCACTGATGAGCGCTGCCACCAAGGTAGTGCCCATTCCGGAGAACTCCTCAAACTGCTGACCCTGGTCGTAAACCGTAAAGTTGGCCAGCTTAATGGCGCTGCGAAGCATTTGCTCCTTGGCTTCATGGTCCATGGAGGATTTCCAGCTGCCCTTGATCTCCTGGGCAAACACATCCACTGCCAACTGACTGGCAATATTACCGGACTTCGCACCGCCCATGCCGTCACAGACCACGCACAAAAGCGTATTCTTATCCAGCTGTTCCAGGCGATAGGCATCTTGATTCTGCGCCCGGACACAGCCCGGGTCGGTCAAACCCCAATATTGCATAGGACTTCACTCCTTCCCATCACTTTGCTTGGTATACTTTCTTCTAAGCTGTCCGCAGGAGGCATCAATATCGCCGCCCAGGGTGCGCCGCACCGTAGCAGGGATACCGCCCTCCTCCAGTATCTGCTGAAAACGCAGCACCGCCTTGCGGCTGCTGGGCTTCAACGGACTCTCTTCCACATGGTTCAAGGGAATCAGGTTCAAATGAGCAGGCAGACCCTTCAGCCGCTTCAGCAGCAACCGAGCCGCCTCCTCCGTGTCGTTTACGCCATCAATCATGGCATACTCAAAGGAAATACGCCGATTTGTGGCAGCATAATACCGCCTGCAGGCCTGCAACAGCTCCTCGGAAGGATAGGCCTTATTCACAGGCATGATGGTATTGCGAATTTGGTCACTGGGGGCGTGCAGGGACACTGACAGTGTCAGCTGCAGCTTCCGCTTTGCCAGCTCGTCGATCTTCGGCACCAGCCCGCAGGTGGACAGGCTGATATGGCGCATGGAAATGTTCATGCCGTCGGGGCTGTTGACCAGCTCCAAAAACCGCATCACATTGTCAAAATTGTCCAGGGGTTCTCCAATACCCATAAGCACGATATGGGAAATGGGCAGACCGGAGTCCACCTGGGTGAACAGCACCTGATCCAGCATCTCAAAGGGCTCCAGCCGCCGCACCAAACCACCCAAAGTGGAGGCGCAGGAGGCACAGCCCATGGCGCATCCCACCTCTGTGGAAATGCACACCGTATTGCCGTAATGGTAACGCATAAGTACAGTTTCCACGCAGTTGCCGTCAGACAGCCGCCACAGGTATTTGATGGTACCGTCCCGGGCAGACTCCTGCTTGCGCACCACCTCCGGCAGGCAAATGGGATACTGCGACCCCAGCACATCACGCAGGCTTTTGGGAAGATTGGTCATTTCCTCGTAGCTGCGCACGCCCTTATGCAGCCAGGTAAATACCTGTTTTGCCCGGAACGCAGGCTGATTCAATTCTTTTAGTACCGCCTGGATTTCCGGCAGGGTCATGGATTTTAAATGATTCATCATTGCTTTCTCCGCAGACGGCAAATGAAAAAGCCGTCTGTGTCATATTCTCCCGGCACCAGTGCCAGCATACCGGAGGTGTTTTCCGGGAAATTGGCAGGCAGTGGCAGGGGCTCTGTATAAAAATCCGGGTTAGCTTCCAAAAAAGCCTCGACTACGCCCTCGTTTTCCGCTTGCACAAGAGTGCAGGTGGAATAGAGCAGCGTGCCACCGGGTTTTACATAGTTTGCTTGATTCTTTAATATTTCCAGCTGCAGCTGAGGCAGCTCGGTCATGGTTTTAGGGTCCTTGTAGCGGATATCCGGCTTTTTGCGGATAATGCCATAGCCGGAGCAAGGCACATCGGCAATGACCACATCCATGGCATCCACCCAGACTTGGTTGGGGATGGATGCGTCCTGCTGACAGGCGGATAGCATACTAAGTCCCAACCGCTCTGCGCCCTTTTGGATCAGGGGGATCTTATGAGCATGGATATCGCAGGATTGGACACTGCCCGCTCCTGCCATGGCGGCTGCAAAGCTTTTGCCGCCGGGGGCTGCGCAGCAGTCCAGCACCCTTTGTCCCGGCTGAATTTGCGCACAGAGCACGCTGAGCTTGGCAGCGGCATCCTGCACATAGAACAGTCCCTTTTGAAAGCTTGGAAGCTGCTCCAGGCTGCCGGTGCCGGTCAGCACCAGGCAATTTTCCAGCCAGCCATGGGGCTGCACCTCCACGCCTTCTGCTTCCAGCATGGCGGTCAGCTCCTGGGCGGATGTACGCAGGGTATTCACCTGCACCACCGTGGGCGGCACCTCGTTGTTGGCCTTCAGCATGGCTTCCATGCGGTCTTTGCCCACATAGCCCAGCAGCAAGTCGATAAGGTTTTGGGGGTGGCTGTAAATGCTCTCCCAGCCCTTGGGGGCTTTCAGCTGCCCCAGAGTACGGACAGCACTACGCAGAACACCGTTGACCAGCCCGGAGGCATTTTTCTGCTTGCGGCAATATTTTTTTGCCAGGGTGACAGATTCGTTCACCGCGGCAGATTGGGGAATTCTGTCCATTTCGTAGAGCTGATAGAGCCCCAAATGCAGAATATCCCGGATGGCGGGATGCAGATCCTTCAATTTGCCAGTCAGCAGCTGGGACAAATAAAAGTCCAGCTTGATCCGGTTCTGCATAACGCCGTAGCACAGCCGTGTGGCCAGCGCCGCCTCCCGGCGATCCAGTCTGTCACGGCTTATATACTCTTTTAAAATACCGTTTGACCAGCCTGCTTCTTTCCGGCAGGCGATCAGCACATTCAGTGCGGTTTCTCTGGCGCCCATATTACAGCTGCAGGGGGTGCCCGCGGAAATAATCCGGTGCAGCCATGCGCTTGCCGCCCTCTGCCTGCAGGGAGCGAATTTCCACCGCACCCTGGCCGCAGGCCACCACCAAGCCGGTCTTGGTCAATGCCAAAATAGTACCGGGCTGGCCATTGCCCTCCACCACAGCGGTGGCGTGGATCTTGAACTTAGTACCTGCCAGCTCCGCAGTGGCCACAGGCCAGGGGTGCAGGCCACGCACATGGTTGTGTACCTGCTGGGCAGTCTTTGTCCAGTCAATGGGGCTCATGGATTTATCCAGCATAGGGGCATAGCTGACCAGGGCAGGATCCTGGGGGGTAGCGTTTACCTGTCCTTGTTCCAGCTTTTGCAGGGTCTTGCTCAGCAGATCGGCACCCAGAACAGCCAGCTTATCCAGCACTTCACCTGCGGTCTCGTCGGGGCCGATGGGGGTTTTCGATACATCGATCACATCACCGGCATCCATTTCCCGGCACAGGTACATGGCGGAAACACCGGTTTCCGTCAAGCCGTCCAGCACTGCCCACTGGTAGGGCGCAGAGCCCCGGTACTTAGGCAGCAGGCTGGCGTGGATATTGATACAGCCCTTTGGGGGGATATCCAGTACCCGCTGGGGCAGAATCCGGCCATAGGCCACCACTGCCACCACATCCGGCTGCAATGCACGCAGCTGCTCCACGGTTTCGTCCTCCCGGAAATTCTCCGGCTGGAACACAGGCAGGCCGTGGGCAAGGGCAACCTCCTTCACAGGAGAAAAGGCCAGCTTCATACCCCGGTTTTTCGGCCGGTCGGGCTGGGTATACACACCCACCACCTGGAAACCGTCCTCTATGATCTTTGTTAAGCAGGTCGCCGCAATATCCGGCGTTCCCATAAAAACCACTCGCATGGTTCTCACTCCTCGTCGTATTCCAATTCCTCCGGGGTCAGGTAGCGCTCCATGACCTCTGTGTAAATAATGCCGTCCAGGTGATCCAGCTCATGGCAAAAGCACCGGGCGATCAGTTCCTCACCCTCCGCCTCAAACCAGTTGCCGTCCCGATCCTGAGCACGGACTTTGGCATAGTAAGGCCGCTTCACCAGGCCGTACTTGCCAGGCACACTGAGACAGCCCTCGGGGCCTACCTGTTCGCCGTCGGTTTCCAGCAGCGTGGGGTTGATCAGTTCAACGATCTCCTCTCCGGTATCCACCAGCACCACCCGGCGCAGAATGCCCACCTGGGGCGCTGCCAAGCCCACACCGCCGGAATCAATGAGGGTGTCCTCCATGTCCTTGAGCAGGGCGTGAAGCTTCTTGTCAAATTTTTCCACAGGTTTACACACTTTATGCAGAGAAGGCTCTGCGTCAGTTAAAATCTTTCGTAATCCCATAATAGCTCCTAGTCAAATCCGTTAATGTCGATAAATGCGGAAACACCGCGGTTTTCCTTATCCTGGGCAAACTGCCGCAGCAAATGCGCCAACAGCAGCCGCAGAGGCTTGGTCATCCGGCACCGCAGGGTCAATCGGTAACGGTAGTTATAGTTGATTTTTGCCACCGGGCACGGGGCGGGCCCCAAGCAGGCAGCCTGTTCTTTGGCATAATCCGGTTGTTTCAAAAGCTTGCGCAGGCTGTCACGGAATTTTACCGCGCCACGAAGCACCGCAGCCTCCTCCTTGCCGGTAAAGGTAATCAATGCCACATCTCCAAAGGGTGGGCATTGCTGCACACGGCGCAGCTCCAGCTCCAGGCGGTAGAAGCCTGCATAATCCTGCTCCGCTGCCAGCTTCAGCACCTTATGCTCCGGTACCATGGTCTGAACCACCGCTTTGCCGGCGCAATCACCACGGCCCGCTCTGCCCACCACCTGGGTGAGCATATTGAAGGTGGTTTCCGCTGCACGGTAGTTATCGGAATACAGTCCCAAATCCGCATCCAGCACGCCTACAAGGGTCACATTGGGCAAATTCAGCCCCTTGGCAACCATTTGCGTACCGAGAAGAATGGGGATCTGTTCGTTTTTGAAATGATCCAAAATATTTTCGTGGGTGTTGGCGGCGCTGACCGTGTCTGCATCCATGCGATCCACCTTCAGATCCCCGAAGAGCCTTGCCAGCTCCTCCTGCACCTTTTGGGTGCCGGTGCCCACACGCTTGATGGGGCCGCCGCATTTGGGGCAGCGCTCCACCGCCGGTTGGGAGTGTCCGCAATAATGGCACATGAGCCGTTCATTGGCGCTATGGTAGGTCAGTCTGGCGCTGCACCGTGGACATTCCGGGGCTTCCCGGCAATCCACGCACACCATAGCCCGGCTATTGCCCCGGCGGTTCAAAAACAAAATGGTCTGCTTGCCTGCATCGGCGGTCTCCCGGATGGCACAGCGCAGGGGCATACTGAGTGACAGGTCATTGCCTACCTCCAGCTCCTGGCGCATATCCACGATTTCCACACCGGGCAGGGCTTTTCCATTATAACGATGGCGCAGCTGATACAGCTGATACACACCGGTTTGGGCATAATACATGGTCTCGATGCTGGGTGTGGCAGAGCCAAACAGCACCAAGGCGTATTCTTTCATTCCACGCCACAGGGTGATGCTTCTGGCATCGTAACGGGGGGCGTTTTCTGATTTGTAGGAATGCTCCTGTTCTTCGTCCAGGATGATCAGACCCAGGTTTGGACAGGGCGCAAACACCGCAGAGCGGGTGCCTACCACCACCTTGGCTTCTCCGCTGCGCACCCGCTTCCACTGGTCATACCGTTCGCCGGTACCCAGAGAGCTGTGCAATATGGCCACCTGCTGTCCAAAATAGGCAGCCATCAGTCCCAACAGCTGGGGCGTTAAAGCAATTTCCGGCACCAAGAGCATAGCCTGCTTGTCCTGTTCCAGACAGGCGCGGATCAATTGGATGTACACCGAGGTCTTTCCGGAGCCGGTAATGCCGTAAAGCAGTGCAGCACCGGGGTTTTCCCGCTCCATTTGGGCACAAATGCCCGTGAAGGCTGCTTGCTGCTCTTCGTTCAGGATCAGCTCCCCATCCAGCGGGGCAGGCTTGATTTCCCGGCAACGCAAAACCTCACGCTCGGAAAGGGTCACATAGCCAAGCTCCGCTAACCGCTTCACAGTGCCGGGTTTGGCACCGGTGAAATAGCAGATCTCTTTCACAGCGGCACTGCCCACAGAGCATAAAAGCTCCAAAACATTTTTCTGCATCACAGCAGACTTGGGTCTGCTTGCCGCATATTCCATGGCTTCCTCCGCAGAAGCTGCCAGGGTTGCGATCTTTTCGGTCTTGTCCGAGGCACGGCGCAGAAATTCCTGCTGACCGGAGATCCATTTCTTCTTGAGAAGATAGGAAATGGCCTTTTCGTAATCCTCGTCGGTTTCCACGCAGCGGCGCAGTACTACGCCTTCTGCCTGGCCGCCCAGCTGATCCATCAGCTGCAGCAGGGCAAGAGCGTCCTTTTGGCGCAAGGCTTTTTCTTTCCAGCTAAGATCCTCGGTCAGAGAAAAGGTCTCCTTGGTCTGAAACCAGGCGCCTGCAGGGAGCATGGTCTGGATGGCATCAAAAAAGGTACAGAAATACCGTTCCCGGATAAATGCCGCCATACGCAGCATCAGAGGGCTCAGCAGTGGGGTATCATCCAGCTTTTGCTCCACGGATTTCAGCCCTGTTCCTGCTCCCTCCTCCACACTGAGTACCACACCCTTTGCTTTCCGGTTGCCTCTTCCGAAGCTGACGGTAACACGGATGCCCGGCTCCAAGGTCATGCCAGGAGGCACGAAATAGGAATAGGGCTTGTCGATGGCAAAATTGGCTGCGGAAACAGCGATCTTTGCAATCATAAAGCCCACTCCTTACTTATTTTTGATAGTATTATTTCTTGTACTCTTCCTTCAAGCCGGCAGTCAGCTTGCCTTCTGCCACTTCCCGGATAGCCAGGGTCACAGGCTTCTCCGGCAGCTCCTCCTGAAGCTCCTCAGCCTCAAAAGCGATCTGTCTTGCACGCTGGGCAACCACATTTACCAGCAGGTAACGGCTGTCCACATTCTTCAATAAATCTGCTACGGGGGGATAAAGCATAATAAGTCCTCCAATTATTCAGTTGCTTGCGCAATGATTTTTAATATTTCATCGGCACAGGTTTCCACCTGGTCGTTGATAACTACATGGTCGTATTCGGAGATCTGTTCCATCTCCCATACTGCACGCGCAAGGCGCATGCGGATCTGCTCCTCATTGGTGTCGCCTCTGCCACGGAGTCTGCGTTCCAGCTCCTCCATGGAGGGAGGGGCGATGAAGATCAAGATGGCATCGGAGCGCTGCTTGCGGATGTTGAATGCACCCACAGGCTCCACATCCAGGATCACATGGCCACGGGTCAGCTTATCCTCCAGCTGTGACACAGGGGTACCGTAGTAGCGATCCATGTGCATATCGTATTCCAGGAATTCGTTATTATCCACCATTTCCCGGAATTTTTCCTGGGTCACAAAATAGTAGTGGACACCCTCGATCTCATTGGGTCTGGGGGGACGGGTGGTGGCGGACACGGAGAACGCCAGGTCAGCACGCTTGGACATTACATTGGCAAGCACAGTACCCTTGCCAACACCGGACGCACCGGAAATTACGAACAATCTACCTTTCGCCATCTTCTTCCTCCTTCCAACGCTCCTGCAACATTTCAGGGGTCAACGCCGACAGGATCACATGATCCGTATCCATCAGCAGCACCGCTTTGGTCTTTCTGCCATAAGAGGCATCAATGAGCATACCCCGATCCCTGGCCTCCTGCACTACACGCTTGATGGGTGCGGAATCCGGCTCCAGGATGCTCAGCACACGACCGGCAGCAATCAGACTTCCAAATCCTATGTTGATCAGTTTCATATAGCCCTCTTATTCAATGTTCTGTGTCTGTTCACGGATCTTTTCCAGCTCAGCCTTAATATCCACCACGATCCGTGCCAGATTCACATCCGTGCACTTGGAGCCGATGGTATTGGCCTCTCTGTTCATTTCCTGCAGCAGGAAGTCCAGCTTTCTGCCAACGGCGCCGCCGGAAGTGAGCATGGTGTTCATCTGTTCCAGATGGCTGCGCAGGCGAACGGTCTCTTCATCCACTGCAACCTTATCGGCGAAGATGGCCGCCTCGGTGAGGATACGGCTTTCGTCGATGCTGGTGTTTTCCAGCACCTCACGAAGCTTGGCCTCCAGGCGAGCACGGTAATCGGATACGGTCTGTCCGTTGCCGGCCTCCACCTTGGCAACATAGTCCAAAATGGTCTGCCCACGGCTGCGCAGATCCTTGTCCAGGGCTGCGCCCTCGGTGCAGCGCATGGCATCGTAGCCCTCCAGGGCTTTGCCGACCACATACATCAGATCGCCCAACAGCTGCTCCTCGTCCACCTCCGGCTTTTCCACGATGAATACATCCGGCAGGCGGGATGCCACGGATACGCTGATATCGTCGGCAACACCGTAGTCGGCCACCATCTGACGCATGGCGTTCAAGTAGCCCTCCAGCACATTTTTGTTCAGGCTGATGCTCACTTCCTCGCCGCCCTCGCTGCGGACGGTGATGAATACATCCACCTTACCCCGGGAAACCGAGGCTTTCACCGCCTGCTTCACTGCATCCTCTGCAAAGGACAGCATTCTGGGCAGACGCACAGAGCAATCCAAATAGCGGTTATTGACGGAGCGCAGCTCCACAGTAAATTCTCTGCCGTTTACCGTTTCCACGGCACGGCCATAGCCGGTCATGCTTTTAATCAAGGTTATTTTCCTCTTTTCTATTGGGCATAGCCCGTAATGGTATAGACGGTTTCTCTCTTTTTCAAAACCCGCCGGTCATAGATAACCGCCGCGGCCACCGCCAGCGCAAAGCCTGCCAAGCCTGTCCAAATGCCCGCCGCCCACAGCATATGTCCCAACAGATATCCTGCCAAGAACAGCACCAGTGGGAGCAGATACAGCAGCGCTGCCGCTGCCAGCACCGGGGCAGATTGGCTATGGATGTTCACCACATCCCCTACCTTAGCGCCAATGGGGTTTTGTGCGGTCAGATACATGGTTTGCTTCACTGCACCGCAGCCGGCGCATTTATGACAGTCTCCGGAGCAGGCACTTTCCCGGATATGTACCACCCGGGCAGTGCCATCCGTATTGCATTTGACGATTTTGACCGTTTGTTCCATGCTTTACGCGTCCTTCTCAGAAACGGTGGCGGTCACTGTATAAGTACCGATCGCACCCACTTCGGAGAACTGATCGTTGATCTTGATGGTGGCGGTGTACTTTTCTGTACCCTGGGTCGCTCCGGTCAGATCCACCACAACCGTAATATCTTCTTCGGTCATACGCTGCAGCTGACCGGCGCCGCCCCGCAGGACGACCTCAACCACTTCTGCGGAAAGCTGCACATCCATGCCATCCGGCAGATTGATATACTCGATATTATTGACCTGGAAGGATTTGGTGGACAGGCCGGGGAATACGATCTCCGCCGTCACCGTAGTAATGCCGGTTTCGTTGGTCACGCCCTCCGGCAGCTTGAGCTCAAATTCCAGAGTGCCGGGCTCTCTGACCTTGGACAGATCCACAGTGCCCACCAGGATCTCCTCCACAGCGGAAACAATGGCTTCCGGTCCGGAAATGCGGATGCTGGTATGAGAAGGTGTGACATTCTCCTCCGTCGCACCGCCGCCGGCCAACACTTCCAATCTCAGCGGCACTTCCTTATGCAGTGCCACAGGAACCGTAACATTGACCTCATAGCCACCGTTTACAGGGCTTACCAGGTCATTTTTAACCTCGTTGCCCTCTTCATCGCACAGGGTAAAGGTCTCGGTCTGCACAATGGTTTCCTTTTGGTCGTTCAGATCGATCACCACCACCGCCTGGGTAATGGTATCCACCACGGATTCCGGGCCGGAGATCACAACCGTGGTGCGATCCAGCTCTGCGGGCTCTTTTACATATTCACCCTCCGTGGCCTGGGCAATGGAGCCTGTATACTGCACATTGACAGGAATCTCTTTTTCCGACTTCCGCTCTACCACCAGGCGAACGGTATTGGGATTTTTGGATTCCACGGTCAGTGCATCACTGGGAATGTTTCCGGGAGGGATAAAGGTATAGGTAAGCTCATGGGTGCCGGGGTCATAGATCTTGGTAACATCCACCGTAACCCTAATGTTGCTAAGCTTGTTCAGATCCGAACGGTTGCCGGACAACCGCAGGTCAACGGTTGTGGTTTGGCTGGTAATGATCAGCTTTCTGTCATTAAGCACACCCTTGCCCTGCAGATCCACAGGCACATCGTAAATCGTGGTTTCCGAATTGGGGCTGACCACAGTAATCACATACAGCCACAGGCCAAAGGCCACGATCACAGACAAGAGGATCAAGACCGGCTTGCTGCTGAAAACAGATTTACTTTTCATGCTTGTCCTCCTTGTCTTTCTTTTGCAGCTTCTGACGAAGCTTCAGAACAATGCTGTCCTCCTGGGTATTATCCTCGGGGCAAAGCTCATTGACCAGCAGACGCTCCAGGGTCTGGGGTGCCAGATGGCGCTTGAGCATACCGTCCACCGCCACAGAAATGGCACCGGTCTCCTCAGAGACGATGACCACCACTGCATCCGCAGCTTCACTGACACCCACACCTGCACGGTGCCGGGTACCCAGATCCACGCTCAGACGGCGGCTCTCGGACAAAGGCAGAACACAGGCCGCAGCAGCCACACGGCCATTGCGAATGATCATAGCACCATCGTGCAGAGCAGCCTTGGGGAAGAAAATGTTACGCAGCAGCTGGGTAGAGACCTGGGCATCGATCACGGTGCCGGTCTTGAAGAACTCATCCAGGTGGTTATCACGCTCGAAAACGATCAGTGCGCCCACCCGCTCACGGCTCATGTCCTCACAGGCATGGACCACACTGCGGATCACAGGCAGCATTTCCTGCTCCGGCTTGTTCACGCCAAAGATCTTCTTGAACTTCATGCTGCCCAGGTGGTCGATCATACGACGTATCTCCGGTTGGAACAGCACCACCAGGGCAATCAAACCGACGGCCAGGAACTGATCCAAAATGAAGCTCAAGGTATGGAGTTTGAACACATCGGTCATCCAGGCTACAATAATCACGGCCACAACCACCTTGGCAATTCGGGCAGTACCGGTGGTGCGGAACAGGGGCATCAGCATATAGATCAAAAATGCCACCAAAATGATATCCAATATGTCCGTTAACTTGATTGTTGCGATCTGTTGCAGCATAGCAGTTATGTTCTCCATAAGACCCCTCGTTCCTCTTTTTATCCATTCCAAACCGCCGAAAATCCGCAGATTGGTATAACAAGCCTATTATCTGTTCTATTATAGCGGAAAACCGCTGCCATGGCAATAGGAAATCATAAAAAATTTACATTCGAAACGGGTAAATTCTATTTTTGCGTTCTGTTCAATAAACTGCTTGACCTAAAAAAGCGCGTCATTGCGAACCAGTGACCGAGTCACTGGTGTGGCAATCTCCAATCTTCGTTTTTGCAAGGAACTACAATAGGAATAACTTTTTCTGCGGAGATTGCCACGCCAGTGTGCGCACTGGCTCGCAATGACAAGATTTGAGTGCAGAGCGAATAACCAACGAAACGACAAATTGAAGTTTACCTAAGCGTTCGCAGATTATGCAGCAATGCATCGGTCTGGTTATCTGTGGCGTCGTGGCCGAAGCTGATGCGGACTGTGCCGGTTTCCAGCGTCCCGGCGCTTTCATGGGCAAGCGGCGCACAGTGCAGCCCTGCACGAACTGCGATCCCCCGTTTCCCCAGCCGGTCTGCCAGCTCCTCGCAATCGCAGTCCGGCACAAAGGATACCGTACCACATTGATTTTCTCCGGCAAACACGGTATAGCCCAGGTTTTTCAGTCCCTGCACGCATCTTTTGACCTGGCGCTGTTCTTTACGCAAAATAGGCTCTGTGCCGTGGGCAAGAATATATTCCAGTCCGGCGTTCAGTCCGGCAATTCCCGGTACATTCAGTGTTCCCGCCTCTGCTCCCTCCGGCAGATAATCCGGCATGGTCTGCATGATAGAATCACTGCCCGTGCCGCCCTCCAAAAGGGGTTTGGGCTGTGTGCCGCACAGCAGCAGCCCTGTGCCCTGGGGGCCAAGCAATGCCTTGTGTCCGGGCATAGCAATGAAATCTGCCCCCAGCTGCATCAGGTTTATGGGCAAAACCCCCGCAGACTGGGCAGCATCTATGACGAATGGTACGCCGTATTGTCTGCAAAGCGCCGCCATCTCTTCCACCGGCAACATATAGCCGAACACATTGGATGCCTGGGTAAACACCACCGCATCCTGTCCTTTTCTCAGTGCTTTTTCAAATTCAGTCAGGGTGTTTTCCCTGTCAAACAGCCGCCTGCCAGCCACAGTTATTTCTGCTTGCAGGCCGTGCAGCGGACGGGTCACCGCATTATGCTCGAAGCCGGAGACCAGTACCCTGCTCCCCGGCTTTACCAGAGTCTTGATGGCAATATTCAGTCCATGGGTACAGTTGGCGGTAAACACCACCTGCTCCGGTTTGCAGGCAAACAGCTTGGCGGCATTTTCCCGACACCGGTACACGATCCGGGCTGCGCGCTTTGCCGGGGCATGACCGCCCCGGCCGGGATTGGCACAGGTTTTCATGGCATCAATAACGGCTCTTCTTACCTGGGGTGGTTTATGAAAGGAGGTGGCGCCGTTGTCCAAATAGATCATAGCTCCAGCTCCTCCATGGTACCGTTATCCCCCTTCAGATAAATCTTTCGAAAGGGCACATCGCTGGCTCTCAGCAAGCTCACTGCCGCCACTACATCCATATGCCGTACACGCAGGCTGTAGCCGCAGCCCTGCTGCTCCATCCATCGCGGTGTTCTCTGTAAAGTGCAACCGACCCCCGCCCGGCGCAGCAGCCCCTCTCCCCGTTGGGCCGGTGTGACGGAACGGAAGGTGATCATGCAATACTTCATAACAAAACCTCCCGGGCTAACTTATGCCCGGGAGGTCGAAAATGTGCAATTTATGTTGATGCCTGTATGGTGAGATCACCCTATTTTAAGGATTTCTCAAGACAAGTCATACAGTACATGGCATCTTCGTCAATATAGCAGGCGCAATTATCACACCGGTTGGAGTGGGTTTTGCAGCAGTTTGTATCGCCGGTGTTTGCGATAAAATACGTGCAACCTTCATGGGCGCATACGGTGGTTTCCGTTCCGTATTTGTTCTCAAACAGTTCCTTAAACGTCCAAATATCGCTGTAAGTATATGTGGTGACCCAGGTGTTTTCTGATTTTTCCGTAGTTTTGTGCTGCGTTTCAGAAATCAGATTGCCATTTTCATCGTATGTATAAGAATATTCATAGATGGTCTGTCCATCCTCGATTTTCTTCATGTACACTTGATTTCCCACCGAATCATACCGATATTCATAACTCTCGGTATATCCGCTGGGAGCGGAAACAGAGTCGATCTTCACAGGTCTGTTCTGTGCATCATACTCCGTCGTGTAGGTCACATCCTGTTTGGCTCCCCACTCATATTCAAAGCCTGATTTTGTGTACTGACCATAGGCATCGTACTCATAATAGGCGCTGCTGTAAAACTCGCCCCGCTTTAACCATAGCCGTTCAGTCATATTGCCGTTTGCATCATATGTGTACTGGAAGGTATATTTTTCGTAATCCTCTTCTACTGTCTCTTCGGTGAGATCTCCCGAAGCATCATAGATATAGCTGGTTTTCCGATAAGGACTTTTCTTGCTTTCAAAATCCTTTTCGTGGTAAACATGCTGCCATCTCAGTTTTCCATCCTCATAGTATCCAAAGATTTCAATATCCGTATCGTTGGATTCCCGTCTGGTAACGCTGATCAAAACACCGTTTTCATACGCATAGCTTTCAGTATATTCCTCTTCCCCGTTCAGTTGGGATACCACAGAGGTTAGTACATTTTTTTGAGAAAATCGGGACAGGTACATCTGTGCATCCTTGTAATCCCCCATTTCCATAAGCGCTTGCCTGGCTTCGGCGTAATTCCCGTTGTTGACCAGCTCCAAGGCATCCTCGTACTGCTCCTGTTGCTGCAGAGCTTCCTGGGCCAGACGGATCTGCTTTTCGCTGTCTTTGTAGCCGTTTAGATCCTCAAATGCTTCTATGGCTTTCTCATAAAGCTCAATTCTCATTAAGCGTTTCGCTTCTTCGTAGGCATGTTTTTTCATGGATGCATTAACAACCACGCTTGTCACAATTGCAACGATCAAGATTCCGACAAGCACAACCAGGGTGACCAGCTTGGGGTTTATGCCTTTTCTTTTACCCGAATATTCCATCTGTAGGCATCCTTTCTTCTGAGTAATAATTTGAACAAAAATTATTTAGCAGGCGATCAATGATCGCCCCTACGAGGCTGTACGATAAATTGGAATTTACTATTCTTCCAGCAGGCAGACGGCGTGGCAGGCCATGCCCGAGCCGTCGCCGGTGAAGCCCAAATGCTCCTCCGTGGTGGCTTTAATATTGATGCGGCTTACATCTGTATTCAGCATAACGGCAATATTTTCCTGCATCTGGGGAATGTGATCCTTCAGCTTGGGTCTTTGGGCGATCATGGTCACATCCACATTGCCCATCCGGTAACCGGCAGCCGCAATCTTCTGCCCCACGATCTTCAACAGCTTCATGGAGCTGATGCCCTTATAGGCCGGGTCTGTATCCGGGAAATGTCTGCCGATGTCGCCCATGCCGGCTGCGCCCAGCAGGGCATCCATGACCGCATGGATCAGCACATCCGCATCAGAATGGCCGTCCAGACCCTTCTCATAGTCTATTTTTACACCGCCCAGGATCAGATCTCTGCCTTCCACCAGCCGGTGTACATCATATCCGTGTCCGATTCTCATTTTTGATCCTCCAGCAGTACCTGGGCAATTTTCAGTTCCAGAGGGGTGGTGACCTTGATATTCCGCTCATCACCGTCCACGATGCGCACCTTCATGCCCAGCCGTTCCACAGCAGAGCAATCGTCAGTGATCTTTGCGCCGTCCAGCTTTGCCTGCTGCAGCGCACCCCGAAGCAGGTCAAAATCAAAGACCTGGGGGGTCTGGATAGCACGCAGAGTGCTTCTGTCCGGGGTCTGGCTGACCAGGCCGCCCTGGACGATCTTGGTGGTATCCTTCACAGGGATTCCCGGGGCTGCCGCATGGTAGGTATTGGCCGCACGCACAGTTCGGTCGATCAGTTCCCAGGAAACCAGGGGTCTTGCCCCATCCTGCACCGCCACCAGGCGCACTTTATCAGACAGGGCATTCATGCCATTATGGACAGATTCCGGGCGGTCTGCACCGCCTGCCACCACAGCCCGCACCTTTTTGAAGGGATCGCACAGCGCCATAATGGGCTGCAGCAGATCAGGCCGGGTGACGATGACGATCTCCCGGATAGCAGGACATTCTTCAAATGCCCGGACGGTTTTTACGATCATAGGCTCGCCACCCAGGGGCGCCATAACCTTATCAATACCGCCCATACGGGAGGCATTGCCCGCGGCCACAATGACCGCACCGCAGTAGCGCAGCTTCAGCAGCCGCCGGGCAGGCTTAGTAAATTTTTGAATGTTCATATTAAAGCTCCTTGATCAGCTTCTTGAAATAGTCGCCCCGTTCCATAAAATTCTTGAACTGGTCAAAGGCGGCACTGGCAGGGCTCATAAGTACCACATCGCCGGGCTTTGCGTCCGCGGCACTTTTATGCACTGCGTCCGTAAAGTCCTTGCAGTCAATGAGTACCGGGTTTCCCGGTGTGTAGGCAGAGGCATTCTCGATGGCCTTGCGAATCAGATTTCCGGTGGCACCGTTTAAGTACACCGCCTTGGCATGATCGCAAACATAAGGACCCAGCACATCATAGGGAATGTGCTTATCATAGCCGCCGGCAATTAAGATCACCTTCTGCGTAAAACTCTTCAGACCGGCAATGGTTCGGGTGGGAGAGGAAGCAATGGAGTCGTTGTAGAACTTGACCCCGTCCTTTACACGCACCAATTCAATACGATGCTCAACGCCGCCAAATTCCGCAGCCACCTGGCGGATGGTATCATCATCGGCAAGGCCTTCCACAGCCGCAATGGCAGCCATGTAATTCTCGATATTGTGGACGCCGGGAATGGCAATGGTATTCACATCCAGCACCTTGGTGCCGTTGCGGCAGATCCAGTCCCCTTCCAGCTGCACATAGCCCTCTGCCTGTCGGGAGAAGAAGCGGGTCGTACCTTGCCCCACAAAGCCGGAGGTGATGTCATTATCCGCATTGAGAATCAGCTTATCCCGATAGGTTTGGTAATTGAAAATATTGGTCTTGGCCTGTACATACTCTGCCATATCCTTGTGCACATCCAAATGGTTGGGTGCTAGGTTGGTGATCACAGCGATCTGAGGAGAACGCTCCATATCCATCAGCTGGAAGGAGCTGAGCTCCACAACCGCATAATCATCCCCGGTCATTTGGGGGCACAAGGGCAGCAGGGGCGTACCGATATTGCCGCCCAGCCAAACGGTCTTTCCGGCAGCTTTCAGTATTTCGGCAATCAGTGTGGTAGTGGTGGTCTTACCATCAGAGCCGGTAACCGCAATCAGCTTACAGGGGCAGACCTCAAAGAAAATCTCCATCTCACTGGTGACCTGGGCACCGCTTTGTCGCAAGGTCTCCAGGGCAGGATTGGCAGGGTGCATACCCGGTGTACGGAACACCAGATCTGCGCTCAGATTCTCCAGGTAGTTCTCCCCTACCCGAAGCTCACAGCCCATATTCTCCAGCTCCAAAACCTCTGCGTCCAGCTTTTCTCTGGGCGTACGGTCACAGCCGGTGACGGTGCAGCCATAAGAGAGCAGCAATCGCACCAACGGACGGTTGCTGACACCCAAGCCCAACACCAAAATATTCTTCCCCTTCAGGGCGGTAAAATACTGTTCAAATGCGGTTTGCATAGCTTAAACCTCTTTTCAAATTCCAATTTATCGCTCTGTTGGTTATTGCGTTAAAGCCTCCCCTGTGTAAGGGGAGGTGGGCAAAATCTTTGATTTTGCTCGGAGGGGTTGTCAATCCCCCTGTCAAAAATCAGAGATTTTTGACAGCCCCCTTTACACAAGGGGGCCTTTGCGCACCGCCGTAACAGAACGATAACTACGAATTTATTAGTAACTATAGTATATACGCAAACAAAACATTTTGCAAGATATTTGACAATGGCTTCTTTTTGGGGTAAAATAGGGCGGCGACCAGGTCGGACAGTCGCGGCCGGGCCCCCAACGGGGTCCGGGTGAGGAAAGTCCGGGCTCCAAAGGGTAAGGATAACGGGTAACGCCCGCCGGGGGTGACCCCAGGACAAGTGCAACAGAGAGATGTAGCCGGTTTTACCGGTCATAGTGAAAAAGTGCGGTAAGAGCGCACTCGCCTCATGGGAACATTGGGGTGCTGTAAACTCTATCCGGAGCAACGCCGTGGAGGAACACAATGGTTGACCCGACCGTTCCGGGGAGGCGGCTTGATTTCGTGAGCAATTGCGAAACTAGATAGATGACTGTCAAGACAGAACCCGGCTTATAGACCTGTGTCGTGTATGCAAAAAACCACCGCCAAGGGCCGGTGCACCATAGTGATAAACCGGTTTTGAACGACCCCTTTCCTGCAATATCGCACAAAAAATCCCCGAAATGCGTCAGCATTCCGAGAATTTTGTTGTTTATCTTGCAGAAAAGTTGTCACTTCAAAACTGCGTTGCACCTAGAAAAGGCGGAGATTCGTGCCAATCAAGGCAAAAAGCGCAGGAATCCTTTGTGGATTGCGAGTATTTTTAACGCAGATTGGTGCAGATAAACGCCTTTTCTAGGCGATTTATCACTGTGGCGCACCGGCCAAAGCGGTGGTTTTACTCTTTCGTCAGATAATGATTGGCTTCATTCAGAATACGGCGGGAACTTTCGAATTGGAAAGCAGACATGGCGGCATCATAGCTCATCAAATGAATTGCCATCAGTTCCGTCTCTTGGGCCACAGGGATCTGATTTTCGTACTCTGCCAGGAAATACACAATATGCTTCATGGCACAGGGCTTTCCATTTCTGTATATGGGATGGGAGTCTTCTGTGCGGAAACCGTTTATCAATCTTACCTGTAATCCAGTTTCTTCCAAGACTTCACGCAGAGCAGTCTCCTCCTCTGTTTCTCTGCCCTCCATATGACCCTTTGGAAAACCAAAAATTCCTTCCTTGGACTGAATGATCACATAGCGTATTTCTTCGTTTTCTCTTGTGAAGGCCACTGCCCCGCAGGATTTTTCTGTTTTCATTTTTTGTGCTCCTTAATGTTAACACGATATTCTTAATTCTATCCTTTGGCAATACTATAACAAAACACGGATAAATGTCAATTAACTTCAAGCAGAATAGCATCATAGAAAAAATATTTAATTTTTTCAAAAAAATGCTTGCATTTTCGGAAAGGCTGTGCTATTATACTCAAGCGCGTTACGCATGCGCCGGTAGCTCAGTTGGATAGAGTGACTGGCTACGAACCAGTAGGTCAGGGGTTCGAGTCCCTTCCGGCGTACCAAAACATTCAAACCCGAACCTTTTACCAATCGGTGAAACGTTCGGGTTTGTTGTTTTCTTAAATGATATAACTTAAGTCTTTGTTTGTGGTCGTACAGAGTTGCCCCTCTGTACGACCACTTCTTCGTTTCAAAGGATTTCTTACATAAAGGAGATTTGAAATGAAGACTACAAAATCAAGAATCATTTTCTTTGCTATCGCACTTACATACAACCTGCTACTGGGTTTGTACCTTAAGGACTTCCTCGTTCTCTCACAAACCCTGACGGCGTTCTACTTGCTGTCAGTATTACCTACATTCTTTCTACTGATAGAACCGCGCTCAAGGTCTATCAGAACAATCGTATATATCACATTGGTGCTCGATATTCTCGTGAACTTAACCTATTTCATATGCTGCCGTAGATTGCTCCCGGTTATGACGATGCTTTTGCTTGTCACAGAGCTGATGTATTACATTACCGGTGCTGTCTGTACAAGAAAGAATAGTTTACTGACGAAAATTTGTGTTTTGGTAATTGCAGGCCTCGTTTTGGTCATGGGGATCACCGCATATAATTTCATCTGCAAACCAGATACCCCTTTTCTCAGCAATGGCGGTGCAACTCTGTGGGACACGCAAACAGAAGAACTTGCTGACGAAATTTGTGCAGGCTGTGACACCAATGCCGAAAAAGTGCAAGCAATCTACAGTTGGATCATCCAAAACTTTAAGTACGATTATGATTACCACGCCTTCATCCAGTACTTCAATGTCCGCCAAATATTGCGCACCCGCAAAGGCGTCTGCTACGATTTTTCCAACCTCTTCGCCGCCCTCTGCCGTAGTCAAGACATTCCTTGTTATGTGATCGACGGAGCACCCTACGACGGCTCCGCCAATCACACTTGGAACCGAGTTTACTTTAACGCCATTTGGTGGAATGCGGATGTAACGAATGATGCGGTAGCAAGGCAGAATGAAGAAATACTCTACGGTTTCAGACAACTGGAACATTTAAATTCCCCGGACAGGGATTATGAAATATCGAAAATATACTAATATAAGTACATTTATGCTGTTCGCTTATAGCATGTGTTATTTCGTCACAATGTATATGAATACACTAGATCGATTGTTTTGCTGGCAATTTTGGAATATGGCAACCTGCTTTTTCCTTGTATGTATAGCGTATCTAATTTAATCTCGTTTTGGCTATTTTTAAGGGTTAAAGTTTTTTGATATTTATATATTTCGGAATTTTGTATATCGTTCCAAAGTACAAGATGACGGACGCTACTCTATAAAATTGCCGGGTATGATTTTACGATAAACAAAAAATGTTCGCACCCTCTCGGACACGGACAGCTTGCATATGGTATCTCAAATAATGGCAGTTGTCAACAAATATTTTCTGATTTCGTTGGCTAAAATGTAAAATCTCCCTTTTCCCCAAATGCACACACAAAAAATTGTGAAAAATGTAGTCTTGCAATCAAAACCTTGACATAGTATAATTAAATTGTCATTAGGTGGGGGTTGCCCCAAAGATAGATTTGAGAGAAGGTGTATACAGGTGACCAATATGTTTTACGTTCTTTTGCTGTCTGCAGCAGAGGAGCACTCCGTACCGCCCTTATCGGGACCAAGGGGATAGTTTTGCCCTTTTTGGTTCTCCTTAAGCGCGGTGATGGGGTTTACAAACTGACCCTATCGCCCATTTTTTTGCCTTTTTGCGCCAAATAAATACTTTAAGGAGGAAACCGCTATGTACGAACACAGCCATCCGCATTATGTGCAAACCCCTATCCAGGGTATCACTTTTGCCGAAGTTTATCGCAGCCCCGACGGTGGCAGCATCATCCTTCGGATCAAAAAGCACAAAGGCCACATCTATGAAGAGATTGACCTGTGGAAGTTCGTGGAGTTGGTGATTAAAGCCGCCAACAATAACAACGAAGCTGCCTAACAGGAGCATCCGCCCGACGAGTTGCCCGTTAGTTTAGATAGAGAATATGTCCACTCTTGAGTGAGCAAGGCCATAAAGTACTGAGCCGTGCCGCCGCAGAGTCAAACCCAGAGAGGCCCACACCCTCTTCAGGCATCGACTTGCGTTGGTACAGCTCTTTTTTTGCGGCCTTTTTCCAGCTCGCTCTTCCAATATGACTGTGAACAATAAGCCAAATTATTAGATTGGAGGAAAACTGATATGCATTCTAACCCTATCCGTGATTACGCCGGCAACCGGCTCTTTGATGCCATTTATCGTGAAGACGGCACCGTGGCAATCGAGGTCAAAAATGACAAGCGCAAGCACTGCATTGACCTTATCAATGTCCTGAAGCAGATTGAACAGGGCAAACGCAAGGCCAGCACTAAATAACCCTGTGATGCCGGGTATCCTGTACTACCCGCCCCAGTGAATATATACATTCATTATCGAGCCCTGTATCCATAACCATCCGAGATACCTAACCGCCGAAGTGAAGCAACGATCAGAAATGATTGGCTTTACCTCGGCGGTTTTTATGCCCATTTACTGCTCCTCGCTTCACTTTACAACGAAGAAAGGAGCAATCAATATGAAAAGTCAATATAAATCCGCATGTGAGACCACAGAAACTGTAGTTATCGATGACTGGTTCGAGTTAACTATTCATATGAATCAAAAGAAAGTTGGTGACGACAGAGAGACGCGCTGCTACCGTTCTTCTCCGGGCTCGGTAAAGCACCAAGCCACAAAGCACAACGCGAAGGAAACTGATTCACTGAACGAGTTAGTAAATGTTATAAAAAAACAAAACAACATACTCTTAAAGCAAGTAGCGTTACTTACGGAAGAAAACAATCGCCAAAAAGAATGCACCAAACTGGCAAAAGAAGCAGAGAAACAAGCCCAAAGGGAGAAACTACGCGCTAGAGTCTTTAATTGGGTAACATTTGGGGTAACAACCGCTATCTCGCTAGTTTCGTTAATTATTTCGATTGTTTTTTGTTAACAAAATATACAAGGCGCAGAAAATGTGCGGTGAAAGTAAACTATGGTTTTGATTTTAAGGTTTATCGATGTACTATAAGTGTTATTGTTTTCTTGAAACTCAAATACAATTCCCCAATATTATAACAAATCAATTTTTAGCCCGCACATTGTAAAATAATGTCGGGCACAGGAGGTAATAATGTGGGAAATGTGTATGGTTATGTACGGGTATAGAGTATCGATCAAAATGAGGACAGGCAGCATATTATTATGGACGAAAATAATGTGCCAAGCAAAAACTATCGCAACACACCCAATAACAACACCCCGCCTTTGTAATTTACATAGGCGGGGTGTCCACAATTATTGGTAATTCATAAAAACCAATTCTACATAGTAATATGCGTATATTAGCCAAATGAGTCGCTTGTTCGATTCCAGTTATCTAAAGAAAACAAAATATGTTTCTTTAACAATATTTCTTTTTTAAACTCAACCAAATCAATTTTATCCCACATTTTAGATGCAATCGTGTCATCATAACGCGAACTTCTTCCTTGCGTAATTCGTCTGACAAAATAATCGCTATCTTTTTCTTCTATAGAATATTCCAAGAAATTTGTATTAAATACTTGTTCCAGAAAAATGTTAAGTAATACATTGCTTTCTTTAGTTTTATCTGATTCAAAGATTGAAATTACCTTTTTTAAATACTTGCATAAGTCTGAATTACTATCAAGATAGATTCCACCAATAGATTTTATGCCTGCTTCATTTGTTAATCCATCAATTGTAAAGTTTTCAATAGGTATATTTAATTCCTTAGGCGAACTATAAAACGGACGGTTGTCATTCCGGATAATGTAGGTATTCCAAATATCTTTTGAATTTCTATATGTCAATTGAATTTTTCTTTTTGGAATATCTACATTAATTTTGCTAACTTGCTTGTTGTGCATTACTTGATTGTGTAATAAATTGTATTTATTAAAATTAGTAATGATATGGTTATCGCCAAGGTTTATATCTTTATCCAAAATGCTTTGAATCATATTAGAAACAGTAATATCACTAGGAATTTCTTTAAACAACGACTCGATTACATTAATCATTTTGTAATCTAAAATATCAAATTGTTCAAGATTTTGCACATCAGTTATTGATAAATTCTTCCTATCACCGTTCTTTTCAACAAACAGACATTTTAGTTCGGATAAAGATTTAATCAGCAATTCGCGATCAATTGGTTCAAGTTTATCGGTAGAAGTAGACTTTTCTAATAAAGGACCCATTAAATAATGACCTTCTTCTAGAGCCCAAGATTTGGAATAATTGTTTCTTTGTAATTCTGAAATCTGATCCTCGACAAACAATCTATAACAATCATAAATTGATCTCAAAGCTTCGTTGTTCGCATCGTATTCTAATGCGGTACGAGCAACATTTGTTTGAAATTTACTGCCCGTGATATTCGCTAAAGAAAAAATATTCGCATTTCTATATCCTGGCGTTTCAAACTCCACCCTTATACCTTCAACACATGTTCCAACAGGTATAATTTTATTATTGTCATCTACACGTGATATTGGTATGAAACTCCAATCAGATATATATTTGTTATACCTTAATGCGCAAGCAACAGAAACATTACCTATCGTTTTTTCTTCTACTTTTATGTTTGTGCCATCCACATTATAATTATTTTCCTCTAAAAATGTAATTAATGCATCTTTGAGAGTGGTATAAGCGATTTGAGTTCTGTATTCATCAATTACTAACTCAATAGGTATTTCTGAAAGAACAATCCATTTCTTCAAATTTGACTCCAAATCACTCATATCAACATCAGGACGTATGTGTAATTTAATAATGGTTCCGTGCTCCTTTATATATTGACAGGCCTGTGATTTGGGTTTCTTTTTCAATAAGTATTTTCCATTAACATTGCGCAAACAAAGAAAACTAACCTCTTCAGCATCTGTCGAATTAGTCTCAATATCAACATCATTTGCTACCATAAAACAAGTTAATATACCAATACCAAACCTACTAATAGGATTAAATTCTTTATATGTTTCCTGAAATTGTTTTTGCCTATATTTGGACGCACCAACTTTAAGCAGGTAGTTTTCAATGTCAGATATAGTCATTCCGGTTCCATTGTCGGAAAAACTTAATGTTCTATTCGTACTGTCCCACTCAATTGTGATTTTTCCTTTGTACGATGCTTTTCGTTTGCCCTTCTCTAATATTTTTTGCAACTTGATAGCATCTATGGCGTTTTGGGTCAATTCTCGTACAACAACCGAAGAATCATTATACAAAGTGTGTCCTACTAATAACTTTAAAATATTATCCTGTTCGATTGTAAATTCTAGTTTTTTAGCTTCAAATCCCTCGGTGGTAATGTTGTGCTCATCGATGTATCTCCAAGGAAAGTCATATTTAGAACCTTCTTGTTTTTTTGCTTTGTTTGCGATTTTATTACATACCGCAAGCTCTTTCTTTACATATTGGAGATACGAGGATAATCCAAAATATGCGTCTGCCGTTTCAGAACCAGAGAAATAAGCAGTAATTTCAATAGTATCTTTTACTATTGTTTCATCAATATTACCGTCCCCATCTCGCTTAGATTGTGCAGTTATTGCTTTTACTGCTTGCTGCTTTTCCCATTCTAAAACACTGACAGGATTAGACACATCAAGTAATTTTCTTTCAATCGAAGGCGTTCGGTCGTTTGTTATGTGTAATAAGTCGGTGCATCTTAAAATAAGTGCAATATAATTCAAATTAACAATCTCTTGATCTTCGCTACCATAACGACTTTTAATTTTATACTTCTCAAAGTCTTCAATATCATCTTTGTGATGACTTTCACATATCATGCCTAAATCACATCTGAATTTTTCAAATAAATGTGACAAATCATTGTTCAGTATTTCGCGCTGTTCATTAGCTACGCCATACTTATTTTCTCCTTTATTCTCAAGCCACTCTTTAATCCTAAAGGCATGGTTAGCTCTAACAAATTCTTGATATAGGTATTTTTCGTCTTCAACAAATTTTTTATATTCAGGTGTTGCGTTTTCTAAAGCATTCTGTTTGAATTCGATGAAAAGAGAATTACTTTCTCTTTGTTCGAATTCTTTTTTGCTTACAACCATACCTAAATCGTGAAAATAAATGGCAAGCGTCAGCATCAACCATTCAGAATCAGTCATTATGCTTTTAGTAGAGTCCGGTATTAGCCATTCAGCTATTTTTAACATTTCATTGACATGTGAGATGTCATGGACTGTATATTGTTCAAATATTTCATTTTTACCAATGACTTTTAACATTGATGCTATTGTATCCTTAATTTTTAAAACCTTGATACCTTTGCAAAAACTAAGGTTTTCCGCACGCTCTGCACGTTTTTCAATATCATATTCTAAATGATCGATCATTGTGCTCACTCCTTTTCCGCAATATACATAATTATACAATATTCGACACGGAAAAGCAATAATATTATAGGTACTTGTTGGAGTGATTCATATTGTTTATCAAGTTTAATTATTTGTACGGTGTGATTTTCACATATAGTTACTACGTTATAAAGTAGTTTGGTATAGAATTTAAGTTTGTGAAGTTGATGAATTAACTATGCTGAAGTGTGTGCAGTTGCTGAATCATTGGGACCAAATAACATTTTGTAGATGGTGACTTTATATCATTTAATTGTTATTGCGTTATTTATCGCTTTATGGTAAAATATTAGTGCCAAATCAATCTGAATAATGTACAAACGAAGCTTCCGTGGGGATGCTATGCCCTTTTTAGGCATACACTACACGAACGGACTGAATTTGATAAAAATGCAAGTTCCGTTTCTGTTCGTGTGAGGAAACTCGTTTGTGCAGATTGGTTTGGCGACTATCGGAGTTTGCGTTTTTTGTGCGGTTACTTCGGTAGCCGCACTTTTTATTTTATGGAGGAAAGATAATTCATGCCTACAGAAAAGAAGTCGACGGGTCACTCAACTATTGAGAACCCGAAACGAAGAATTGTTGAGGACCTTAAAATCCGAAACAAGGATAACATGAAGGGCGTTGCCGGAGAGTATTTCGGCAGCAAGTTTACATACGCGCAGACATTCAAAATGTTTGAGGATTATAAAAAGGCGTTTATCTCAATTGATGGTTTGAACGAAGACACGATCACCATTTCTGCACCTTCTACCATTGCGTCTGTTAATGCTTTTTACGGTGCGTTGGACGCAAACAAAGTCGTCAATATGACCGGTCCCGGTTTTCTTCATGCTTATACCGAGCAATACACGAAACGCTTGAACAGCAAGACGGTTGTTATGTTTGACAGTTTCCTAAACGACGATCTGATCGCAAAGTTTCAGGCTGCAGGTGTTAAAAACCTGATTGTTACAAGCATTACCGATTATATGAACCCTGTTGTAAAGCTAATTGCAACCAAGAAAGGTTTAATCAGCAGCAAGGATTATTTGGATGAATACGCGAAGACGCACAGCGGCCTGCCGCAAGGTATAGAAATGCTCCGTCTAAAAGACTTTGCTAAGATCGGTTCTAAAATCAAAGAAACCTATGATTTCCAGTACGAAGAAAACAAACTTGCAGCATACTTCTTGACGGGTGCGACTACAAGCCAATTTCCTAAATGTGTTAAGATTTCTGCTGATGGCTTCACCAAGATGGCTCGCATATATGATGAATTATGGTTTGACTTTAATCCTGGCGACAGACAAACAGTATTCATTCCTTTGTTTTATGCAACAGGTGCGGTGCACGGTGTCCATGCGGGCCTTATGGACGGCATGACCTTAATTTATAAGCCCAAGTATGACCGTTTTGCCTTTGCAAAGGACTTGGTGGAAACCAAGGCAAAAATCGCTCTTGTTGCACCCAGCCATGTTGCGACTTTAGAAGAGTCCGGTTTGGATGACAATGCCCTTAGCCATTTGAAATACATCTTCATTGGCGGAGAGGCCATTATGCCCGCCGCTATGGAAAAATTCCGGAAAACTGGAGACCGCTTAGGCATTCAATATATCCTCAACGGATATGGTATGACCGAAACAGGCAGCATGTCCGGAATTTCGGACAAGGAATCCAAAGGTGATGATGTAACTGTTACTCCTGTCCCTGGCGTAGAGTATCGCATTGTCGATCCTGTCACCAGGGAAATTCTGCCCGACAACACCCGCGGTATTCTTGAAAAGAAATCGCCCTGCGCAACACTTGGCTATTTTGAAGAAGAGAAAAACAAGGTTCTTTTCACCGAAGATGGCTGGATCAACACCGGTGATGTGGCAATCCGGTACAGTAACGGCAAATATCGTATCTTTGGCAGAGGAACGGACTGCTTTATCCATAGCGGAACAACCTATGCCATGTACGACATTGAGGAACAGGCACTGAAGCACCCCGATGTTGCTGAGGCAGAAGTGATTAAGTTTGAAATCAATGGCGAAGAATATCCAGCTATGGTAGTTGTGCTGAACAGTAATGCTGTCGACAGAATTGCTGAGATCACAAAGGATCTGTGTGCGATTAATGTTGCAGGCATGGAGCACTTTATTGGTGTTCGTTATGTTGATAAGTTCAAGACACATCCTGTTACATCAAAACGTGATTACCTCTCTTTGCAAAATGATAAAACTGGCTATTTCTTTGCTGATAAGAATGGAAATGCATTTTTTACTAATATAGGTGAGGAAAAGAAACCTATTGATGCAACTGAAATTAAAGTCATCAATGTATAGAGAGCAATCGCAATTTAGAAGTGCGCCTACAATATTGTGGGCGTACTTTTTTGTAGAAAATTTGTGGGTACCCCTTGACTTTTGGGGCAAAAACTCATATTACTTAAGTGTAGGGAGTAATTCTCTTTCCTTCGGTTTTGGTCTTCGGCGGACACGGTGTCTGCTTGGAGTCAAAATAAATTTATAGTTACGAAGGAGGAATTCAAAAATTAACACTCTCGCACGGAAAATACTCTGTCCAATGGCTTTACGGACAGACAGTCGATGTGGCACAATAGACTCGATACTGTTTCGGGTGAGTGCCAAGATCACTGAACGAGCAGGACACGGAATGTAGTTCTGCAGCCTTGACGCGCCAAGGGAAGCCCGCTGCACAGTGACAGCAATCGTATCTGCGCAAGAAACGGCATATGAATTAAGGAACCCAACTACAATAAGAAACACGGGGAATTGCCGAGACTTAAGTTTTGCAGACGAAAATTGCAACAAGTCCCATAAAGTCACAAAGCAGCAATGTGCGGAACCACCGGTACGGGTGTGGACGAAAATTTGGATAGCATTATGCTTGCAGGCTTCGGTAGCTTGCTGACCAAAATCCTATTTTCGTTCAGAAGTACCGAAGTTTATGGAATTTTAATCGTTATGAAAATTCCCACCGAACGGAGCCGTAGTTGGGGGCTTCGTAGCGGCT
>JAZNHQ010000012.1:0-2050 GCA_045577035.1 Faecousia sp. | reverse complement strand
GGAAATTGTTTTGAATATTCACGGCGCATTGCAATCCATAGGCCTCGCCCTTCTGGTGCTGTTCTTTCTGATTGGTGTCATGAAAACCTGCGGAAGCATCGCAGAACTGAAACGACCGGAGGTAGCTATCAAAGTCCTTATTCGCTTTGTGTTGGCAAAAGCGGTCATCACTTACGGATTGGATCTCATGGTGGCACTCATGGATATTGTCCAAGGTGTTATCTCCAAAATTATGGGAGCAACCGGCTTTTCTTCACCGGCCCCCACCATATTGCCTGCCGAGATCGTGACGGCTATAGAATCCTGTGATTTCTGGTCCTCTATTCCGCTGTGGGCTGTAACGCTGATTGGCGGTCTGTTCATTTGGGTGCTGGCATTTGTTATGATTCTCACCGTGTATGGTCGTTTCTTTAAGCTTTATATGTACACCGCCATCGCTCCCATTCCTCTGGCAGCATTTGCCGGAGAGCCTACCCAAAGTGTAGGTGTCAGCTTTCTCAAGAGCTACGCCGCCGTTTGTTTGGAAGGTGCGGTTATCGTGTTGGCCTGCGTAATCTTCTCTGTATTCGCAGCCACCCCGCCTGCAGTGGACACCTCTGCTTCTGCGGTTACCATGGTCTGGTCCTACATCGGTGAACTGATATTCAACATGTTGGTGCTGACGGGAACAGTCAAGATGGCAGACCGGGTGGTCCATGAAATGATAGGCGTATAAGGAGGAACCCTATGGAAGTAAAGATCAATCGCGAGATTCGGAACTATACCGAATCTCTTTTCTTTGGACTGTCGCTCAGGCAGTCCATTTTTTCGTTCCTTGCCATTGCTGTGGCAGTTGTCTTAGGCTTTGCGGTCCGGGGAAAGGTCAACACGGAGGTCCTCTCCTGGATCTGCGTGTTTGGCGCTGCACCCTTTGCTCTTATGGGCTTTGTGACATACCACGGCATGACAGCGGAACAATTTGCATGGGCGTGGCTCCGATCGGAGGTTTTGGAACCACGCTACTACCACAACGAACCTCAAAACACTTACTACGAGCTGATGAAAAACCATATCGAAGCAAAGGAAAAGGAGGTGCTAAATCAGCGTGATTAAATCCATTCGCAGACACCTGGCGCAGGAAAAGGATAGCTATAAGCTTCCACGCCGGGTCCGGGATCTGATTCCCATTCACCGCATTTGGAAGGACGGCATCTTCCTCAGCGGAAAAAAGTATTCCAAGACATACTGCTTCTCGGATATCAACTACCAGGTGGCATCTCTGGCAGATAAGAAGCAGATGTTCTTCGGTTACTCTGCCATTCTGAACGGTATGGACAGCAGCGCATCCTACAAGATTACCCAGAGTAAACGGCACATGACCCAGTTCGACATTGAAGAAGGCGTGCTCATGGGTATGTGCGGCGACGGGCTGAACGGTTACCGAAAGGAATACAACGATTTCATTCTCTCCCGCAGTGTAGGCGGCAACGGCAGCTACCAGGAGCGGTATCTGACAGTATCCATTGCAAAGCGGAGCATCCAGGATGCCCGAAACTATTTTGACCGAGTTGGTCCGGAGATCACTGCCCGTTTCGCCGAGCTGGGTTCCCGTTGTCGGGAACTCAGTACGGAAGAAAGGCTGCGGATCCTCCACAACTTCTACCGCCCCGAGGACAGCGAAATTTTCCATTTTGATCTGGAACACTCCATGCGGATGGGCCACGATTTTCGGGACTATATCTGTCCCGATTCCATGGAGAAACACAAGGATTATTTGATGGTTGGAAACCGGTATGCCAGAACCTTTTATTTGAAGGATCTGGCATCCTTTATTCGGGATGATATCCTGGATGAACTGACCAGCCTCAACTCCGACCTCATGCTCTCCATCGATGTGTTGCCCATCCAGACGGATGAAGCGGTCCGGGAAGTGGAAAACCGATTACTGGGTGTGGAAAAGAACATGGCTGACTGGCAGAGGCGACAGAATCGAAACAACAACTATTCCGCCATGCTGCCCTACGAGATGGAGCTGCAGCGCAAGGAAACCAAGAAGTCGGATCGTAGCCAT
>JAZNHQ010000011.1:0-5221 GCA_045577035.1 Faecousia sp. | reverse complement strand
GTCCCTACAACGCATCGAAATGTCAAAGCGATAAATTGGAATTTAAGCACAAAAAATACCGCCCTTTTTGGCGGCAGCGGCAAAGTCTGTAAAAAAGAAATAACCCTTGACTGGTAACTGACCACTTTACCGTCAAGGGTTATTTCATTTCGCTGTTGGGTTCCATATGTGGTTAACCTCTGCTTTCTACAGATTTTCGACGCTTACTTTCAATGACAAAATTGTGAGTGCTTCCGGACATTCATTTTCATTCTACTTACAGGAAAAAAACGGTATATAAACGGAAGAAATATTTGAAAGTGCGTCTACAAAGAGTGTTTCTCTTTGTGTCTATATAATAACCCAGGTTTTTTCCTTTTGCAAGATGGGATATTCCATAAAAATACACACCCCAAATCGTGCAAAATGCAGAAACTTTCGTCTGCCTGTGAAAAACAGTTGACAGCAGTGGACACTATATGATATGCTAGTTTTTGGGGGCGCAAACGCGCCCTGTTTTTTTGTACATTGCAAAATCTTGATATAATCCCACTGCCTTCTGGATCCCCAGTTTTTCTGCTTCCTGTAAAATATCCCCCAGTGCCTCCGGTGGCCTATACAGGCTGAACCGGATTTCTTTTTCGCTTTTTTCAATGCGGTAGCGGCAATGGGAACCGGGATCAAAGTGCGAGAAATCGCCTTCCGGCTCGCAAATATCGCCAACCCGACAGCCGCCTTTGTCCACGGTGAACACCTGCATTCCTGTGGGGATATCCAGCCAAACTTCCCGACCCGCCCAGGGAGCAATTCCCTGGGAAAGGGGCAGATTCAGCGGCGGACATAAAAATACTCCGCAATCCAGACCCTGTGCATATTTCTCCGTGACAGCCACCGGGCAGGGAGCAACCTGTAAAATCTCCCGGATCACCAGTACGGCATCCCAATCCCGCTGAAAATCCAATAAGATTCCCTCGGTGCCCTGAGCGGCCTGGGCAAGCTGGACAGCAATACGCCGGGGGTCATGATCTTCAAAGGGCATTTGATCATCCAGGATCAGCAGGGCAGGGGGGCTTGGGGGCAAATTTCCTAACACCGATCCCATGCTGGAAAACCGACAGGACATCCATGCGGACTTGTGTTGTCCCTGATCCTTATAAAATTCTGCCCCGGTCATGGCAAGATACCACTCACACCCCATGGACAATCCCTCCTTTTTGTGTTATAATTCCTAATAATCATTCTATGATGAAAGGAAAATCAATATGAAGTTTTCTTTCCTGCCCCGGCGCATGGTAAAAAGCGTCACCCAGCTGACTCCGGAATATTTGAAATCCCAGGGCATTGCGCTTCTGATGCTGGACTTTGACAATACCATCGTGCCCTATACCACCAACGAGCCCACGGAAGAAATGGCCGCCTGGCTGCATACCATGATAGGGTCGGATATCCCCATTTGCGTGGTGTCCAACAGTAAGCGTGACCGGGTGAAGATCTTTTGTGAAAAATGGGGCATTGCCTGCATTACCCATTCCAAGAAGCCCTCCGGCAAGGGCATCCGTCAGTGCATTGCCCAATTTGACCTACCCGCTGAAAAATGCGCCCTGGCAGGCGATCAGATTTTTACGGATACCTTAGGTGCCAATTGCACCGGTGTGCGTTCTGTGCTGGTCAAGGCCATCCATAACCATAATATTTGGCTGAAGCTGCGCCATGTGGCAGAACTGCCTTTTATCGGAATCGCAAAACTTTTGGGCAGAAGCCAATAGATTCACATTTTGCATTCTGCATTCTGCATTTTTACTGTTCCAGAAGCTAGATAATGATATAATTTATAAATGATTTGGAGGTTCACTTTATGACCAATCTTGAAAAATATCTTTCCATCTTAGAGGACGGGCAGGGTTTGCTGCTGACCAGCCCCTTCAGCCGTTACTACGCCGCACAGTTTCAGATCGCCGAGGGCGTAGCCGTAGTCAGCAAGACCGGCTGCCGCTATTTCACCGACAGCCGCTATATTGAATCTGCCCAAAACGGCATCCAGGGCTTTGAGGTTATTGAGATGAGCCGCCAGAATCCCTACCCCCAGCTGATCAACACAACCTGTGCCGATTTCGGCATCACCACCCTGGGCTACGAGGAGAACTACCTGACCGTGGCGGAACTGCGCGGCTATGAGGAAAAACTGAGTGCCGATCTGATCCCTATGAGCCAGAAGATCAACGCCTTCCGTGCCGTGAAAGAGCCCTGGGAGCTGGAGCTGATGAAGAAGGCCCAGGACATCACCGACACTGCCTTTGCTCAGGTTTTGCCCCGGATCCAGGTGGGTATGACCGAAAAGCAGCTGCAGGCCGAGCTGATCTACTGCCTGCTGAAAAACGGTGCTGACGGTCTTGCCTTTGATCCCATCGTTGTCTCCGGCCCCAATACCAGTATGCCCCATGGCGTACCCGGTGACAGAGCTATCCAGCCCGGCGATTTCATTACCATGGATTTTGGCGCCATGTGCTGTGGCTACTGTGCGGATATGACCCGCACCGTGGCAGTGGGTTATGCCACCGAGGAAATGGAAAAGGTGTACAACACCGTGCTGGAAGCCCAGACCCAGGCGATTGCCGGCACAAAGGCCGGTATGACCGGTGCCCAGGTGGATCAGATCGCAAGAGATATCATCGCCCAGGCGGGCTACGGCCAGTACTTCGGCCACGGCTACGGGCATAGTATTGGTATGGAGTGCCACGAAATGCCTTCCTGCAGTCCCGGCGGCCAGACCCCCATCGCGGAAAATACCCTTTGTTCCGCGGAGCCGGGCATTTACCTGCCGGGCAAATTCGGTGTCCGTATCGAAGATGTGGTGATCTTCAAAGAAAACGGCTGCGAAAACATCACCCACAGCCCCAAGAACCTGATCGTTCTTTGATTTAAATTCCTATTTATCGCACACCCTTTGTAGGGACCGGCCTCCCGGACGGTCCGCAATCACGCACTGCGGTAACGGACCGTCGAGGACGCCGGTCCCTACAACGCATCGAAATGACAGAGCGATAAATTGAAATTTTCCCTTCTTTTCATCGAATGAAAAAAATACTTGCATTATGCAGATATTTAGGGTAGAATAATACAGTCAATATTATGTACAAATTTGCCCCCATGTGGGGCGACTACAGGAGGATATCAATATGATTTCTGCAGGTGAATTCAGAAACGGCATTACCTTCGATATGGATGGTAAGGTTATGCAGGTCGTGGAGTTCCAGCACGTGAAGCCCGGTAAGGGTGCCGCTTTCGTCCGTGTGAAGATGAAGAACGTCATCACCGGCGGCGTGACCGAAACCAGCTTCAACCCCACCGCAAAGTTCCCCACCGCTTTCGTTGAGAGAAAGAAGATGGAGTACTCCTACAATGACGGCGAGCTGTACTACTTCATGGACGGCGAGACCTATGAGCTGGAGCCCATCGACGGTTCTGCTCTGGACGACAGCTTCCGCTTCGTCAAGGAGAACGACGTTTGCACCATCATGAGCTACAAGGGCAAGGTCTTCGGTGTGGAAGTTCCCAACTTTGTGGATCTGGAAGTTACCGCTACTGAGCCCGGCTTTGCCGGCAACACCGCTACCAACACCCTGAAGCCCGCCACTCTGGAGACTGGCGCTGAGGTGAAGGTGCCCCTGTTCATCAACGAGGGCGACCGTATTCAGATCGACACCCGTACCGGCGAGTACCTGGGTCGTGCGAAGTAAGGAGCGGAATATGACGATTTCCGAAAAGGCAGCCTACCTGAAGGGCCTCATGGACGGCCTGGAGCTGGACACTGAGAAGGCCGAGGGCAAGATGATCTCCGCTCTGGTGGAGCTGGTTGGCGATATGGCCAAGCGGCTGACCGATATTGAGGAGACCACTTTGAACATCTGCGACGAGCTGGACGAGATCGAAGAGGATCTGGACGCCATCGAGGACTACATCCTGGATGAAGAGGATGAGGACTACGACGACGGGGACGTCGACGATGAGGACTTCGACGACGAGGACTACGAGGAAGGCTTCGACTTTGGCGACGAGGACACCACTATCTACGAGGTAGAGTGTGCCTGCGGCGAGATCATCAACTTTGACGAGGAGACTCTGGAGAAGGGCTCTATGAAGTGCCCCAACTGCGGCGAGCTGCTGGAGTTCTCCCTGGAAGATGATGAGGAAGAGATGCCCTTTTAATTTGTAATTCAAGAAACGCTTTAAGTTTCTTATATTTTGAGGAGGAAAGAATATGTTTTGTTCTAAGTGCGGCACCCAGTTTGCAGACGGCTCTGCCTTCTGCCCCAACTGCGGCGCTCCCGTCAATGCTGCTCCCCAGCAGCCCGTACAGCCCCAGCAGCCTGTACAGCCCCAGTACCAGCAGCCTGCTCAGCCCCAGTATCAGCAGCCCCATCAGCCCGCTCCCGCCGGCGACCTGGGCGCAACTCTGAAGAAGAATCTGGCTCTGATCCTGGCCATTGTTGGCGTATTTGCTGCTCTGATGTTCATTCTGAACACCTTCCAAATCCTGGATGTTACCGCTTCTGTTTCTGCAGGCGGTCAGTCCGAGTCTGCAAGCGGCTCTCCCTCTGACATCGAGGACTTCACCATGGGCACCATTGGTAATATCATTACCGGTTTGTGCAGCCTGGTAGCAGCCGCTATCGGCATTCTGTACTTCCTGAAGGAAAAGAACAATATGCCCTACTATGATCAGTTCATCGGCAAGAACCTGAAGGGTATGAACCCTGGTTTCGCTATGGGCCTGATCGGCGCTGTTGGTGTGATCCTGCAGGTCATTCTGTTCTTGCTGGCTGGCGAGAGCGAGACCGTATGGGGCGTCACTGTGTCTGTGACCTACTATCCCCACTGGCTGTGCTGGGCTTCTCTGGTGATCTATGGTGCCCTGGCAGCTGTTGACTTCTTCGTGATCAACAAGAAGAAATAACTTTTCTTACATAAACTCCGGAAGCACTGCTTCCGGAGTTTTTTGAAACGCAAGGGCGTTTCATCCCACCCTCGCACCCCCCGGGGCAGTTATCCTTACGCCATTGGGTACCGCCCGGTAACGCTACTACCCCGTAAAACTTCAACGTTCAATTTATCGCTCTGTTATTTCGATGCGTTGTAGGGACCGGCCTCCCGGACGGGGAGCGATAGGAGCGCCGCCGGTGGCGGATAAAGCGACCTGAGCGAGTGGCAGCGGTCGGCAAACGAGGAAGGCGTTTGTGACGAC
>JAZNHQ010000010.1:0-3573 GCA_045577035.1 Faecousia sp. | reverse complement strand
CAGGTGGTACGGTAGAGGGCGAGTTGCGCAGTAAGCCAAAACACCTTGCGTAGCAAGGCTTTTTCCACCTCATCCGTCAAAAATCAGAGATTTTTGCCACCTTCTCCTCAAGGAGAAGGCTTTGTACGCAACTTTCTATTTTTTTTGTTCTGTTTTGGCGTTTGGCGGCTTTTTTGACACTCTGAGACACCGGCCTTTGGCCGGTGTCTTGACAGACTGAAGTGCGTTCGCAAATTTGTGAACGCACTTTTTTGTTATTTCATAAATTTGTCGATTGCCTGGCACAGGTCGTCAATGGCGTCCTGGTCACCGGCGGTGACGGCATCCACCATGCAGTGGTGGATGTGATCCTTGAGGATCACCTTGCCGGTGTTATCCAACGCGCTGCGGACCGCTGCCAGCTGCACCAATACCTCGGAGCAGTCATAGCCTTCCTCCACCATGCGCTTGACCTTTTCCAAATGTCCCATGGCACGGGCCAGTCGGTTAATGACCGCCTTTTGATTCTCATGGACATGGCCGTGAGAATGGGCGATGCCGTGGGCGTGCATATAGGTATGGTCGTGTTCGTGATGATGGTCTGCCATGGCAAGATCTCCGTTTCAGTGGATTTTCCTTATAATAGCCCAAAAAATGTGTTTTTACAAGCCCCTATGGGGGATAGAAATTTTAATTATTGGTTTACATAATCTACAAAACGCAGGAAGGCAGCACGGCCTTCGGGATCGCATTTGTAGACACCTGCATCCTCAAGCACAGCGGCAAATACCCGGCCGGTCTCCTCCATGAGGATATCCAGGGCGTTGTCCTTGGTGAAGCTGCGGCGGCTCTTGATGCCCTCGACCCAGGTAATGTGCTTTTCCAGTTCGCCGGTCAGGGGAGTACCTGCTACGATGGCATCTGCCAGGTCGTACAGTTCCTTCTTCAGACGGCTGGGAAGCACAGCAAGACCCATGACCTCAATGAGGCCGATGTTCTCTTTCTTGATGTTGTGCTTGTCCGCATGGGGATGGTATACACCCAGAGGATGCTCATCGGTGGTCAGGTTGTTGCGCAGCACCAGATCCAGCTCATAGGCATCCCCTCTGCGACGGGCAATGGGAGTAATGGTGTTGTGAGGCTCGCCGTCGGTTTCTGCCAGGATGGTTGCGGCTTCATCGGTGTAACCACGCCAGGCAAGCAGAATCTTGTCTGCCAGTTCCACCAGTCTGTCAGGGTCGTTACCATTCAGACGGATCACACTCATGGGCCATTTCACGATGCCTGCAGAAACATCCTCAAAGCCTGTGAAGGCGATTTTCTGCTCCACAGGGGCGGCTTCCATGGCGAAGGTGTAGTGGCCGCCCTGGAAATGCTCATGGCTCAGAATAGAGCCGCCCACAATGGGCAGATCGGCGTTGGAGCCCACAAAATAGTGGGGGAACAGGGTCACGAAGTCCAGCAGCTTCTTAAAGGCGGAGCGGTCGATCTTCATGGGAATGTGCTGAGAGTTGAACACGATGCAATGCTCGTTATAATACACATAGGGGGAGTACTGCAAGCACCATTTGGAATCCGCCACGGTGATGGGGATGATCCGGTGATTCTGCCGGGCAGGGTGATTCATGCGGCCGGCATAGCCCTCGTTTTCCACGCACAGCTGGCACTTGGGATAGCTGGACTGGGGAGCGTTTTTGGCGGCGGCAATGGCCTTGGGGTCTTTTTCCGGCTTGGACAGGTTGATGGTGATGTCGATCTCACCATAGTCGCTTGCGTACTTCCAGCGCATATCCTTGGCGATGCGGTAGCGGCGGATATAGTCTGTGTCGCAGCTGAACTTATAGTACCAGTCGGTGGCTGCCTCTGGGCTCTTTTCGTAAAGGGTATTGAAGATGGCAATGACCTCACGGGGCATGGGTGTCAGGGCACCCATAAGCTTGGTGTCGAACAGGTCACGGGCCACCACATTGTCCTCACACAGGCCTTTTTCGCAGGCGTAGTCCAACAGGTTTTTCAGGATATCTTCCAGCTCCTCGATCTGAGGCTCATCAGAAGGATCATAGGCATCCATGCCCAGGATCTCCAGAAGGCGGTTGGTCAGAACCGTATGGTCTTCCGGCGTAGCCAGTCCCTTATTCATGGCATAAGAAACCAGAGAATCGATGTATGTTTCAATCTTCATATTCGTTTCTCCTTATGCGTAAGCCTCTACGCCGCCGTGGGGACGGATGGACAACACATGGCAAGCGCCTTCGCCCAAAACGGCATCAATGCCCTTGCGGAAGGTGTCCAGGATCTCCATGGGAACGAAGGCCTGTACCGTACCGGCAAACCCCCCGCCATGGACACGGAATGCGCCCTTGCCACCCAGGTAATGCTCGCACAGAGCCAAAGACAGCGCCACGTCCTGGTGCTCACGGTAGCCTGCGGGGATGACGTTCTGCAGGTACATCCAGGAGGAGTAGCCACTCTGCTTGACCAGGCTCAGGAAGGCATTAAAATCGCCTGCCCGAAGGGCTGCCACCTGCTGGGGCACACGAGCGTTTTCTTTATAGAAATGGTATGCACGCAGTACCGCACGGTCACCAAACTGCTCACGCAGCTGTGCCATATTGGCAATGAAATCTGCCTCATCGATCTGAGTCAGCACCTCCTTACCAAAGAAGCTGCAAATATCCTTCAGCTCAATGGTAATGGCGGCGTATTCGTCGGTCAAGTCTGCATGGCTGGCCCGGCTGTCAATAATGCACAGGGCGTGGCCGCAGGAGGCGAAATCAAAGTCCACGGACTCGATCACGGGGTTGTTCTTGTCCAGGAAGTCGATGGTTACCATGTTGCCCACTGCAGAGGCCATCTGATCCATAAGGCCGCAGGGCTTGCCGAAATAGACATTTTCTGCGTACTGGCCGATCATGGCGATCTCCGGCTGGCTGACCTTGCCCTCGAAGAACAGGTGGTTGACGATGGTGCCGATCAGCACCTCATAAGCAGCAGAGGAGCTAAGACCGGAGCCGGGCAGAACGGTGGAGGTTATGTAAGCATCGAAGCCTGCCACTTTACAGCCCAGCTGAGAGAAACGGGCAGCCACGCCGCGAATCAGAGCCATGGTGGTGTTGATCTCGTCTGCCTTGGGAATCAGATCAGACAGATCTACCTGGCACATGGGATAGCCCTCGGATAAAATGCGGACGGTGTTGGTGCCGTTAACACGCACAGCGGCGGCAGCTTCCAGATTCACGGCTGCAGCCAGTACCCGGCCACGCTGATGGTCAGTGTGGTTGCCGCCGATCTCGGTACGGCCGGGGGCGGAGAAATACCGCTCCGGCTGACCGCCGAAGGCAGCCGCAAAGCCTGCGTTTAAGCTGCTGACAGTTTCATGAGATAGAATCAATTTTTCCATTATGTTATAAACCTCCTTAAAGGCCAGAATTCATCACTTACCATTATACATAGAATTTGTAAAAAAGAAAGATATTTTTATAAAATTCAATTTATCGTATACGCGTTGCAGTATTGACAGAAAAACCTCCCTGGCGAGCAGGCAATGTCATTAAGTTAAGAAATTTTGTCATTCCGAGACCAGTTCGCAAACTG
>JAZNHQ010000009.1:0-16871 GCA_045577035.1 Faecousia sp. | reverse complement strand
GTGGTCTACGGCACCCGGATCTCCCTGGCGGTGGGCTTCTTCGCTAGTATTATCGTACTGGTGGTGGGCTTAACAGTGGGCGCGTTGGCGGGGTATCTGGGCGGCAAGGCAGATATGGTCATCATGCGCATTGTGGATATTATTTATTCGCTGCCGGATACCCTCATGGTGATCCTGTTGGCATCGGTAATGAAGGTAACCTTAGGGCCCCTCATTGAAGGCACGGTGCTGGAAGAGCTGGGCAGCAACATGATCAGTCTGTTTTTGGTGTTTGCCTTTTTGTACTGGGTGAGCATGGCACGGCTGATCCGTGGCCAGATTTTGAGCCTTCGGGAGCGGGAGTATGTGCTTGCCGCCCGGGCAGCCGGAGCAAAAGGCGGCTGGGTGATCCGCAAGCATCTGATCCCCAACTGCATCAGCCTGGTGATCATTTCCACAGCCTTGCAGATCCCCAACGCCATTTTTACGGAAAGCTATCTGAGCTTTTTGGGGCTGGGTGTGAACGCACCCATGCCCAGCCTGGGCTCATTGGCATCCGATGCTCTTAACGGCATCACCTCCTATCCCTACCGATTGGTGATCCCGGCGGTGGTGATCAGCTTGATCGTGCTGTCACTGAACCTGTTCGGCGACGGCCTGCGGGATGCCTTTGACCCAAAACTAAAAAACTAAATTCCAATTTATCGTTCTGATACGCACAATCTAAAAAGTGCGTCATTGCGAACCAGTGACCGAGTCACTGGTGTGGCAATCTCCAGTGTTCGTTTTCGCAAGGAACCACAATAGAAGTAGCTTCTACTGCGGAGATTGCCACGCCAGTGTGCGCACTGGCTCGCAATGACAAGATTTGAGCGCAGAGCGAATAACCAACGGAACGATAAACGTGAATTTGAGAGGAGAGAACCAATGGCGTTATTGGAAGTACGGGATCTGCGTGTATCCTTTCACACTCCGGCGGGGGAGGTCAGAGCGGTCAATGGGGTGTCTTTTGACCTGGATAAGGGTAAGGTGCTGGGAATCGTGGGAGAATCCGGCTCCGGAAAATCTGTGACCGCTTATGCCATTTTGCAGATTTTGGAAAAGACAGGCAAAATCCTCAGCGGCAGCGTGAAATTCAAAGGCCAGGAGCTGGTGGGCGCAGGGGAGCGGGTCATGAAGCATATCCGGGGCAATAAGATCTCCATTATCTTCCAGGATCCCATGACCTCTTTGAATCCCACCTACACCGTGGGCCGTCAGCTGATGGAGGCCATTTTGCTGCATACGCCTCGCAGCCGAAAACAGGCCTATGACCGGGCGGTGGAAATGCTGCAGCTGGTCAATGTGAACGAACCGGAAAAGCGTATGGAGCAGTATCCCCATGAGCTGTCCGGCGGTATGCGCCAAAGGGTCATGATCGCCATGGCTCTGGCCTGCGAGCCGGATATTCTGATCGCGGACGAGCCCACCACCGCCCTGGATGTGACCATCCAGGCGCAGATTTTGGAGCTGATGCAGAAGCTGCAAAAACAAATGGGCATGTCCATTATGATGATCACCCATGATTTGGGCGTGGTGGCGCAGATGTGCGACGAGGTCATCGTCATGTACGCCGGTGCCATCTGCGAGCAGGGAACGGTGGATGAGATCTTCTATAACCCCAGCCACGAGTATACCAAAGGACTGCTGCGTTCTGTGCCATCCCTGGACGACGACGGCAAGCCCCTGCGCCCCATTGCCGGCACGCCCATTGATCTACTGAATATTCCCAAGGGCTGCCCCTTTGCGCCCCGGTGTGAGGAGGCCATGCAGATCTGCCTGCGAAAGCGGGTGGAGCGTACAAAAATCAACGATAAGCATTACGCCCAATGCTGGATGAATCAGAAAAAGGCCTTTGAGGAGGGGAAATACCATGAATGAGCTGCTGCAGGTCAGGCATCTGAAGCAATATTTCCCCGTGCGCACAGGACTGCTACACACCACGCCCCTGAAGGCGGTGGACGATGTAAGCTTTACTATCCGAAAAGGGGAAACCCTGGGCCTGGTAGGGGAGTCCGGCTGCGGAAAAACTACCGTGGGGCGTACGATTTTGCACCTGTATAAGCCCACAAGCGGCAGAATCCTGTTTCATGGGCAGGATATTGATCTGAAAAGCTACCGGCGGCAGACGGCCATGGTGTTCCAGGATCCCTATTCTTCCTTAAATCCCCGAATGACTGTGTCGGACATGATCGCAGAGCCGTTGGATATCCACAGGCTGTATGGCAGTAAGGCAGAACGCAAGGAAAAGGTGCTGGCGCTGATGGCGCAGGTAGGCCTGAACTCGGAACACGCCAATCGCTATGCCCATGAGTTTTCCGGCGGACAGCGCCAGCGGATCGGCATTGCCAGAGCCCTGGCCACAAGCCCGGAATTTGTGGTCTGTGATGAGCCGGTGTCTGCCCTGGATGTGTCTATCCAGGCACAGGTGATCAATATGTTTTCCCGGCTGCAGGAAACTATGGGGCTGACCTATTTATTCATTGCCCATGATCTGTTGGTGGTGCGGCATATCTCCACCCGGATCGCGGTCATGTATTTGGGAAAGCTGGTGGAGCTGGCACCTGCCAGGGAGCTGTATGCAAAGCCCCTGCACCCCTATTCCCAATGCCTGATGTCTGCGGTGCCTTTGCCGGATCCCAAGCTGGCAAAGCAAAGCCGCCGGATCGTACTGTCCGGGGATATTCCCAGTCCCTTGAATGCTCCTTCCGGCTGTCCTTTCCGTACCCGTTGTCCCTATGCCACGGCAGTTTGCGTGGAGAAGATGCCGGAAATGACGGAGGTTTCCAAAGAACATTTCGTAGCCTGTCACCATGTGGACAGAGCAAACTAGATCCAATTAGAATGGAGGAGAAATATGAAAAAGATTTTGGCGTGTTTTCTGTGCGTTGCGATGCTGTTTGTATTTTCGGCCTGTTCCCGGGAGAGCGCCCCTACGCCCAGTACCCAAAAGCTGCCTGTGGACGAGGCGGCCAAGGCAGAGATCCGCTTTGCCATTTCACTGCTGTTAGATCGAAACTATATTGCCGGTTCCATTGGCCAGGCGGGACAGCAGCCTGCGGCATCCTTTGTGGCCATGGGCATGACGGATAGCGACGGCTCAGAGTTTTATCTGAATGCCGGTCACGCAGAAGACTATGTGGGATACTACAATACTTCGGCCCAAGCCTATGAGGAGAACTTCGGCAGGGCATTTGATATTTTGGAAAAGTATTATCATTACGATGCATCCACCGGGCGTTTTACGGATTTTCCCACCATTACCTATCTGTACAATACCTCCGAATCCCATAAGGCTGTGGCGGAGTATGTGCAGACTGTGTTGGGCTCTGTGGGTATCCGGGTGAATTTGGAAAACCAGGAGTGGAGTACCTTTCTTAATACCCGGCACCAGGGCGATTACGGCATTGCCCGCAACGGCTGGGTGGCAGACTATAATGACCCCTTGTGCTTCCTGGATATGTGGACTTCCGATTCCGGTAATAACGATGTGCAGTTCGGTAAGGGCAAGCATGGCCAGGCGGCCATATACGATCTGGATCTGACGGCCTATGGCTACGATGTGCAGGTAACGGACGGCACCTGGGCGCAGACCTATGATGTGCTGATTGACACCATTCGCGGCTGCCGGGATACAAATAAGCGCTATAAGCTCATGCATTTGGCGGAGGATATGCTCATGTCCACCGGCGCCATTATGCCCATTTATTTTTACACGGATATTTATATGCTCAGTGATAAGGTGGAGGGCTTCTACGCCAACCCCATGGGGCATAAGTATTTTCACAAAACCAAGGTCAGCGGTAAAACGGACAGCCTATCTTTGTGCCTTGCTTCCGAGCCGGATACCTTAGATCCTGCCCTGGTATCCACCGTGGATGGCTCGTCCATGGTCAGCCATCTGTTTGCAGGACTTGCCTGCTGGGAACAGGACGAAACCGGAAAGCTGATCATTGCACCGGACTGCGCGGAAGCGTTGCCGGAGGGAAAGGAAAACCCGGACGGTACTCTGACCTACACCTATACGCTTCACGAAAATATGCAGTGGTCGGATGGGCAGCCGCTGACTGCCCAGGATTTCGTGTACGCCTGGAACAGAGCCGCATCCTATGAGCTGGCGGCGGACTATGGCTATATGTTTGAACCCATTGTGGGATATGAGGATGTAGCAGCCGGAAAAGAGGACGCAAGGCTTTCTGTAGAAGCCCTGGATGAGCGCACCTTGCAGGTGAAGCTTAACCACCGGATACACTACTGGAATGAGCTGCTGGCCTTTCCCGCATACTTTCCGGTACGCCGGGATGTGGTGGAGGGAAATGAGGCCTGGGCCACCAAGCCGGGCAGCTTTGTATGTAACGGCGGCTATACCATGACCGAGTGGCGGCATAACAGTGTGATCACTTTGCGTAAAAATGAAAACTACCACGGTGCGGAGCAGGTGACCATGGAAAAGCTGCGGTTTTTCCTGTCAGACGATTCCAACAATATGCTGACCAATTTCCAAAACGGCACCTGGCTGCTCATTGACGACGTGCCCACCAACGAGATCAGCTCCCTAAAGCGCAAATACCCCGATGAATTTGTGATCGCCGGTCAAATCGGCACCTATTATCTGTGCTGGAATGTGAATCAAAGCCTGGAGCCCAAATAAAAGATTCCAATTTGTCGCACTGAGCAGATGGTTAGGCGTAGGCACCAAAGCCTTCCCCCTCGGGGGAAGGTGTCACCAGTGCGCACACTGGTGACGGATGAGGGGCGTTGGTTATAGGATCTGTGCTGTGGTGCGTTTTCGAACATTGCTTTTCCCCTCATCAGTCAAAAAATAGGTTTCGAAGAGCCTATTTTTTGACAGCTTCTCCCCAAGGAGAAGCCTTTGCGCATCGAAATAACAGCACGATAAATTGGAATTTGCATAAAAATCGGGCGTCGGTATTCCGACGCCCTTAACAAAGAGGAAAGAAAATGAAGAGTAGGTTTATTCAGTGCCCAGGAAATCCTCGGGATCTACATAGCTGCCGTTACAGGTAACGGAGAAATGCAGATGGTCGCCAATGGCAGTTTCCAGCAGGGCAGTGCTGCCCACACAGCCGATGACCTGCCCGGCGGTGACCGTATCTCCGGTGGCTACCTTCAGATCGGTGTCCAGGCTGGAGTAGGTGGTCACATAGCCGCCCTCGTGGCGGATCACCACAGTGGTACCCATGGCATCATCCTCGTAGACCGTGTAAACAGTACCGTCTGCGGCGGCGCTGACCTGGGTACCTGCTACCGCGGCAATGTCAATGCCGTTGTGCGTGCGCCAATCCCGGGTGGTCTGGTTATAGCTCAGGGCATCCATGGCGTAGGACGCAATGGTCTGTCCTTCCACAGGCTTGCGGATCACCTGGGGCTTTTGGGCAGGATCTGTGGGAGTGGTGTTGGTGGGATCTGTGTTGTTGGGATCCTCACTGCCCATTGGCTGGGTCGCCACGGCCTCCACATCAGACTGGGGATCGGTGGCGATCACGGATTGATTGGGGTCTTCTTGGGTTTTGTTGGTGTTTCGGTAGTACAAATAGCCGGAGATCCCGATAGCCACAGCACACAGGACCAGGGCTATGTAGTAGCCCCCGGAACCAAAACTCTCTTTGAATTTTTTGTTGCTCATGTTAAGCACCTCCGAAGTTCAGTATTGCCTAAAATTCGGAAGTTAAACATAAAATGGAAAAAATAATTGGGACTGCCGCAGCAGTCCCAATATATTATTTGATTACTACACAGGTGATGGGGCCTTTTTTGATGCCCACCACAATGCGGTTGTTGTAAACGGCGGGGGATGCCTCCACCATGCCGCCGATGCCCAGAAGATACTGTTGCCTGCCGGTTTTGCCGTCCACCAGGAACATATATCCGCCGGAATCACAGACCGCAATATAGCCGGTGCCGTCGGGGGTGTAGATGGGTACGGGGGAGCTCCAGGCATAATTGTTCATGTCCATGCACCAGACCTCCTCGCCGGTCTGGATGTCCAGCGCAACCATGATGCCGCTGTTCAGATTGGGGGTACGGGCAATGGTGTAGACGATCAGCCCCTCCAGGCTCGTGCCCGGTTTACCCAGCAAGGGGGAGGATTGGATGCCGCCGGATACACCATTCACAGTATGCACATCATAGGGCACTTTCCAAACGATCTCACCTGTGAGGGCATTTAGCTTGTAAATGCAGATCTGACCCTGGCTGTTGGAATCCTTCGTCCAGTGCAGGGAGGGAGCGGTGTAAATATAGGCCTCTTCGTCGCTGATATACTCAAATACCGGGGTGGAATTGGAGTCATCCTCGGTGTCCTGCGCCCAAATCAGTTCCATGGTATTTAAGTCAATGCAGAAGAACATACCGCCGTTTTCGGAGATATACAGATAATTGCCCACAATATTGGCACCGGCCTCATAGCCGTACCAGTAGACGCTTTCACTGCTTCGGGTGGTGTCGTACCGGGTGCAAACCATATTGTCCGGGTCGATGGAGATGGTGCCGGCCTCCTTGTCGTACTGGGTATTCAAGGTCATTGTGTACAGCACGCCGCTTTCGCCGGGCCAGATCAAGGTGTCTGTTTGGGCGTGTACCAGGGGTGTGGAGTCAAAGGCGCACCAGCTGTCATTGTCCTTGCGCAGGGACAGCCGTTCGTTGTGGCCGTTTTCATAAAGCAGCTTGCCGTCGATCAGGCTGATAATGAACATTCTGGGTCGATCGCCGTCTCCGTTCACATCACCGGAGCCTACATACAGCAGAGGGTATCCTCTGGGATCCAGACTGCCTGCGCCCTTGAAGCACATGCCCATGTCGATGGGATCCCGGGTGGCGCTGCCGTCGTCCAGATCCAGGAAATAAATCTTGCCGTCCAGGGCGGCATAGATCACTTCAACCAAACCGTCTTTGGCTTTCTTTTCGGGGTACAGATTCATAATGGATCGGGTCGCTTCGTCCCACTCCACGATCAAGGGCTGTCCCGTCCAGCCGCAGCCGCCCCAATTGGAACCGGGCAAGGTACCGGTTGTTGCAGTCCAATCAATGTTCAGTGTTTTCTGGGTGACGGTGGCTGTGCCGTAGGAGGGACTGTTGCGGTAGTTGTTGCCGCGGAAGGTGGCAATGCCGGGCAGTGCAAAATAATCCTCCGGTTCGCCAAAGGAAATGGCATCCTGGCGCTGGTATTCCGTTACCAGCTGGTTGCCCTCATAAATCTCCCAGTGGATGCCCCAATTGTCCGGATCGCTGGAGGCGGTTTTGGACGGGGTGAAATTGGTTTGGGGCTGGGTTTCCTCCGGTTCGGTGGATTCCTGGGAAGGATGGGTCGTGTGGGAGTTTTGCGCTTTGGCGTCGCTGGCGGGTTCTGCCTCTGCGCAGACGAATGCAGCTAAAATCAGCACCAACGCCAGGGCGTAAATGATCACGGTCAGCAGGATCTGCTCCGGGGCTTCCGCTTTTCTGCGTCGCTTTCTCCTGCGGCTGCGGTTATACTGAACAGCGCTGTATGTCCGAAGTACAGCAAATGCCAAGACCAGTATTCCTAAGATGCCAAAGATCCATGTACCCCCTTGGGTGGAGCAGCCTGTTAAGCACAGGCAAAGGCCACAGATCATGGCGATCACATTCATTCTTTTCATGGCTTACGCCTCCTTTAGGCTGAGAGGACTCGAACCCAAACAGGTTTTCAGACGCTTGCATTCCCCAATGCATCAGAAAATCCCTTGATAATACACCGAGTATTGTCTGCGTGATTTTCTTCGTCTTGGAAAATGCAAACGGCTGAAAACTGCAAGGCACCTCTCAGCATGATATTTTTGATTGATTTTTGGCGCAGATGACGCCGCCTTGCTAACGCAAGGCAAGGAAGATAAGGCAAAAAGCAGCAAAAAAAGCTGCTGAGAGCCTGTTTCGGTTCGAGTCCCCTCAGCCTAGTATACCACTTTCCTTCACAGCCTGCAAGAGTGAAATCTTTTGTTGACTATTGAAGCTTCCTGTGATAAACTATTAAAAACAAATTTATTCGGAGGTACGAATATGAAGATCCAGACTTTGGAAACCAAGAACCTGTGCGAGAGCGCAAAGAACGGCGGCTGCGGCGAGTGCCAGACCTCCTGCCAGTCTGCTTGCAAGACCAGCTGCGGCATTGCTAACCAGCAGTGCGAGAACAAGTAAGCTAGTTTATGCGTAAAAATGCCGCCATCTGGCGGCATTTTTTTCGAGAAGGAGAAAGCTATGATCCATTGTTATAAGCTGGGCGGTATGAATATCGTACTGGATATCTGTTCCGGCTCTGTCCATGTGGTGGACGAGGTTGCCTACGATATCATTGAAATGTACGAACATAAGACCCAGGCGGAAATCACACAGATCATCCTGGAAAAGTATCCCAACCGCCAGGATGTGACCGAAGAAGAAATCCAGGATTGCTTCGCCCAATTGGAGCAGCTGAAGGCCGCGGGCAAGCTCTTTACCCCGGACACCTTTGCGCCTATGGCAGGCAAGCTGAAGGAAAAGACCTCCGGGGTCATCAAGGCTCTGTGTATCCACATTGCCCACAGCTGCAACCTAAACTGCGCCTACTGCTTTGCTGCCCAGGGCAAGTACCAGGGCGAGCGTGCCCTCATGTCCTTTGAGGTGGGCAAGCGTGCCTTGGATTTTCTGATCGAAAATTCCGGCAAGCGGCACAACCTGGAAGTGGACTTTTTCGGCGGTGAGCCGCTCATGAACTTTGATGTGGTCAAGGAGATGGTGGCCTACGCCCGCAGCCGGGAAAAGGAGACAGGCAAGCATTTCCGCTTCACTCTGACCACCAATGGTATGCTCATTGACGATGATGTGATCGACTTCGCCAACCGGGAAATGAGCAATGTGGTGCTGAGCCTGGATGGCCGTAAGGAGATCCACGATAAATACCGTGTGGACTACGCCGGTAAGGGAAGCTGGGAGCGGATCGTGCCCAAGTTCCAAAAGCTGGTCAAAGAGCGTGGCGGCAAGAACTACTATATGCGCGGCACTTTCACCCATGCCAACCCGGACTTTTTGAAGGATATTCAGACCATGCTGGATCTGGGCTTTACGGAGCTGAGCATGGAGCCTGTGGTCTGCGCACCTGATGATCCCTCTGCACTGACGAAAGAGGATCTGCCCATTGTTTTGGAGCAGTACGAACAGCTGGCACAGCTGATGCTCCAGCGTCATAAAGAGGGCAAGCCCTTTACCTTCTACCATTACATGATCGATCTGAAGGGTGGCCCCTGCATTTATAAGCGGGTATCCGGCTGCGGCAGCGGCACGGAGTACATGGCGGTGACCCCCTGGGGTGACCTGTACCCCTGCCACCAGTTCGTAGGCGATGAGAAGTTCAAGCTGGGCAATATTTGGGATGGGGTGGACAATTACGAGATCCAGGATGAATTCGCTGCCTGCAATGTATACGCCCGTCCCGAATGTGCCGACTGCTGGGCAAAGCTGTACTGCTCCGGCGGCTGCGCTGCCAATGCCTACCATGCCACCGGCGCCATTACCGGCGTGTACAAGTACGGCTGCGAGCTGTTCCGCAAGCGCATGGAATGTGCCATTATGCTGGAAGCAGCCAAAACTTTGGATGTATGAATACACCGGTCTGTGATTTCATCCGGGACTACATGCAGAAGAATGTGACCCGGCTCCATATGCCCGGACATAAGGGCGTGGGCGCACCGGCGGATATAACCGAGGTAGCAGGCGCAGATGTGCTGTATCATGCAGACGGAATTCTGCGGCAGAGCCAGGACAATGCATCAAGCTTGTTCGGCACGGCCAGAACGCTCTATTCTGCGGAAGGCTCATCCTTGTCCATCCGTGCCATGCTGTATTTACTGCGGCTGTATGTGGGCAGAAAGCCGGTGATCGCAGCCGGGCGCAATGCCCATAAAAGCTTTGTGACTGCGGCGGCGCTGCTGGATATGGATGTAAAATGGCTTTGGCCACAGGAAAAGGCCGATCTGCTGTCCTGTCCCATCGGGGCAGGGGAGCTGGATGCCTTTTTGCAGGAAACCCCGGCGGATGCCGTGTACATTACCAGTCCTGACTATTTGGGCAACACCGCAGACATTGCCGCCCTGGCACAGATTTGCCACCGGCATAATGCGCTTTTGCTTGTGGATAATGCCCACGGGGCATATCTGCGGTTTTTGGAGGAAAGCCGCCACCCCATAGATCTGGGTGCGGACCTTTGCTGTGACTCTGCCCATAAGACCCTGCCGGTGCTGACCGGCGGCGGATATCTGCATATCTCCCAATGTGCCCCGGCTATGTTTGCTCAGCAGGCAGAAAAGGCCATGAGCCTGTTTGCATCTACAAGTCCTTCTTATCTGATCTTGCAATCCCTGGATGCCTGCAATGCCTATTTGGAGGCCTATCCCCAAACCCTAAATGCATTTTTGCCCCATGTTTGTGCCTTGAAAGAAAAGCTGGAGGCGGCAGGGTATGCATTGGCAGGTGGGGAGCCTTTGAAAATCACCCTTGCTCCCAAATCCTGCGGCTACTTAGGCTATGAATTGGCGCAGCTGTTGGAAAAGCAAAATATAATTTGTGAATTCTGCGACCCAGATTATCTGGTGTTGATGGTAACGCCGGAAAACTGTTTGTCCGATTTGGAGAAGCTGGAAAAAGTGTTGTTGTCCCTTCCCAGGAAAACGCCCATTGCCGCAACCATGCCTGCCATGGAAACGCCGGTGCAGGTACTTCCCATGCATGAGGCCGTTTTGCAGCCGGGAAAACGGCTGCCCTTGAACCAATGCGCCGGAAAGATCCTGGCAAGTCCCACGGTCAGCTGCCCCCCGGCAGTGCCGGTGCTGGTCTGCGGTGAGGAAATCACCCCGGATGCCATTGCGGTTATGGAATACTACGGCATAGAAGAATTGGATGTACTATAAAAAGAAGCTGTCAAGGGCGGCCTCACATAGGAATCCCTATGTGAGGCCCCCCAAACAGCTTCTTTTTGATTGCGACTATTTCGGTGCGTCATTGCGAACCAGTCCGCAGACTGGTGTGGCAATCCGTTCTTTATAATAAGGTCTTAACATATGTAATCTGTTCTTCTACAGAAGCAACAGATGTGCCGCCCTGGGAGGTGCGCTTATTGACACAGGTTTCCAGGGAAATCTCCTGGTACAGATCTTCTTCAAACAGCTCACTGTATTGCTTGTAGGTTTCCAAAGGCAGATCGTCCAAAACCGTATCCTGCTGAATACATAGTCCTACCAATTGACCGGAGATCTTATAAGCACTGCGGAAGGGCAGACCCTTCTTGACCAGGTAATCGGCCAGGTCGGTGGCGTTGATAAAGCCCTTTTGGGCGGCACGCTTCATATTCTCCCGGTTGGCGGTCATGGTTTCCAGCATACCGTCAAATACCTGCAGGCACATCTTTACGGTATCCACGGCGTCAAAGATACTCTCCTTGTCCTCCTGCATATCCTTATTATATGCCAGGGGCAGACCCTTCAGTGTGGTCAGCAGTGCCATCAGATCGCCGTATACTCTGCCGGTCTTGCCCCGAACCAGCTCCGCCATGTCTGCATTTTTCTTTTGGGGCATAATGGACGAGCCGGTGGTGTAGGCATCGGACAGGGAAACAAAACGGAACTCCCAGCTGCACCACAGAATCACTTCCTCGCTAAAACGAGAAAGGTGCATCATGAGGATGGACAGGGCGCTGAGCATCTCTGCGCAGAAATCCCGGTCGGATACACCATCCAAACTGTTGCGGCATACACCGTCAAAGCCCAATTTCTGTGCCTCAAATTCCCGGTCAATGGGATAGGTAGTACCGGCCAATGCGCAGCAGCCGATGGGGGAGTGGTTCATGCGCTTCCGGCAGTCGGCCAGCCGCTGCAAATCCCGCAGCAGCATCATGGCGTAAGCCATCAGATGGTGACCAAAGGTAATGGGCTGGGCCCTTTGCAGATGGGTATAGCCGGGCATAATGGCATCTTTGTAGGCGTCTGCCTTGTCCGTGACCGTGGCAAGCAAATGCTTGACTAAGCCGGAAATCTCGTCGATCTGCTCACGCAGGTACATACGGATATCCAATGCCACCTGATCGTTGCGGCTGCGGGCAGTGTGCAGCCGCTTGCCCACATCGCCCAGACGGCTGGTCAGCTCCGCTTCCACGAACATGTGAATATCCTCACAGGTCAGGTCAATGGCCAGCTTGCCGCTTTCCAGGTCGGCCAGGATCTGTGCCAAGCCATCCACCAGTGTATCCGCATCGGCCCCGGAGATAATGCCCTGCTTGGCAAGCATCTGCGCATGCGCCATAGAGCCGGTAATATCCTGTTTATACATCCGACTGTCAAAGTGAATGGAGGAATTAAAATCGTCCGCTATTTTCTCGGTGACGCCATCTGTGCGCCCCGCCCACATTTTAGACATAATATGTACCTCTTAATTAGAATTGGGAGGGTCATTGACCCTCCCTTATTATATCCGATTATTTCTTTCCGTCAACCATTGCCTGTACCTTGATGGGCAGGCCGTAGAGGTTGATAAAGCCCTTGGCGTCGGTCTGATCGTAATCGCTTTCGCCGAAGGTGGCGATCTCCTCGGAGTATAGGCTATAGTCGCTCCATACACCGGCATTGATCATATTGCCCTTATACAGCTTCAGCTTCACCTTGCCGGTAACACGCTCCTGGGTCTTGTCCACAAAGGCTGCCAGAGCCTCCCGCAGGGGAGTGAACCACTGTCCGTTGTAGACCAGCTCGGCGTATGTAATGGCAATGCGCTGCTTTTCGTGCATGGTCATCTTGTCCAGACAGATGGATTCCAGCACGCTGTGAGCCTTATACAGAATAGAACCGGCAGGGGTCTCGTACACGCCGCGGCACTTCATGCCAATCAGACGGTTCTCTACGATGTCCAGCAGGCCAATGCCGTTGGCGCCGCCGATCTCGTTCAGCTTCAAAATGATTTCCTTGGCACTCATCTTTTCGCCGTCCAGAGCAACAGGAACGCCCTGCTCAAAATCCAGGGTAATATAGGTGGGCACATCCGGTGCCTGGATGGGGGACACGCTCATTTCCAGGAAGCCGGGCTTCTCATACAGGGGCTCGTTGCCGGTGTCCTCCAGATCCAGACCCTCATGGCTCAGATGCCACAGGTTCTTATCCTTGGAGTAGTTGGTCTCCCGGTTGATCTTTAGGGGCACATTGTGTGCCTCGGCGTATTCGATCTCCTCTTCACGGGATTTGATATCCCACTCACGCCAGGGGGCAATAATGGGCATATTGGGCGCAAAATGCTTGATGGTCAGTTCAAAGCGCACCTGGTCGTTGCCCTTGCCGGTGCAGCCGTGGCAAATGGCGTCTGCACCTTCCTTGATGGCGATGTCCACCAGTCCCTTGGCAATGCAGGGACGGGCGTGGCTGGTGCCCAGCAAATATTCTTCGTATGCAGCACCGGCCTTCAGGCAGGGGATGATGTAGTCATTCACATATTCCTCGGTCAGATCCAGCACATACAGCTTGGAGGCGCCGGTCTTGATGGCCTTTTCTTCCAGACCATCCAGCTCATCCGCCTGGCCTACATTGCCGGAAACCGCAATCACTTCACAGTTGTTGTAGTTTTCCTTCAGCCAGGGAATAATAATAGAGGTATCCAGGCCACCGGAGTAGGCCAGCACCACTTTCTTAATATTTTCCTTGTTCATTTTCTTATCCCTCCAAAGGTTTTCTTTTCAATACGGACTGGATTATACATCCGGAATTGGGATTTGTCAACGATAAATGCATAAATATTCAAAACGATACGAATATTCATTATTTTTATGCATTTTGGATGAATGATATCCATTGTAAAAATTTTGTAAATGCACTTGCAATTGGATAATTGCTGTGTTAACATAACATCATATACTGCATAACGCAAAAAAAGAGAGATGACAGATATGAAAATGCGTAATATTTTGACACTGCTGCTGGCTATGGCGCTTCTTTTGGGCATGACAGCCTGCGGCGAAAAGGAATCTGCGGTGGATGGCAATGCCCTGCTGCAGGTGATTTTGGATGAGGTTGCTTTCGACACGCCCATTTCCGATGTGGGCGAGGATGCGGCCATGTATTTCTCCGGCCTGCCGGAGGGCGCTACGGTCAAGATGTATACCGGCAGCGGTTACTTTGCAGACCGTGTGGCACTGATCACTGTGGCAGATAAGTCTGATGCGGATGCCGCCAAGGCTTGCGTGCAGGAGCATGTGGAGCAGCTGCGCCACCAGTTTATCAATTATATCCCCGAAGAAGTGGATAAGATCGACCATGCGGTGATCTGGCAGCAGGGCACTTATGTTCTGCTGTGTGTGACGAACGATTACAAAAACGCCGAGGATATTGTGGACAATGCCGCAAAGAAAACCAAGGATGTAACACTCACCGAGGGCACGCAGCCCCAGCAAACTACCCAGCAGCCCACAGAAGAGACTACCGAGCCTACCCAAGCTCCCACAGAGCCTCCTGTGAAGGAGTATCCCACCTTGCGCAGCAAGTCCGGTACCTACCGTCAGATGGGTGGTACCTACATTGTGGACGACCATGCTTTTGAAAACTACCGGTATAGCGAAGATGCCGCTTCCAATTATGCCCAGCTGGTCAATAAAGCTGCGGAGGATCTGGCAGGACAGGTCAATGTGTTTGTATTGCCCATTCCCACCGCCATTGGCATCGTGCTGCCCGATGATATCGCCGAGGCCATGGGTGAGAATTACGACAATCAGAACGAATGCATGGAAAAGCTGTTTGCCAAGCTTGACAGCAGCATTCTGACAGTAAACAGCTATGACAATCTTATGACCCACCGGGATGAGTACCTGTATTTCAATACGGACTACCACTGGAACGGCAAGGCTTCCTACTATGCATATGAGACCTGGTGCCAGGTCAAGGGTGTGGAGCCCTATACCCTGGATCAGCGGAAGCTTTCCACCTTTGAGGGCTTCTGGGGCGGTCTGTATTTGGGCGACTGCAAGAAAGATCCCGCTCTGAGCGGGGATACGGTAGAGGCCTACCATCCCTACAGCCAAAACATCCACATGGAGATCACTGACAAGAACGGCACAAAGTTTCAGTGGAATGTGATCAGCAACGGCGACAAGCTCAGCGCCGGCGGCAAGTACAGTGTATTCGGCGGTGCGGATAATCCTATGACCGTTTACACCAACCCCGATGTGACCGACGGCAGCGTGGGCGTGGTGGTCAAGGAATCCTTCGGCAATGCGCTGATGCCTTACATGGTAGACCACTATTCCGTTCTGTATGAGATCGACTACCGCTACTGGGAGGGCAATATCGCCCAGTTCTGCCTGGATGTGGGTGCCACCGATCTGACCTTTGCCAATAACATGGGCATGATCCGTGCTTCTGTGCTGATCGCCATGCTGGCTGACAATGTATAATACCCATTCCCTGTGCGACATTCCCGCACAGGGAATTTCACTGCCAATCGCACGAAAAAAGGCGGAAAAGATTGAAAATTTTTCTTGAAAATTTGTTGACATTCCTTGATTTTTGTATATAATAAATATCCGTATGGACAATTATAATGACGATCGTATGGCAACCGGTAAGATCCTGGCGGATCTGAGCGGTCAAAAATTGGTCGTAGGTGCCAAACAGCTGAAAAAAGTACTCCATAACCGGAGTGCAAAACAGGTGTTTCTGGCCCGTAATGCCGACCCTGCCATCACTGAGCCCATCCTGGCTCTTTGTAAAAGATACGCTACCCCGGTTCTTTGGGTGAAAACCATGAAGGAACTGGGGCATGCCTGCGGTATAGAGGTCGGTGCCAGCGCCGCCGCTGCCGTAAAAGATTGATTCTATCGGAAGTATCCGTAGAATATAGATCCACCGCAAGGTGAGAACCAAAGAAAGGAGAAAAATAATGCCTACTTTTAATCAGCTCGTTAGACATGGCCGTCAGCAGGTTTCCTACAAGTCCACTGCTCCCGCTCTGCAGAAGGGTCTGAACACCCTGGAGAACAAGGCTACTACTCTGCCTTCCCCCCAGAAGCGTGGTGTCTGCACCGCAGTTCGTACAGTGAGCCCCAAGAAGCCTAACTCCGCTCTGCGTAAGATCGCCCGTGTGCGTCTGACCAACGGAATGGAAGTTTCCGCTTATATCCCCGGCGTCGGCCACAACCTGCAGGAGCACTCTGTGGTTATGATCCGTGGCGGTCGTGTTAAGGACCTTCCCGGTGTGCGTTACCACATCATCCGCGGCACTCTGGATACCCAGGGCGTGCAGGGTCGTATGCAGTCCCGTTCCAAGTACGGTGCAAAGCGTCCCAAGGCAGGTAAGAAGTAAGATACTTCTGTAACACAAACTTGAATTTTTTCCAAGCCTATACGCAAGGCAAATCCTTGCCAAGGTTTTTTATATAAAACCTCTGGCAAGCACAACGAAGGCAATGACCTTCGAGTACCGATGAAAATCATTTTAATATGAAGGAGGGAAGCAAAGTGCCCAGAAGAGGTAATGTTCCCAAGAGAGAGGTCCTTCCGGATCCTCAGTATAATTCCGTTCTGGTTACGAAGCTCGTAAACAGCATCATGCTCGACGGCAAGAAGGGTGTCGCCCAGAAGGTCGTATATGGTGCATTTGAAATTGTCGAGAACAAGACCGGCAAGAATGGCCTGGAGGTTTTCCAGCAGGCCATGGAAAACATTATGCCCGTTGTGGAGCTGAAGGCTCGCCGTGTCGGTGGTTCCACCTACCAGGTGCCCATCGAAGTTCGTCCCGACCGTCGTCAGACCCTGGGTCTGCGTTGGCTGACCACTTACAGCCGCGGCCGCAGCGAAAACACCATGCGTGAGCGT
>JAZNHQ010000008.1:0-3242 GCA_045577035.1 Faecousia sp. | reverse complement strand
TTTGCATACAAAGCAGAGCTGGGACTGTATAAAACCGACAAGGACATTACGGAGATTACCCCCGTTGTCACCGTGTACGACAAGGGCGTGAAGGTGGAAAATCCCACCATCACCTGGATCAGCTTGGATCAGGATATTGCCACCGTCAGTGAAGATGGCAGGATCGTCGGTGTCAGTGCCGGTACAGCCCGTATTGTAGGACAGTATGACCATGCGGATATTGCCATCAATGCGGTGATTTACCGAAGCATGGTAGAGAAAAAGAATGTGGATGTGGAGCAGGCTACCGGATATGTACTTAGTACCTCTCGTTTTGCCGGCGCCGGTGAGGTGACCGATGTTCTGTTTAACGGAGAAAGCGTTCTGAAGGAGATCAAGGACGGCGCGCTCTACCTGAATGACGAGATGCTGCCTTCCATTGGCAAGCCTGTGGAGCTGTCTGTGATTGCGGAAAAGGCGGAGTTTGTCACAGAGGGTACGATGGCGACCTTTGTCATCAATTCCGAATCGGAGCTGAACAGATTCCCCCGGTATGCGGCAAGCTACCCCAATGGCTATTACATTTTGGGCAATGACATCCAATGCGGCGGCACCTATTCCTCCAATGTCACTGAGCCGTTCTTAGGCACTTTTGACGGCCGCGGACACGCGATCTATAATTTTACGACCTCCAGCGAAAATCGTTTCGGTCGCGGCTTGTTTGGTGAAACATTCGGCGCACCGGGTGCGAACGAGGCCACAATAAAGGATATTGCCTTTATCAACGCCAACCATTCCGGAACCGGCGCTATGATCGCGCAAATAGGCGGCGGTCTGATGGAAAATGTTTATATCAATGTCTCTCTGACCGACCTGAAGACAGGCGGAGGTCACAGCAGCACCACCGTTTTGTTCTCCTATATGTACGGTTCACTGGAAACAAAGCAGGTATTGATAGAGCACAACATTCCGATGGTCAATGTAGGCGAGACCGGCTATGCGCTGACCAATTTGGGTGAGTATGGCAAATTTAGCGGCCTGTATATCATTGGTGCAGATAATGTCTATCACCAGCTGGTGGATAGCCAGTCCGGCGCAGATAGATACGGTGCGTATCCCACATACAGGGATTTCATTCAAAGCGGCAGAAGCATGGGCGGCTGGGGCAATACGTTCTGGGCGACCATTGGAGCCGTTGCCTATCCCAGAGGCCGCAACATCCACGCAAGCTATATGCCCACAGTCACAGCGGCTGCCGAGACATTGTCCGGTACCACCGTTGCCATCGAAAATCTGGGCTTCCTGGATGAAGTGGTACTGTCCACAGCGACCAAAAGACTTGGCGTAAAGGTTGAAAATAATCTGATTATTATTCCTGACAAAATTCCCGATGATTCTGTGCTGGATATTACTGTGCGTTCTGTATTCAACTATAGTAATGCCGTGAAGCTCAGCGTTAAGGTGGATTATGCAAAGCAGATGATGCTTGATGAGCAGGTACTGGTGAGCAAACGGACTGCAGAGACCTTTCGTATAGACCTGTCCTGCTTTGCTGAGGAGCTGGAGGGTTTCCTGATCCAGTCTGCTTCTGTGGACGGCAAGAACTTCTCCTCTGTCACCTATGCCGACGGTATGTTAACACTGGATACCGCAACCTTAGGCGATATGGTTGAAGAAGGTCAGATTTTTGCCAATTTCGCAAAGGGTAACGATCTGGCACTGGTGAAGATCAATATTTTTGCCAGCGATATGGCGATTTGCAGCGCAGAGGATCTGCAGCGCTTCCCGGAGATTATGCAGAAATATCCTTCCGGTTACTATATTTTAGGTGACGATATCGACTATACCGGCTATACTTATACCAATAATAATGATGTGTCCTTTACCGGTATTTTTGACGGTCGGGGCTACACCATTTACAACCTGCGCACCAAGACCAGCGCCAGCGATGCCCTCCACGGCTTCTTTGGTATGAACTTTGGCTTAGAGGGTGCGCCGCAGCACTCCGCAACCTTGAGAAACATCTCCTTTGTGGGTGCCACCGTTTGGGGCAAGGGTGCTTTCCTGGCAATGAACGGCAGCGGCACACTGGAAAATGTGTTTGTGTACTGTACTATCGAGGATCTGGTCGCCGATGTAAACGATCCCAACCCCTGGTACAACAGCACCAGCATATTGTTCAATAAGGGTAAATGGTATCTGACAGCGGATAAGGTCATTGTGGAATACAAAGAACCCTTGACCGATAATAACGGTTGGGGCTATGCCGTGGGTTTCCCCGACAATGTTGGCGAATTTGATAACTTCTATGTTGTAGGCGCAGATCAGTATTACGGTCAGCTCGGCACCACCTCCGCGAAAGCCGGTTCTGTGGGCTGTTACGCAAACCGCACGGACTTCGTTGCCGCAAAGAACAATTTGACCGCGTGGGATGGAAACGGCTTCTGGACGGTTGTGGATGGCTTCCCCATTCCCAACAGACTGGTTGATATAAACCTGGATAAGCCCTTTGGCGAGCCCGTGGAGCTTGCAGGTATGACCTATGTGGATACCGCAGCTGGCCAAGCCACCTTCACGGTTGATTTTGGCGAGCAGAAGACGCTGGTAGAGGGTGCAGAGCTCACAGATGCATCCGTAGAGGGCAAGAAGTTCACCACCAGATCCTACGCTGACGGCATCCTCACACTGGACTGCGGCACAGTCAGTGAAATGGCAGGAGAGAAGACGGTCATACTGACCTTTGAAAAGGGCAGCAAAAAGATCACCGTTCACGCAAAGATCGCTGTCTGCACAATGCTCATTAGTGATGCGGACGAGCTGAGTATGTTCCCCACAGTGATGAAAAAGCATCCGGATGGATACTATGCTCTGGATAACCACATTGATTATGCCGGATATACTTATTCCAACAATGCAACCATTCCCTTTACCGGTACCTTTGATGGCCGCGGCTATACCATTTTCAATTTCTGTTCCAAGACCTCTGCTACAGATGCCACCGGCGGTTTCTTCGGCGAGCTCTTCGCTACAAACGGCAACGGTTTGGAATTGCCTGGCACACTGAAGAACATCTCCTTTGTGGGTGCTACTGTCAAGGGCTACGGCGGATTTCTGGGAATGAAGGGACAGGGCACATTGGAAAATGTGTATATTCAGTTTGATATTGAGAATATGCAGGCAGGAGCCGCAGACGGCACCCAGAACCACTGGTATCACAGCACCAGCATTCTGTTCAATATCGGATACTGGAATATCCCCATCAA
>JAZNHQ010000007.1:0-2293 GCA_045577035.1 Faecousia sp. | reverse complement strand
CAGCGATGGCTTTTAAAAGGTCCGCAAAATCCATGCCGCATTCCAAGTCCTTACCGTAGGAGTTGACATTCTGACCCAGAAGGGTAATGTCCTTGATGCCACTTTTGATCAGCTGACGGCATTCATTCAAAATATCCCCCGCCTTTCGGCTGCGTTCCCGTCCACGTACATAGGGAACGATGCAGTAGGTGCAGAAATTGTTGCAGCCGTACATGATGGAGACCCAGGCCTTCAGGGTGCTGTCCCGGAGCTGGGGCAGGCCCTCGGCGATGGAGCCCGGCTCTATCGCAGAGGGTATCCCCCAGCTGCGGGACTCTGCCTTGAAGGGTTGGGTCTCCATCATGTACGGCTGCAATAATTTCTGCACCTACTGCATTGTTCCCTATGTCCGCGGCAGAGAGCGCAGCCGTAAGGCAGAAGATATTCTGCGGGAGTGCGAAAACTTGATTGCCGCAGGCGTGAAGGATATTACCCTGCTGGGTCAGAATGTGAACTCCTACGGCAAGGATTTGGATGAAGGCATTGATTTTGCGGATCTTTTACAGAAGATCGTACAGATTCCCGGTGATTTCTTGATCCGCTTTATGACCAGCCATCCCAGGGATGCCTCCAAAAAGCTGTTTGACACCATGGCCGCTTCTCCCAAGATCGCCAAGCAGCTGCATCTTCCCTTCCAGTCTGGTTCTTCCCGTGTACTGAAGGCAATGAACCGTCATTATGATCGGGAAGCCTACTTGGAAAAGGTCAATTACGCCAAATCTGTTATGCCGGATCTGGTGCTGACCTCCGATGTAATCGTGGGCTTCCCCGGAGAGACAGCGGAAGAATTTGAGGAAACCATTTCCTTGATCCAGCAGGTGCGCTACGATTCTTTATTCACGTTCATCTTCTCCCCCAGAGCCGGCACACCTGCGGCTTCCATGGATGACCCCACCCCCAAGGAGGAGAAAAATCGTCATTTCGATCGGCTTTGTGCTGTTCAGAACGAGATTTCCGAGCAAATCCATGCCCAATATGTGGGTAAAACCCTGCGCTGTCTGATCGACGGCACAGATAAGGACTTTTTGACTGCCCGTACCGAGGGCGGCAGATTGGTGCGTTTTATGGGCGAAAAGTCCCTGGTGGGCAGCTTCGCCAACATCACCATTACCGGTGCCAACACCTGGAGCCTTACAGGAGAAATATAATATGGCAACAAACAAAACAGAACTGACCCCCATGCAGCGTCAGTATTTTGAAATTAAAGAGCGTAATCAGGACAGCATCCTGTTCTTCCGTCTGGGCGATTTCTATGAAATGTTCTACGACGATGCGGTGACCGCCGCCAAGGAACTGGATCTGACACTGACCACCCGTGACCGGAACAAGCCCAAGGAGGAACAGACTCCCATGTGCGGCGTTCCCTATCACAGCGTGGATTCCTATATTGCCAGGTTGGTGGCAAAGGGGTATAAGGTCTCCATCTGCGAGCAAATGACCGATCCTGCCACCACCAAGGGCCTTGTGGAACGGGAGATCACCCGGATCGTCACCCCCGGCACCGTCACCGAAAGCTGTATGCTGGACGAAAGGAAGAATAATTATATGGCCTGCCTGTATGGACAAAACGGCCGTTACGGTCTTGCCTTCTGCGATGTATCCACCGGTGCGTTCTACGCCACCGTCTGTACGGACGCCCAGGCCGCCGCTTCGGAGCTGGGTCGCTTTGCCCCTTCTGAGGTAATTCGCTACAATGCGGACGACCCCATTTTGAACGATGCCCTGTTTCACCGCTTGAACTGCTGCGTAGATGAGGGCAAGCCTGAGGAATTTGACCTTGCCAAAGCAGAGGATCTTCTGCAAAATCACTTCGGCACTTCCCTGTCCCAGCTGGGTCTGACAGGCCTGCCAGAAACGATCATTGCCTGTGGCACGCTGCTGCAAACGCTGCTGTTCGTGCAGAAGAACGACCTGAAGCATATCCGCAGCCTTGAGTATTACACCACCGGCAAATTCATGGAGCTGGATCTGGATGCCCGGCGGAATCTGGAACTGACCCAGACTATGCGGTCCAAGGAAAAGAAAGGAACCCTCTTTTGGGTGTTGGATAAGACTCACACGGCTATGGGCAGCCGAATGCTCCGCAGCTGGCTGGAAAAGCCCCTGCTGGATCCTGCGGAAATCGGCCGGCGCCACAGCGCTGTGGAGGAGCTGGTGGAAAACACCGTCTCCCGGGGAGAACTGAAGGGAGCACTGAAAGATGTTACGGACTTGGAGCGTGTGATGACCCGAGTGGTCACCGGCACAGTCAACT
>JAZNHQ010000006.1:0-2333 GCA_045577035.1 Faecousia sp. | reverse complement strand
GGCAAGTCCGCCCGGAAGGCAATGCTGCTTGTACTGGGTCTGTGGACAGCATTCTTTATCTATACCCTTGCTGTAAAGGGCGATTTGGTTATCTGCCTTGGATTTTTGATTTTACTTTGCGTGGCCGGACTTTGGCTGTGTATAGGAATGCCTCGCTCCAATGCGAAAAGGCTCTGGAAATCCTTGGAGGGTAAGTATGGCTGCAATTTGCAGCGGATAACCTCGTTTTACCCGGATTATTTTGAAATTCTGGGAGACGGTGTGGAAAGACAGATTTCATATGAGGAAGTTCTCCAGATCAAGCAGTCCCGGAGATTGCTGATTCTGGTGTGTGAAGACAAAACCGGTGTGTTGCTGGCCCTGGACGGCTTCCGTCAGGGGAATGTAAATGATGTGAAGGCGCTGTGTTCCGGCGCAAACAGATAAGGAGTGTAAATTATTATGATCGATATTACCGCGGTAGGCGAAATTCTGATTGACCTGACTCAGTCCGGCGTAAATGAGCTGGGCATCCCTGTATTTGCTGCCAATCCCGGCGGCGCACCTGCCAATCTGGCTGTGGCAGCTGCCCGACTGGGTGCATCTACCGCTTTCATCGGCAAGGTGGGCACCGACAGCTTCGGCACCTTCCTTCGCAATACTCTGATTGAAAACAAGGTGGATGTTTCTGGTATGGTCACCGACCTGCACAGCCGCACTACCCTGGCTGTGGTGGCTGTGGACAAGCAGGGCGAGCGTACCTTCAGCTTCTATCGGGATCCCAGCGCCGACGTGAATCTGCGTGCTGAGGAAATCTCTGATGAACAGCTGAAAAATACCAAATTCCTGCATTTTGGCTCTGTGAGCCTGACTACTGATCCCGCCAGAAGCGCTACACTCCATGCCGCTAAGACCGCTAAGGGCTACGGTGCCGTCATCAGCTATGACCCCAATTACCGGGCATCCCTGTGGAGCGACGAGGCTACCGCAGTTGAGCGGATGCTGGAGCCTCTGACCATGGTGGACGTGCTGAAGGTGTCCGACGAGGAGCTGCCCCTGCTCACCGGTACCGAGGATCTGGAGGAAGGTTCCCGGATTCTGGCAGATAAGGGCATCGCGCTGGTGCTGGTTACTCTGGGCGCCAACGGTGCCTTCTACCGCTTCAAAGGCTGCACCGGCCATGTGCCCGGCATGAAGGTGAAGGTAGGTGACACCAACGGTGCCGGCGATACCTTCTTTGGCGCGACTCTGGCACAGTTGGCGCAGTTCGATACGCTGGATGCCATCACCACCGAAGAGCTGGAGCAGATCCTGACGGTGTCCAATAAGGCGGCAGGCATCACCACTTCCCGTCATGGCGCAATCCCTGCTATGCCTACCAAGGAAGAGGTCTTTGTCGTATAATGAAATACGGAAATCAAGCATCGTGAAACATTTCATGATGCTTGATTTGTTTTAAAACGTTTCCATACAGATGGTGATTGTTGAATATTATCAAATCAAAATACCCGCATTTGTGCAAATAAATGAATGTTTTTTGCACTTCCATTTCTTCCTTGACAAAATGTTTTAATGATTTTATACTTTAGATAACCGCATCGTGAAACGTTGCATCATCGAACAAAGCCACCAAACCACCACCAAAACCAAACAATTAAAACAAAAAATTATAGGGAAGAGGACTCAATTATGAAAATCAAAAAGTTTCTTGCCCTGCTGCTGGCTCTGAGCATGCTCCTGAGCTTCACCGCATGCGGCGGCGAAAAGGTTCCTACTGACATCCCCAATGGCGATTTCGAAGCTGAACACGAAATGGGCAAGTGGTCCGGCTGGACCCGTGAGGACGCTGCTTTCAACGTCCGCGGCCTGGTTTCCGACGAAAAGATCAGCGGCGCAGTCATGGAAAAGTCCGGCGACTTCTACTTTGCCGGTTCCATCGGCGGCAATCCTCCCATGCGCGGCACTCTGACCTCCGACCCCCTCAAGCTGGGCGGCAACGGCTTCATCACCTTTAAGATGGGCGCCGGTAAGGACAACGAGAAGTGCTATGTTGAATTCATCGACGCTTCCAACAACGAAGTTCTGGCCAAGGTTGCAAACGAAGATTGCGATGGCCTGTTTATCACCGATCACCTGATCACCAAGATCGTTGACCTGTCTGCTCACAAGGGCAAGACCATTATCATCAAGGTCACCGACAACGACGACGGCACCGACCTGTCCTACCTGAACCTGGACGCATTCAAGGTCTGCCAGTCCGATGCTGACATCGAGGCTGCCAAGGCTGAGTACGCCCTGCAGATCGAAACCTACGGCGAAAAGCCCTTCGTCGAGGACGAGACTTCCCCCTACAT
>JAZNHQ010000005.1:0-3746 GCA_045577035.1 Faecousia sp. | reverse complement strand
GCCACCACCAGAATGGCAATATCCGTGGACTTAGCACCACGGGCACGCATGGAGGTAAAGGCGGCGTGACCGGGGGTATCCAGGAAGGTGATCATATTGCCGTTCACATCCACGGTGTAGGCGCCGATGTGCTGGGTGATGCCGCCGGCCACACCGGAGGTAACGGATGTCTTACGGATGGCGTCCAGCGTGGAGGTCTTACCGTGGTCAACGTGACCCATGACCACCACAACAGGTGCGCGGGTCACCAGCTCTTCAGCGGTGTCCACATGGTCGTCGATGATCCGCTCCTCGATAGTAACGGTGATTTCCTTTTCCACCTTGCAGCCCAGCTCCACCGCCACAAATTCAGCGGTGTCAAAGTCGATGGTCTGATTGATGGCGGCCATAACGCCGTTCTTCATCAGGCACTTAATGACCTCGCCGGCAGTCTTCTTCATGCGGCTGGCCAGCTCGCCCACGGTGATCTCCTCGGGGATCTTCACGGTCACGGGAGCCTTGCGAGCCACTTCCATCTGCAGACGGCGCAGCTTCTCCTGCTCCTCGTTGCGGGCCTTATTGCCCTTGAACTTGTTGTCCTTTTTGTTCTGCTGCTGACCCTTCTTGCCGCCGATGCGCTGCTTACCGCCCTGGTAATTCTGCACACGCTCGGAAACCAGGCTGTCCACACGGTCGTCAAAACGATTGGTGTTCACCTGCACAGCAGAGGTATCCACCACGCGGCGCTCACGCTTGCGCTCGGGCTCTGCGGGCTTCTGAGGCTTCTGGGGCTTTTCAGCCTTGGGCTGCTGGGCAGCAGGCTTTGCCTCGGGCTGTGCCTGGGGCTTCTCCTCTGCCTTGGGCTCGGGCTTAGGCTCCTCTGCCTTGGGCTTGGGCTGCACCGCAAACACCTCTGCCAGGGACTCGATCTGATTATTCTGGGTCATCACATCAAACACCACATTCAGCTCATCGTCTGTGAGTACCTGGGTGTTAGACTTGGGTTTTTCAAAAAACTTACCGATGATCTCGGCAATATCCTTAGGGGTCACGCCAAAGTCGGTAGCGACCTCTTTCAAACGATACTTCACTAAACTCATACTACACGCACCTCCGAAATCTTACTTCTTCTGCCCCGCCCCGCGGCCGCGCTTCACATTGCGCAAATGGGCCTTCTGCTCTGCCTGGCGCTGCTGTATCCGACGGGTACGCTTATCCAGGCTTTCCAGGGCGTCCTTATACTTCTCAGGCTGATTCAAAGCCTTCACAAATGCCAATGCCAGGGCCGGATCTGTAATAGCGGCCAGTGCCAGGCTGGTTCTGCCTATACACTGTCCCAGCTCATCCTTGGTGTAGGAAACCCGGATGCACTGCTGATCGGTGCCGGAGACGAAGCTCTGGGCTCTGCGCCAGGTGTGATCGGAGGCATCGGATGCCACCAGGATCAATCTGGCATGCTGGGCTCTGGCTGCCGCACCGGCAGGCTCTTCTCCCAGCTCTACTCTGCCTGCTTTCCGGGCCAGGGCAATATAATTCAAAGCTTTATCCATTATAACCAGCCTCCATTTCCTTATGAAGCCGGTCATAAACCTCCTGAGGAATGGCTACCTCCAGGCTGCGCTCCAGGCTCTTGGCCTTCTCCGCTTTTTTCAGGCACTCAGGATTCGGGCAGATATAGGCACCCCGGCCGTTCAGCTTACCGCTGAAGTCCAGGCTCACCTGTCCATCCGTACCGCGCACCACACGGATCATTTCCTTCTTGGCTTTGCGTTCCCGGCAGCCCATACACTGCCGCTGAGGGATCTTTTTTTGCATAGTATACCCCTCCTTCTACTGCGCGGATTACTCCGCGTCGGCTTCTGCCTGGCTGACAGGCTTAATGTCGATCTTATATCCGGTCAGGCGTGCAGCCAGACGGGCATTCTGACCCTCCTTGCCGATGGCAAGACTCAGCTGATCGTCGGGCACGATCACACGGCAGGCCTTCTGTCCGGGCACCAGGGTCACGGAGACCACATTGGCAGGGCTCAGTGCTGCCTTTACATACTCACAGGGATCCTCGCTGTATACCACGATGTCGATCTTCTCGCCGCACAGCTCATCCACAACAGCACCCACACGGCCGCCTCTGGGGCCAACACAGGCACCCACGGGATCCACGCCCTCCATGGCAGCACGCACAGCGATCTTGCTGCGGGAGCCTGCCTCACGGGCAATGTTGCGAATCTCCACCTGGCCCTCGGCGATTTCGGGGGTCTCCAGCTCAAACAGGCGGCGCACCACATTGGGATGGGTACGGGACACACGAACCAACGGGCCCCGGTCCGCACGGTGAACCTCCAGTACGTACACACGGATCAGATCGCCGGGCTCATAGCTTTCGCCGGGGATCTGCTCGCTGGCGCGCAGTACTGCATCATGCTGCTCTGCACCCTGGCCGATGCTGACAAACACATCGCCGGAGGGATCCAGCCGCAGAACCGTACCGGTCAGCAACTCCTGAGACTTGGAAGAGTAGCTTTCATAAATTGCGCCACGCTCTGCCTCACGGATGCCCTGGATGACCACCTGCTTGGCGGTCTGAGCAGCGATTCTGCCAAACTTCTGAATATCCACAGGAATCTGGACATTATCGCCCACCTGTGCCTTGGGATCCAGCTTCTGAGCGGCATCCACATGGATCTGGACAGCGGTATCCTCTACCTCTTCCACCACCTCTTTTACCAGGTGCATGCTCAGACCCTGCTCACTGAGATCTACCACTACATTTTCTGCGGGTACATCCCGATGATCCTCACGATCCTTACGGTATGCGTTGGTCAGCGCCTGCTTCAGACGCTCCACCATATACTCAACAGGGATTCCCTTGATCTTTTCCAGCTCACGCAGGCTGGCGAAGATCTCTGCGCCGATGTCCACCTTGGGTGCCTCGGCATTTTTCTTAGCTCTTGCCACTTTCTCTTTCCTCCTGTTTAAAATTCTACACGAAGGCGCACCAGCGCAACTTCAGATTTCTCAAATGTGATGGTTTCTTTTCCTGCCTCGATGGTGACCTTTCCATCCTCATAGCCACGCAGGATGCCGGGGATCTCTTTCAGTCCGTTTCTGGGACGGTAGAGCTTCACCAAGACGGCACCGCCCATGAACTGAGCAAAATCACCGGGGCGCTTCAAGGGGCGCTCCAGGCCAGCTGAGCTGACCTCAAAGGTATAGCGCTCGGCAATGGGATCCTTCTCGTCCAGAATGGGATCCATGGCACGGGCCACAGCCTCGCAGTCGTCGATATTTACGCCGCCCTCTTTGTCAATGTAAACACGCAGAAACCGCTCAGACCCCTCACGAACATATTCCACATCCCAAAGGACACAGCCCTTTTCTTCCACGATGGGTTTGGCGATCTGGGCAACCAACTCTGTTACTTTCATTTTTACACCTTCTTTGCAAACAAAAGAGAGGGGCGCGCCCCTCTCTTTCGTGTAACTTACTTGAATTATCTGTATTATAGCACTACTTATTCCCTTTTGCAAGAGGAAAATGAAACTTTTTTTAAATTTCAATATCGCACCAAAGGCTCCCCTAGTAGGGGAGCTGTCAGCGAAGCTGACTGAGGGGTTAACAAGTTGGAGTTGTGCAAGATTTCGCAAAACCCCTCCGCCCCTTCGGGGCACCTCCCCTGCAGTAAACGCTGATTAATTCTACCACCCTAAGGCTATTTATGGTATAATAGAGAAAAGGGGTGTTTTAAATGGAAAAACAGCAGAATTTTA
>JAZNHQ010000004.1:0-32359 GCA_045577035.1 Faecousia sp. | reverse complement strand
CATGGGCTTCTCGGAATTTTCTTTATTTTTCAAATGTAAAGCTGCCAACCGGAATGCTTTCTCCGGTGGAGATATGGCAGGTATATTCTACGGTATATGTGCCAGCGTCCAAGGCTTCCACATCCAGTATGCCACGCAGTGAATCCTGCTCCGAGCTTCGGGTAAACCGCTTCAGATCCAGGGCGTACATTTCCTTTTCTCTGCCGTAGCAGGTGGACGCCTGCACGGTATTCCCCTGCGCATCCACAATGGCGATGGTCACATGGGAAATGCGGAAATTGGATTTTACAGAGCCTGTATACATACTCTCAAGATCCGGGGCAGCATTAGTCATGGACGCAGTGGCTGCAGGGATGGCTGCGGGGTCGATCAGCTCCCGGATGGTCACAGGCAGGTATCCCTTTTCGTATAGCTTGGCAAAGGTAAACTGATCGTCCAGGCCGCCGCTGGGGTACACATCCTGGCCAATACGCTCATCATATTTTGCCTTTCCCTTAAACAGATTTCCGGCGGTCTGGTGTACCACCAGGATATAACTGTTTTCTCCGTCGATGGTGCCGTCGTCCAAATACTCCACATGCACCTGGGATACCATCATGGCATGGGCACCGGTGGGAGCGGTCACCACCGCATCGGCACCCTTCAGCTGGGCGTAGGCCGCATACATCCGGTACTGACCGTTGCCTTGGCAGGTCAGAATGGTGTCACTGTATTTTTCAAAGTCCGTGGCATAGTCGCCCACCTTGATACAGCCATACTCCTCAGTCATGTAATGGGTGCTAAGATAGGAAATAGATGTGGAGACTGTAGCCCATGCCCAGAATACCGAGTCGGCACAGTCGTTACCGATACGGGGCGTATAGATGGAGGTGTTCTCCTGGCCGGACAAGTCCCCTGTTTCCAGACCTCTGATCACATACACGCCGTTTTCATCCTGCTCTGCGGCAAAGTCCATAAAAGCCTGTTCCGAGCCGGAAGAATGGGTGTAAGGAATGCCCCGGTATATTTTGCCGGGCTCCAGGGTCACCAACTGATCCTCATCGTCCGTTTCGATGCCCTGGGAATTGCCATATTTGCTGTAGGTAATAGGCTCCTCCACACGCCACAGGATCATCTGCATCTGCCGCATTTTTGCCAGCACCTGCTCCCGGCGCTCCGTCAGAACAGGATCTTCCGGGGCTTGTGTGGGCTCCGTGGCCTGGGTGGTTTCCGTCTGCTGTTCCCGGGAAGAACAACCGACCACGCACAGCAGCATCGTCACGGCCAAAAACGCACATATTATCTGCTTCCAATGATACATATTCACATTCCTTCCATGTGTCATCTGAATACATTATAGAATGTGAAAAGAGATTTTGCAATTTGGATTTTTCCATGAAAAATGGCCATTTTTAAACCTAAGTACAATATTTCAGCGCCGAAGGAACAGCAAAAGCCGCCCGCAGGCGGGTGGCTTTTGCGCTATGGGTGTATGTTAGGGGAAATGAAACGGGCAAATCAGGCAGCGGGCAGAATATTGTTCAGCTCCCATTGGTTAGTAATCGGGAACTTATCACACAGAGACTTCACAGCGGTCTGCTGGGCTTGCGTGTAATCAGCCCATGCTTCATTGACCTTTTGCAAGGTCTCCTTCATGGTCGTAGTCTGCTGAGTGCCGGTCTTGATAGAGGTTTCCTCCCCTACTGCCAGGGTCACAAAGGCGGTAGCGTTGATGTTCATTTCTCCGCCATTGGCTGCCAGAATACCCTTCAGTCGCAAGGTCACATTGGTATCTGCCTTTTCGAAGGTCTTGGCGTTTCCGTCATTGAGCCACAGGTTAAAGTCAATGCCCTCATGGGCCTGAACAATTTCGTCGCTCATAACCTGCGCCTTATAGCCCAACGCATCGTCTGCAGGCTTCAGGCTGATATGGGTAATGGCTACATCGTAGCAGTGGGCGGAATAGACACCGTTCTCCGAAACAACCAAATAGGTCTTGCCGTTTACCTCCGCGAAGGTCTCCACTGTACCGGTAACGGTGGCGGAGCCGTACACACCTTCGTAATTGTCGGTAGCGGTATCGATCAGGGTCAGATTTGCGCCCTCGTCAACGGTCACACTGCTCAGGGTGTGGCCTGCCAAGTCAATTACTACATCACTGTTGATTGCGACAGCTTCGTCGGTATCATTCAAAAGCTTGACGATCTGACCGTTGGCAGCGGCAATGGCTTTTTTAACAGTGTCATAACCCACATCACAAACCAGGGCAACGCTTCTGTGCGGTTTTACTGACCCCTACTATTTCTCCCATGTGTTCAAAAAGGAAATAGGCATATCTCCTAAGAATTGGATGGAGTCCATCAAACAATTAATGCCGTTATTCCATTCTCTAATTTTTCCAAGCATAAGCATTTATAAAACAAAGTGACGACTGTGGAGAGGGGCAGAAATGGCTGACACCTATAAAGCGTGTCAGCTATTTTCTGCCCTCTCGCGACTGTTCTGTTCGGCCGTTTTGCGCCTGTAAAAGATCCTCAAACGCACCTGCTATGGTATGCTTAGCTTCAATAATTTCAGAAGGCGAATCCTCTTCTGTTATACATAAAAATCGTGCCGGAGCTGTTGCTCCGACACGATCTAAGAATTATTCTATTTTGGCTCTACCCCAACTATTAACATAGAACCGGGAAGCAAGAGGTTTTCGCCATCAAGATACGGAAAGAAGGTTATCCTTTTAAGCAATAACCGCCGTCCTTCTTTTCGATCTCATAGAAGCAGGGTCTTTCCAAGGGGTGATTGTTGGGGCTGTGGAGGACAAAATACCGCTTGCCGTCAAAGCCGTCGAACAGCATACCGTGACCGCCGTTCTTCTCGAACAGCAGTTCCGGCAGGTGCTGCCAGGGGCCATAGACGCTGCCGCTTTGGCTTGCCGCCATACCCACTGCGTATTCTCCCTTATGGAAGCTGGACCAGAACATCAAAAGCTTCCCGTCCTCTTTTACCAACCAGGGACCGTCTGTAATAATGCCGATGCCGCTCCTTGGATGGATATCCTCTGCCCAGCCGCTTTCGCTGGCCTTGAACAAAACCGTAGGCTCGCCGTCAGCAGCGGACAAATCTTCCTTCAGCGGCACCACTGCCATCTCACCGTCGCCCACCTGCAGCCATTCGTGGCAGAAAACCATATAAGGCTTTCCGTCCTCAATGTACAGTGTGCCGTCCAGGCACATCCAGTCTGCCGGGGTCAGAGGCTTGCCGAACACCCGGTAAGGGCCTTCCGGTTTATCGGCAACCAATGCTTGTGTTGCACGCATTTTACCCTCCGCAAAGAATGTACCGAACAGGTAAAATTTACCCTTGTAGATATGTACCTCCGGTGCCCAAAAGTTCTTTTCGCCCCAAAAGTCCGCCGGGGCATCAAAACAGCAAATAGGCTCAGACCAGTTTTCCAAGTCATCGGAAATATAGCACCAAAACCGTCTGCCAATGTCAATATCCTCTGCACCGGGCGTGCCGGTGCCGTACAGATAATACTTGCCTTCATAAGGCAAGATAAAAGGGTCACGGATGCGGATATCCTGTCTTTTCATGGTCAATTAATCCTTTCAGCGCTTATGATTCCGTCCTTAAAATGCAATTTACAGATACGGGCAGTACGCTGATCTCCGGACAAGGCAGAATCATAGTCTCTTGCGTGGTAAACAGCATAATACTGGCCCTCATAGCAAATAACACTGTGATGGCCTACGCCCTCTTCCACTGCATTCTTTGTCATCAGCGGCGCAAATTCTCCGCCGTCTGTATACTTTTCAAAAACAACTTTTGTCAAATCGGTTTCCGAGGTTTTTGCGCTGGCATAGCCGATATGGTAGGTGTCATTCTGATAGCATGCGCCTGAGTACATCACATACTGCCAGCCATCCACCTGCAGCCAAAAAGGCCCTTCGATGGTATGCCAATGCTGACCGGGCACAAAACGGTCACGCATGAATATTTCCTCATCAAAGGATGGCTGCACCATTTCCACAGGCTCCCCCTCCGGGGTCATGAGATTGGCCAGCTTCTGCACAAAGATCCGGGTACCCACACGGTCGCAATCGGTTCTATCCAGGCAGTACCAAAGAAACAGACCGGCATCGGTTTTCACCACATGGGGGTCAATGCTAAAATGGTCAAACAGGCGTTTCGTTTCTCCAAAGGGGCCAAAGGGATCTTTGGACCGGGCCACATGGAGGTACTCTGCACAGTCTGCACTGCTGGGAGGCATACAGGATACATACAGGTAGTACCAGCCATCCTCATAATAGGTACAAGGTGCCCAGTATTCATGCATACCTTCCAGGGCATAGACAATTCCCCTGTATTCCCATGCATCAAAAGGGGTCTTGGCAAAATATGCTCCTACACCTTGTTGTCCGGTCACATACATGGCCCAGCCGCCCTCCACCTGACACATAAAGGGATCAGGCTGAGACATGCTTACATCAAATTCAAGCTTCATAGCGCATCTCTCTTGCAAATACATTGTCGCTGCTGTTGCCCAGCATAACGGTAAACTTACCGGGCTCGGTGACCAGCTTGCCCTCTGCGCCGTAGAATTCCAGGGTCTTGCGATCCACGGCAAAGGAAACTGTCTTTTTCTCGCCGGGGGCGAGATGGAGCTTTTGATAGCCCTTCAGTTCCTGAACAGGACGCACCATGGACGCAAAATGATCCCGAATATACAGCTGGATCACCTCGTCACCTGCCACATCACCGGTATTCTCCACGGTAATGGATGCAGTAATGCTGCCGTCACCTTGCAGCTTGTCAGAAGACAGCGCAAAATCGCTCAGCGCAAATTTGGTATAGCTTAAGCCGTAGCCAAAGGGGTACAGGGGCTTATTGAGCTCATCGGAATAGGAGCAGCGGTAAGCGGTGTGCTCCAGGTCGTCAACCTCCTTGGGTCTGCCGCTGCAGAAGTGATTGTAATACACAGGGCATTGTCCGGTGGTTCTGGGGAATGCCATGGTCAGCTTGCCGCCGGGTACAGCCTCACCGTACAGCAGATTTGCAATGGCGTTGCCACCCTCGGTGCCGGGCTGCCAGACGCACAGAATCGCATCTACCAAGTCCTCCATTTGGGTCAGCACCTGAGGTCTGCCGCCAAAGAGAACGCAGACTATGGGCTTATTCAGGGTTTTCAGCTGTGTCAGCAGATCCATCTGTGCCTGGGGAATTTCCAGCTTGGCACGGCTCTTACCCTCGCCGCTAAAGCGCATGGCTTCACCCATACAAACCACGATGGTGTCCGCATCCTTGGCAATGTCCAAAGCCTCTGCCACGCCATCGGCGGTTTTTGCCAGCAGTTCATCGCTGCAGCCCATGGCTGTGGGAACCTCATGACCCAGCAAGGCTTCCACGCCCTGGCGGACAGTAACCGATTCCTCCGCTTGTCCCTCACAACGCCATGCGCCCAAAATCAAGTGGTTATCCGCAAAGGGGCCAACCAAGGCAATTTTCTGTGCCTTATCCAAGGGCAAAACGCCGTTATTCTTCAGCAAAACAGCACTTTTCTCTGCGGCCTTTCTTGCCAGGTCACGGTGCTCTTTGCAAAGTGCCACCTGTGCGCCCTTTTCAAAATCCATGCCCACATAGGGATCATCCAGAACACCCATCTTCTGCTTCAGCTTCAGCACACGTTCAAGCATCCGGTCAATGGTTTCCTCCGATACAAGCCCCTCTTGCACCAGCTGCGGGATATGCTGGATGTAGGTTGCAGAGCACATTTCAATATCAATTTCATGATTGGCAGCCACACAGGCACATTCTTTGTCAGTTTCCAAATGGCCATGGCTTCTCATTTCACGAATTGCGTTATAATCACTGATCAGTACACCATCAAAGCCCCACTGCTTACGCAAACGCTCCACCAGCAATTCCCGGTTGGCATTGACAGGGATACCGTTGAGCATGTTAAAGGAGCTCATGACCATATCCGGCTTTTCCTTGATACATTCTTCATATGCGCGCAGATAGAACTCACGCAGCGCATGGTCACCCAGCTCTGTGGTGTTGTAATCCTTTCCGGATTCCGCAGCGCCGTAGGCGGCAAAATGCTTCACACAGCAAGCCAGGCCGCCCTTGTGATAACCGCGGATAAAGGCCTTGCCCATCTCACCGTTCAGCCAGGGATCCTCGCCGGTAGTTTCCATGACACGGCCCCAACGGGCATCCCGAACCAAGTCAACCATAGGAGAGAAGGTCACCTGTACACCATGGAGTTTTGCCTCCACCGCAGACATTTGGGCGCACTGCTCCGCCAGCTCCGAGTCAAAACTACAACCCAGGGCCAAAGGAATGGGGAAAATGGTTCTGTAGCCATGGATCACATCCGCCATAAATATCAAAGGGATCCCGTTTTGGCTTTTTTGCATAAACCGCTCCTGGATCATCCTGGCCTCTCCACGGTAAGTAAAATTCAATGTGGAGCCAAGACTCAAAATATCTGCCTGGGACAAGCCCAGCTCGGCATTATCACCGGTCAGCTCCGCAGAAGAATCCTGATTCAGAACCACCGCATTGACCTGGGTCAGCTGTCTAAGCTTTTCGTCCAAAGACATTTGAGATATCATTTTATTTATGTCCATATTTATTTGCTCCCTTCCGGCAAACATGCTGATAAGTTATTATAAAAAAAACACACGCATATTTCAACCTGTATTTTTCGTTTTTCTTTATCTAAAAGGTAGGTTGCTTTAAAACGCTATGCAAAATACTCTTGCCATTTGGGCATGAAAACGATATAATAAAGTAAATCAAAGATAGGAGGCAAACATATGGAATCCAGAATATTTGTAGGCTTCAACCGGCAGGTGGTTACCCCTGACGAGTCCATTCCTTTGACCGGTTACAGCAACGAGCCCAAGCGTTTTCATACATCCATCGCCCAGGACATTTGCGCCACCTGCGTGGCCATCACCGATAGCGAGGATACCACCGTTTTGATGGTGAGCATGGACATCTGCACCGTCCCTCCCTATTTCCACGAGGTTGTCCGTGGGCAGGTAGCGGATGCGGTAGGCGTTCCCCAGGAGCATATTTTCATGGCCGCCACCCACACCCATGCAGCACCCGGTATCGGCAAGGCAGACACCATCCCTGAAGCCAAGCGGTTCCAGGATAAATTCGTGGATGCTATTATTGTGGCTTGCAAGGAAGCCTTGGCAGACCGGAAGCCCGCCACCTTAAAGGTGGGCTCTTTGGAAACCGAGAACATGAACTTTGTGAAGCATTACAAAGCCCGGTACAAGCTTTCCCACGAAAAACACGGTCAGATCTGTTATATCGGTGACAATTTCGGTGATGCGGACAACACCATTCTGGTAGATCACGCCACCAAAGCCGACCCCACTTTACATATTGCCCAGTTCCAAAGAGAAGGCGGCAAGGATGTGGTCATCGCCAATTTCCGTGCCCATCCCCATTTTGACGGCGGCAGACTGAAATATGTGCTATCCTCGGATTTCCCCGGGGCATTCCGCAAAGCTCTGGAGTCTATGACCGATTGTCACGCCGTCTATTTCCAGGGTGCTTCCGGTAATATTAACTCCAGTTCCCGGATGCCCTCCGAAAAAGTTTTTACCAATGCCACCAGCTACGGCTTGGGCTTGGCAGGCTACGCCGCAGAATGTATGCAGCGGCATATGACCCCCGCCCAGCTGGACAAGATCCGCACCAAGCAGATCACCTATTATGGCAAGATCAACCACACCATGGATCATTTGGCCCAGGTCGGTCGTGAGATCCGCCATGTGTGGGACACCACCTTCGATAAGGAACGCTGTGCCAAAATGAGCGAGCCCTATGGCATCCGCAGCGTTTACCATGCCGGTGCCGTCTACTGGAACTCCCGCCGCAATGACACAGACGACGGTTGGATGATCCTCAATGCCGTATCCCTGGGCAAGGATTTCGCCTTTGTCACCTTCCCCGGCGAGATGTTTGACTCGGTCAGCGTCCGCATGGAGGAGAACTCCCCCTTCCCTATGACCATGATGTTGGGCTATTGCTACCACCACATTGGCTACCTGCCCTCTGCAGCAGCCTATAAATACACCAGCTACGAAACGGATATTACCCGCTTCGCCCCCGGTACCGGCGAGGCTGTGGCAGATGCCCAGGTGGAAATGCTCAGAGATTTGTACGAATAACGCATATACACAAAAAGGAACGACCCGGAGGTCGTTCCTTTTTTGCTTATTCTGCGGTTACGGTGATAATTGCTGTGTTGTTTTCGTCGAAAGTAACCACAGCACCGTCGTAGGTGTAGCCGGTGGGAACCTTGACCACATTGATGGCATATTCGATGCCGTCGTACACATAGTAGGTTACCGTGCCGTCTGCATCGGAGCAGTTGCGGGTATTGCCGCCGCCCACCATTTGGGGACGAGGGACACGGGGACGGTTCTATGTCCTAGACGGATAGAACCGTCCCCTGTCCTACTACTGTCCTACTGTGCAAAAGCGATATTATATTTGCCTTAGCAAATATAGCTGCACCAAAAGAAAAGCAGACCCTCTTTTGTAAGAGGAGGGCGTTTCAGTTCTTCTTTAATAATCTTTAATTCCAGTTCTTCTTTTGTACTTTCAAGTTCAATCATGCGCTGTATTGTTGTAGTCGTAATGATTCCCTGTTCGATAGCGTTCATCAAATTGGCTATCGCTCTTTCAATTTCGCTCAACTGCTGTTTCAGAAGGATAACAGATGTGTTTTCGGTGCTGGCTACACGGAGTACGATGTTTGCAATATCTTCAATGACATCGTCCTGTAACAGCATCTCCTTGGTGTAGCGAACTACAATCTCTTCGATCCATTCCTTTTTAACAGTCTTTTTATCACAGGAGTGCTTGTACTTTGCATTGTTGCATTTATAGTAGCGGTGCACAGTGCCGTTCCTACCCGTACCGCTTTCTCCTGTCATATAGACACCGCACTTGCCACAGTACAACTTAGTAGTCAGCAGATAGTCGTCCTCGGCCTTGTGCCTTGCGGCGGCTTTTTTATTCTTCTGTAACTGCTCCTGCACCTTGTTGAACAAATCCGTTGGAACGATCTGCGGTATACCGTTTTCGTGAATAATCTCTTGAAACTTATATTCACCGATGTAACGCCTGTTTTTCAGCATAGTCGTTACAATGTTGATGGAAATTTCAGAGCCGAGAGAAGTAGTCAGCCCCTTTGCGTTCAACAAGGTTACGATCTCCTTAATGGTCTTACCTTTGTCGTATAACTTAAACGCTTCAAGTACCCAGGGAGCTTTTAATGGATCAACCTCAAACATCTGCTCCTTGTTAATGACGTATCCAATGGGAACAGTACCGCCGTTGAATTTGCATTTCAAAGCATTCTCTGTCAACCCTCTTGTAACCTTTTCAGCAAGCTCGGCTGAGTAGTATTCTGCCATGCCTTCCAGTACCGATTCAAGTAATATGCCCTCCGAACCGGCAGAGATATTTTCGGTTGCAGAGATTACTTTGACATCATTCTTTTTAAGAGCATTTTTGTAACGAGCCGAGTCATAGCGATTTCTTGCAAAACGGTCTAATTTCAGTTGGATTGGTGTAGAATATTCTACGGTTGTATTTTGTTTTTTCACAAATTCATTATACCACCAAACGGCTGGATCTTCCACTGATCCAGCCGTTTCTCTATAAATATTTTGCAGGCTGCACCTTCCGGCACAGCCTGCTTTTTTCTTAGGGACTTTTTTTACAGCCCCTATTATTATGTTGATAGAAAAAGCGGAAAACCATACCGCAAACGATAGATCTATCACATTACATCTGTCCGGTTCCGTACAACCTTCCACACCTAACATAGCAGCTCTGTCATTGCGTTATCGTTTCAACTTGCTGCTCAACAGATTACTCTTCCCATGCCAGAATGTCGGCAATGCTCCAACCGGTCATGGCTGCTTCATAATTCTTGCACATGGCCTGAACCGCTTGCTTCTGTGCGGTTTCGTAGCTGCTGAAGCTGCTATTCACCGTTTCAACCACATTGCGCATGCTGTAAGAAGAAGCGTCACTCTCGATAACAGTTCCATCCAGCAAGGTTACGGTGGTGCTGGCATTGACCGCAGTTTCACCGTAGTTTGCCACATCAAAATTCTGCAGTCGCAGGGTCAGCGTATTCTTGAAGGTATTGGTGCGAGTGACCACTGCGTTCTCTGTGATCCAAAGCTTATAGCCAATGGATGCGATCTGCGTCTGTACAGCAGCATCACCATAGAATTCTGCCTTGTAGCCAAAGCCGGTAACCGCAGGCTTCAGAGAGAGCTTTGTAATACCCATGTAGAAGCGATGGAAGGATACGCCATCCGTTTCCTCAACCGCCATGTAGCGCATGATACTACCGGTAATATCGCTTTTATACTGCTTGGCGTAGGTGCCGGTTATCGTTCCGATCTTTCCGTAGCCATCGTCGCAGTTATAGTCATCGGTAGTAGAATCCATACCGTAAAGAGTACCATCGGTAATGAACAAAGATGCCAATGTATATCCGTTCATATCCAGATACAGATCGCCGGTAACGGTGACAGCTTCCTCAGAATCTGCCAGCAGAGTGACTACGCCGCCATTGGCAGCATTCACAGCTTCCTGCACGGTGCCGTAATAGTTGCCGTTCACAACTGCCACGCCCAGGGTGTCGATCTCGCTCTCCCACTGATCTGCATCAGCAGCAAGCACAGCCGGTGTCACGGACAAAACCATGACAAAGACCAATAGTAAAGATAATACTTTTTGCTTCATTGGTGTTTCCTCCCAGAATTAGATTCTCTCAGCGGTAATGAGACCATCATGAAAATGCAGCTTGCATATGCGGGCCGTTCTTTGATCCAGCGCAAGTCCGGGATTTGTAACATAGTCTCTTGCGTGGTAGACCGCATAATACTGTCCCTCATAACAAATCACACTGTGGTGACCAACGCCCTCTTCCACATCATTCTTTGTCATAAGCGCTACGAAGCTGCCGCCGTTTGTATGTTTTTCATAAGCCACCTTTGTCAAATCAGGCCCGTTGCTTTTAGCCGCCGCATAACCGATATGGTATGTATCGTTCTGGTAGCAGGCACCGCTGTACATCACATACTGCCATTCGTCCACCTGTAGCCAGAAGGGGCCCTCAATGGTATGCCAGTGCTGCCCCGGCTGGAACCGATTACGCATATAGATCTCTTCGTCAAAGGATGGCTTTACCATTTCCACCGGCTTACCCTCCAGGGTCATGGGATCGGAAAGCTTTTGGGCAAAGATCCGGGTACCTACTCTGTCCGTGTCTGTCCGGTCCATACAGTACCACAGATACAAGCCTGCGTCTGTACGCACCACATGAGGATCAATGCTGAAGCAATCGCCCAGGCATTTCAGATCATCAAAGGGGCCAAAGGGATCGGAGGATTTTGCCACACGCAGGATTTCTCTGGAATCGTCCGCACCCTTTTCTCTACAGGAAACATACAGGTAATAAAAACCGTTTTCATAGTACATACAGGGCGCCCAATAGTCACTGTACCCTTCCATTTGACAAACAATACCCTTGTATGTCCACTGACCGAAGGGGCTATCACACCAGTATGCGCCAACGCCCTCTGCACCGGTCACATACATTGCCCAGCCATCCTGCACCTGACACATAAAGGGATCCGGTTGTGCTTTTATATGGTCTTTTTCAAAGTTAATTTTCACAACTTTTCTCCTTCAAATCATTCCTGGTTTGCTTCCGTTACCGCATCACAGATCATTTGAGATAGAAGGGCATAGCCATCTGAATTGGGATGTAAGCCATCACTGAAGCCACTGTTTGTCATGTTGTCTGCCTCAGCCTTCATGGCTGCTGCGTAATCGATGTAATACAGGTTCTCGGCAGAATCAATGTATGCCTTGACGATCTCATTGGAAGCGGCATACTCCGTCCACAAGTCCGGATATTGTGTATTGTCGCAAATGGATACATAGAAGATATTGGAATCAGGGAATGCGGACTGGAGACTTCCAAGTAAAGTCACGATTTCGTTACCACAATCCGTTCCGGATTGACCCCTGTTAATATCATTTACGCCAATGTTGATCACAAGGTTTTTCGGTTCGTAGATTTTCATTGCTTCAACGCTTTTTATCCACAGGCCAACTTCAGAACCGCTAACGCCAATCGTTTGCCCGCCAATAGAGGCAAGCTGCTCATCAAAACTCTTCCAGTAGGTCTGACTGGTGTAGGAATCACCGAACACCAGCGTCTGCACCGGTTCAGGGTTTTGTGTTAACAGAAGCGTATGCAATCTGGCACCGTCTTCACGGGGGTAGACATTGATGGTGTGGACACCTGCATAGGGAATGTTGATCTTCCATGCGGTGTCACCCAACCATTTTTCAGGGCCCTTTGCAAAGGAGCTTGCGCAGTTCATGATTGCACCGTTGTTCACCGAAACATATACCGAATCAGATGCATCATCCTTAAAGCTGCTGTAAAGCATAACGTAATACTCACCGGGAGTGCTGAATTCCACCTGGTAGGATACCTTGGGCGATATATTGTTTGTTCCCCATGTAATTCCCATATCGGGATAGACCTGCACACCGTCGTAGCCGGTACTTCTCTCCCACAGGAATGTCTCCTCAAGGTCACCGGCACGTCCGGCAGTGGAATATGCATACTTGCTGTTTTCCAGTGCAGAAGACAGCTCAATGGTCACTTCGCCATCCACTTCTTTGAACATCTCATGGATCTCATAAGCGCCACGGACACTAACTGCCTGTTCCACACCATCGGTGACTGCCTCATCCTTATTGTGGGTAAGCATAATCTGATGGAGCACAATGCCGCTTTCACGGGCGTAAATCGTGATGGTGTGATCTCCCGCCTCGGCGATATCGAAATACCAGTTATCGCCCTTCAGCCAGCGTCCTTCACCGTAAACGGTGTTGGAGCAAGTAATCATATCTCCGCTGTCGATAGATGCGTAGACAGAATTGCTTCCGGTATCGGGGTGACTTGCAAACATATACAGGTAATATCTTCCGGGATTGGTAACATGGAAGGTATAGTGAACCTGTGCCGCTCCGTAAAAAGCAGAGGATGCGCTGGCCCAGCTGACACTATCCGCAGAATTTTGCATGATTCCGCTGAATTGACCGCCGGTGTACTCTGCCCATCTGTAGGAATCTGCGGAGCTGTAGCTTGCATAGGTGGAAAGCTCCATGGCCGCAGAAGCGGGAATCACCACCTTGCCATCCGCTTCCTGCCACGGGCCGTTGTCACACAGATCCTGCTGGTCATCGTAGAAGTGCCGGCAATCCGGCTTCTGTCCGGTCTGTGCAAAGTACGCCATATTCGCACCGGCGTCTTTACCCAGGATCTCATAACCGGCCTGACTGAAGTGGTACTCGTCTTTCATATAGCCGTAACGGTACAGATCAACCACCTGTACACTGATAACAGTAGCGTCAGCATTGTTCTCACTATAGATGATCTGTGCATCACGAATGGTATTGTACTTTGCTTTCAGCGCACCGTTATTGCCATTGTAGGTGCCGATGGGAATGATGAAGGTCTGTACAGCACCGATATCGTTTTTGAAACCGTTGACGATTCGGTCAAGCACCTGCGTATAGTTTTCCGCAGAAGTTCCTTCATCACCGTCGGACTCACCCTGCATCCACACAACATATACATTACCGAGCTTGAACTGGGTCTTGCCGCTTTCATATTCCTGCTGCAGGAACACCTTTGCGCTGTTGACACGGGCACAAGCATCGGCATATACCGCGGAAGTAGTGTCAAAGAAGCTTATGGCTTCGCCGCCTTTTGCGCAGGAAACTGCCACAATCGGTGTGCCGGTAGCTGCGTAATAGCTTTCGCAGAAGGCAGAAACCATAGAACCGGTCTTTTTGCTTTCGGTGACACCGCTTTCGGCATTGTTTTCGTTCACACCGAAGGGTTCCTCCAGATGATACAGCTTGGTAGGATCAGAGATAGCCCGGAATTCGTATGCGTGACCTTCTGCTACTGCGGTAGCCTCATCCGCAGATCCTCTGCCAGCCATATTGGACTGACCGATGAACAAAACCAGATCCACACCGTCAGTAACGACGACCGTAAATGTTTCTGAAACGGACTTGCAGCCCGGAGCGGAAGCTGTGACCGTGATCTGCGCTTCTCCCTTGGACAAGGGAGTAACCGTCAGAACATTGTCGCTGATGCTGACAGAAGCCACATCTGTGTTGCCGGATGCCGCAGAAAAGCTCACCACAGCATGGTTGCTAGCGGATGCAAGCAGCTCAATGGTTTCAGCTTCCATGCCCATTGTACGGTTAGGAATATCGTTAAACGTCAATTGCGTGGCTGTGCCCAGGCTGCTGGCGGTCAACCAATCTGTCAGGTTTGTTTGCTTTGCAGGAGACAGCAGGATTTGCCGCAGCAAAACGCCGGACTCACGGGCCCAGATATGGATGGTATTATAACCTTCATTCAAGGTTACTGCTTGCTTATCATAGCAGAACCATTGCTCGCCTGAGGTTTGATTGGTTCCGACGGAAGGATTGCTGACAGCATTCATGCTGTTAAACACCTTCACATTATTGACACCAAAGAAGAACGAGTCTGTATATCCATTCGGCGAATTGGAGAATACATTCAAATAGTAGTCTCCAGCCTCGGGAACCCATACCTTGAAGGTAAGGCTTGGATTACCGGTAGGATCAGCGACCGTGAAATTCCACTTGTTGCTGGCTGTGCTAATGGGGGTCAGTTGAATACCTGTTCCGGTCTCCCCTTCCTCAGCAACACTTACCCATTCAAAAGTAGTATCACTATTCTGTCCGCTGGTGTTTTCATTACTGTGCTGTGCGTAGGTTTTCTGTTGCATGGCATCTACCGCATTGATTACAATATTGCCGCTTTCATTTGCCTGATATGCCAGATCAACTTCGCTCTCAGAAACTTTCACAGTAAGTGCTTTTACAGCTGTTTCACATCCATCAGCGGTAGCTGTAACTGTAACCGTTGCCTCACCTTTCGCAACAGGAGATACCGTCAGAACGTTATTGCTGACACTAACTGTTGCGACATTTTCATCACTGGTTTGGGCAGAGAAGCTCACCGTACTTCCGTTAACGGCAGTAGCAGCAAGATTAACCGTGCCGGCTTCTGCACCCTCAGTGAGATTAATGTCATCAAGATCACTAAAGGTTATGGGAGCATGTACCGTGCCACAGATCTTAATATCTTTAACAGTGTATTCAGAGAACGCTCTGTAACACAAGGCAAGCTGCAGGATCTCTGACGTTACGCCGGTTAGTGTAAACTGGGTTGTAAAGGTCTGACCGGCATAGCTTGTACCCTCACCGGCAGTCACATTTGCCACCCAGGATACAACCGTTCCCTGGCGCTTAATAGTAAGCGCAATATCACAGTTTTTGAATATATCAATAGCCGCTTCTTTGGAAGGAATTGTTGTAGTCGCTGTGCTTGTGGGAGATCCTAACACAGAGTTATTTGCCTTATCTGCGGAAGTCCACGGAATATTGAAGATCCAGTAGGCTGCAGAATTGCTGTAATCGTGCATATACACACGCGTTGTATATCCGGAGTTACCGGATACAGTCTTGTGGGCTTTGGTGTTGTAATTTACGCAAACAGTAAAGTCGCCCACAAATGCACCGGTCGCAGAACCGATATATGTCTTATAGGTGGAACCTGCATGATCCCAACCGGCAGAGGAATCCTCCCATGCTTCAATGGTAACCCCGTCTTCATAGGCTGTACCGTCTGCCTTGTAGTGCAGTACATCCTTCATTACCGTCAGCTCAAAGGCCTGTTCTGCCGATTCACAGCCATCGGCATTGGCGGTTACGGTTATGGTTGACTTACCCATTGCCACAGGGGTAACGGTCAAGGTATCACCGCTGATGCTGACAGTTGCAACATCCTCATCACCGGATACGGCAGCATATCTAACCACATTGCCATTGCCGGCTGTTGCAGTCAATTCTACCGCAGTAGCTTCTTCCCCTTCACTCAGCTGCATCTGCGAAAGATCGCCCAATGTGATTTCATAGGCTTCCTGCGTCACAAATGTCACCGCTGCCGTATGGTAGCCATACATTGCGTTCAGCAAAGCCTTCAGGCTTTCAGAAGTACTGCTCTTTTCGCTCATACGAATGATGTAATTCATAGGACAGTAGGAAACCTTCAAAGCTTCCTCGCCCTTGGTAACGGTCAACTCGATACTTTCAGCATACTGCTGGGGGTTGATGCCCGGAACCTCAACGCAGTACATATTGTTCTTCTGCACAGCTTCATAGGGTGTGCCGTTTGCAGTAAAGGTCATCCCCTCTGCACTGTCAGCAGTAAAGTAGTACCGCACAGCGACCTGCTTATCAAAAACCAGGGATGCGCCGTAGAATTGAATACCGTCCACACAACCGCTGATGCTCGTTTCGGCGTAATCCTCAGGCAAGGTGGTGGCATCCTGCTCATATCCGGCATTGGCATAATTATCGGTGTTGATACCAAAGTACTGCTGTGCAGCTGCACCGTAGCCCAGCATCCACTTTACCAGGTTCTTGGTAAAATCAGGATAGTCATTCTCTAAGATTGCAACAGCATAATCCCGAACGCAGTAGGTCTTCTGCAGGATACTTGCGTCATTGCGTTGGAAATCCAGAGTAATCTGCTCTGTCATCTGCGCTGCTGCCATATCCACAGCAATTTCATAGTATCCATCGCTGTTGGGCTGCATGGTGCTCAGATCATACGTCGCATTCTTACCTTCCATTGTGGCATTGACCTTTGTGCTTTTTTCTGCCGAAATATAGAAATACATCGTCAAAGAATCGCCCAAGCAGAGCTGATGGTACACCACCTCAGGCTCTGTGGTCTGTTCGGTTTCTGTAGTTTCTGCTGCAAACACGCTTACCGGTAACATACTCAGAAGCATGGCCAGAACCAATAGAAACGATAAAACGCTGTTTTTTTTCATGACCCTTTTCCTCACTTTCTTGTTTTGTAGAGTTTTTTGTAACTGCTTGATTGCTATTTCACCTTAGGCTCCCTCGGGAACATACAACTCACCGCTAATTTTGATATCGTTTACTGTATACTCCGCATACGCCCTGTTGCACAAAGCAAGCTGCAGGATCTCTGACGTTACGCCGGTTAGGGTAAACTGGGTTGTAAAGGTCTGACCGGCATAGCTTGTACCCTCACCGGCAGTCACATTTGCCACCCAGGATACAACCGTTCCCTGGCGCTTAATAGTAAGCGCAATATCGCAGTCTTTGAATATATCAATAGCCGCTTCTTTGGAAGGAATTGTTGTAGTCGCTGTGCTTGTGGGAGATCCTAATACAGAGTTATTGGCCTTATCTGCGGAAGTCCACGGAATATTGAATATCCAATAGGCTGCAGAATTGCTGTAATCGTGCATATACACACGAGTTGTATATCCGGTGTTGCCGGACACAGTCTTGTGGGCTTTGGTGTTGTAATTAACGCAAACAGTAAAGTCGCCCACAAATGCACCGGTCGCAGAACCGATATATGTCTTATAGGTGGAACCTGCATGATCCCAACCGGCAGAGGAATCTTCCCACGCTTCAATGGTAACCCCGTCTTCATAGGCTGTGCCGTCTGCCTTGTAGTGCAGTGCATCCTGCATAACTGTTTCCGTAGACGGACTTCCGATAGCACTGGGCGTCATCCAGTCTGTAAGACTCGTTTGCTTTACAGGAGACAGCAGGATCTGCCGCAGTAAAACACCGGACTCACGAGCCCAGATATGGATCGTGTTGTAGCCTGCCTCCAATGTCACCGCCTGCTTATCATAGCAGAACCACTTTTCTCCAACTGCTTCGTTGGTGCCACCTGACTTATTGCTGAGTACATTCTGGCTGGCAAACAAATATGTATTGTTGACACCGAAGAAGAACGAATCCGCATTATTATTGGGGGAATTGGAGAATACATTCAGGTAGTACTCACCAGCCTCAGAAACCCAAACCGTGTACGTCAAGCTTGGATTACCGGTGGGATCGCTGACTGTGAAATTGAGCTTGTTGCTGGAGGAACCAATGGGTATCAGCTGAATACTGCTTCCGATTTCACCTGATTCAGCTACACTTTCCCAGGTAAATGCAACATCCGCATTCATTCCGCTTTGATTGTCATTGCTGTGCTGCGCAAATGTCTTTTGCTGTATCGCATCCACCGCATTGATCAGGATATCCCCGTTCTCATTGGCAAGATATGCCAGTTCACCTTGGGCTGCTGTGACTGTAACTGTAAATGATTTTTCAACAGGTTCACTACCATCCACCGTGGCTACAACTGTGATCGTAGCTTCACCTTCTGATACAGGAGTGAGCTTCAGAACATTATCCGTCAGCACCGCAGTAACGACGCTCTCATTCCCATTCTCAACACTTAAAGTAACAGCCTTGCCCGAACCGCTGACCGCGACAATTCCAATTTCCCGATACACGCCGCCAACCATCAGGCTGACATTTTCCAGATCGTTCATAGAAATGGTATCCGTATAGGCAACGGTCTTGCTCACCAACAGCAACCCCTCCAAGCTTTCACTGCCATTTGTGCTCAGCGCAAATTGATTTATGGCAAGTCCGTCTTCTCTGGCGTATACGGTGATGGTATGTTTGCCGGCAGTTAAGCTGATGGAATTACCTGCATTGTACCAACTGTATTTTTCAATCGGGAATTGAGAGGTGTTCACAGTATGCCAGTATTCGCCATCTACAAATATATGATACGAATCTGCAGCGTTATTGGGAACGCTGGTATTGGTATACAGATAGTAGCTACCGGCATTGTTGATCATCACGCCGTAGGTCAAGGAGGGGGCGTTGCCATTGAGCGCACTTAAGGATGTGCTCTGCCAATTGCTTCCATTGTCCGGCAGGACACTAATACCGCCATTCAAATATTCCCAAGTATGGATACCATCATCAGAATCTGTCGAGTAAGTAAAACTACCGTTCGCCATGGCATCGGCAGCATCGAATACCACAAGACCGTTTTCCTCATTGTATAGGCTATCGCCACTGGTCCTTGTGCTTACGGTTGCCAAAAGGTATCCCTTGCTTCCATTTGTGAAAACAATCTCTGCCAGGGTCTTTCCGGCTCTCTTACCTGTTAACGTCAACATACCATCCGCCAGCTGTGCAGCAAGAACGTTTTGTTCAAACACATTGACTGAAACCGCATCCGCCAGTTCTAAGTCCACAGTTTCATCTTGCTTCACAGTCGTCAAAACCAAGTAGTAATCAGATTCTTCAGGAAGCGATGCTACGTATGCAGGAGCGGTGTTGGCATCAGGAATATTGTTGGGGCTTTCCCATGGGCCAATCAGACCCACCGGTGTGGCACCGTCTATAGTCCGAATGATCATACGGTCAATCATCATATCAGAATCCACACGGTAAATTACGATGTCATTCCAGCCCTTATTCACCGTAATCTCACAGGTCAACGCCTCTAACTGACGAAGGACGTTCATTCTCCAAACTTCATCCTTCTCATCACAAATCCTGTTGCCTGTCAGTATGATCGGATCGTCTGTTCCAACGCCTACCGCCACATTCATTGACCGGTCAATACCTTCCGCAGTCGTACCCTCACTCAGGGTGGGCAAACGATTCAATGTCAATTCATAAGTTCCGGCCTCTTCAAAGTAAACGCTATAATGCAGCTGCGCAGTCTTTGCCCAGTCCTCTGTATGGTGATCACCAGAAGGCAGCGCCTTCATAGTATCGCCATGCTGACCGTTGGATACCACAGGGCTCCAATAGCTGCCATCGTCGCCATTGACTTTTTCTGTATAGTGCTCAAACTCGATCGCTGCATATCCGTTGGCTGCAACATAACCCACATTGTCACCGTAGCCTTCAAACGCAACAGCCTTCACTTCAAAGGTCGCTACTGCATCTGCCTTCTCGCCATTTTCATCCACGTTATAGACAGTGATCGTACCTTCCCCATTGGTACTCAGCTTAGACCAGTCGATACTTACCAACACACGCTGCTCAATTGTGACTTGACCGCTGTAGCTGGACAGTACGATCCAGTCAGCACTGGTTTCGGCAATCCACTGTTGTGCCACATTGTTCTTGTCAAACACATCGAAATAGCGACGATCATCAGGTGAGGCAGAGTTAAATCTTAATGTGCCGCTGCCAGCTTCTTCTTGGTTTTCGCAGGCGGCACCCACGCCGTTAGATGGTGTAGACAAAATTGTGTATCTTTCCACCCCGATTTGCTCATAAACAACACTGTAGTGGTCGAGATTCATCATATGTGTCCACTTGTTATTACTCTGACTGTTATACCGTGCTACACTGTCGGTAATACGGGAGCTTGCCGCCAAACCAAGCTTTGCATAATGCAGGCTGCTACCAAACCGCCCCTGGGAAGCAGCAAGCTGATTCTTCCAGTAAGAAATATGCTCCTGCGCCGAATTTCTAAGTAGATCCGCCATAAAATAAGCCATTTGATAGAAGGATGCCTTATCCTCTTCCGGCAGGTTCTCATAGATCTTATCCAGGGTATCCATCATGGCGTTACAACGCTCCACAAAACGCATACCCTCGTCACCGTTTGCCCACACATTGAACAATGTAGTCTCATCGTTATACTGCTTTTCATTGTAAATGAAGGTATCACCATTATGGATATAGAAGAATGCCTGTTTCTTGATGCCTGTAAGCTGATAGTATTCATCCATTGCTGCGGCAAATTCTGCTGCCATTTCATCACTGAGATGGAAATCGCGCTTTCCCAGCTCCGTAAGGAACTTCGACTCGATCACATCAGATCCGTATGTTTCAACATCCCATGCTTGCTTCAAAAACAGCTCCATAGCAATCTCACCGGGCTTAATATCACCCACATTTAGAATCCAATATTCATCGGAGCCTGTTTCATAAGCGCGGCGCATTTCTTCAACCATAACAGAAAGCTGCACATCATCTGTTACCATGACACTTCTGGGCTGTCCACAGTAAGAGATGTGGTAGTAAAGACCACCGCCACCACTGCGCTGCGCATCCGTCTCAGACAAGGTCTGACGCAGATAATTCTGATTGTCCTCCGCATACATCAGGATGATGTCACTGTTATTATCCCGCCAGTCAATTATGCCATCGCCGTTGAAGTCCTGAGATCCGTCCCATGCCAGAAACTCGTTGACGCCGGCATTGTACAGATCATTGGCTTCTTTATAAGCGATATAGACTTGCGGAACATTCTGAGGTTCTGTTCCGTAGATGTCATAAATCAGCTCACGCTGCTTGGTAATGACATGAATCAGCATGTTTACTTTTTTCTCTTCTGTGGTACTACCCTCATACTTATCCAGATTTGCACATTCAAAAGCATTATCATGAACACCACGAATACCAATCGGCAGAATGCTTTCAAAGTCTTTAACTGTTACCAAACGTTCGCCCCAGTAATCCAGAAGTGCTTCTTCGTTGATGGTAAAGTCATAGGCTGTGCTTCCATACTTTGACGCATTCGAATCGATCCACCCATACCACTCGCCAACGTTATTACGCAGTAAAATATCACAATGGGAAGAACTCATAACCACGCCGTACTTTGCAGCTTCCACAGAATTGACAGGAATTCCATCGGAATCCACTTCGTTATTGAACGCAACCGAACAACCGTGCATAGCCGGCCAAAGCGTGTTTGCTTTCAGTCTGAGTGTCATTTCAAACACTCGTCGGTAGTAATTGGTTCCCGGCGCATCCTCATTGAATTTAGCTTTCGCCCAGGCATTGGAGCTTTCCTCATCATTGATGAAGATGCCACGGTATTTTACATCAGGACCGTCATCCACAAAGGCTTCTTCATAATCCAGGGTAATCGTATCCTGGACCTGAACTGTCACATCGCTGTACCAGTAGTAAGGAGAAACACCAATCTTCTCAGAGATGGTGTAAATGCCATAGATGGTACCGCGAGCATCGCTGCCGGCAATCACAAGGGCATTTTTCACACCGGGAACGGGATCGATAACCTCTTTAATAACATAAGCTTCCCATTCCCCTTGGATCGTCTGGGCTTCAGGCAGCTTTCCAGAAGCAATAATCTGATCGATCATGGCACTTTCGCCAATGGCACCTACGATCACTGCATAAGTATAGGTCGTGCCCTCCGGAACACTATGTATCAGCGCAGGGACCATATTCTTCTTTGCATTTGCCAGGCGCTCTGCTTGATGGGCATCGCTGTCCGCAAAAATCTGCTGAATGATTTTGTAATCAATGGCCCCGTTTACCATTGCTACATCCTGACGGAGATCCCCCACCGCACGAGCCACTTGGGTATAGGTGCGGGTGCTGACCACATCGGCCGCATCATATTGGGCATCCATCAAAATGGGTGCGCTCAAGTTTCCATCGTAAAGAACGAATTTGTCAGTTTCTGTCATTTGATCTGCATTTACAGAATCATCAGCAAATATCATTTCATACAAATGCTCTGAGAAAACTGCATATCCAGCCTCACTCATATGTACCTTATCAGTACTGAAGAGCTCAGCATTGGCGTTCAGTCTATCCTCTGTAACCATCTTCGCAAACACATCCACACCGTGCACATAGTCAAGGCTTGCACACAGGTCCTTAGTACAGCTGACCAATTCACCCAGTTTGGCGCTGGTGTAACTGCCATTTGCATAAGCACTGGGGCTTGGTGTCGTGTAAATATAATAAATTTCAGCATGGGGATGATCAGCATGGATCTTTTCAAAGAGTGTCTCCAGCTTTGCCGCAGCTTCTGCTCCGCTGTCACCCCAAGTATTCACATCGTTGGCACCTACCAGAATCACAAACCGATCCGCCTCAAAGGGGGCGATTAGCTTATCATAGGCATAGATCCAATCTTGTGTGACCGATCCGGCAATCCCCACGTTGTAACCATCCACATAATTTGTTAGTCCGGTCTGGCTCTCCCAAGCATCCCAAAAGTCCATATTGGAATCACCAAGAATCAGTGTGCCACCCTTTCCGGCACAGCCCTGCTCAACGATATATTCCTGATACAGCGCATCCATCCGGCTCTGGTAACGGCTTTCATAGGGCTTCATAGGCTTTGTCGCCGCATAGCCTTCTGCAGTAGCACTATTAGCAAACACTTCTGCTGACAGATTTACTACCGTAGCAGTAGCTACATTGCTAGCTGAGAATCCCAGAGAACTTGTCGTCATAGAAACTCGGTTACTCTCGTAACAAATCTGATCATCAATCAGGAAATAAATATGTCCGCCATTTACAATGATCTCAAAATCAATGCTATTACGACTGTCGTTAAGATCTTGATGGGCGATCAACCGCCAGTCATTCCAATCCGTTTCTGCTGCCTTGGCCATGGTAAATATCTGATATCTGCCTGTTGCAAGCTTCTCCAAAGCAATAAAATACCCGTTTTGTTCATCTGCAGAAATCACGATCCGCGCCTGACCCCAAGTATCTGCATCAGCCAGAGACAGCGTACCCTTAACCGAATAATTTGCGGCGTTAAGCTCGCTGCCGTAAATCATCACATTGTCCACCTTGGTATCGTCATCTGTCTGAGAGAGCAGGGAATACACACCTTCGGCAGTTTGTGTAAAATAGTTTTCAGACAACGTTATCGAATCTGCAGGAACCAACGCCAGCTTAGCCTCCTTAGTTTCCGCAGAAAGATCCGTAAAGTACTCCGTCAAGGTTAGCCCGGTGTTAAAGCTGAAAATACCGGCTACCGCTCCGCCCTTAATACTGCTTATGTGAGACAAGGCATATTGGCCATCTACAAAGAAATGAAGTACGCCGCCATCCTTCAATATACCCAAGGTAACAGTCTCCCCATCCCCTGAGAATGCCATTTTGTCTATTGTGGCAGTAGTGACACTATTCCAAGCATCGACCTCGTTTGTGTTTGTCATACGGCCTACCACATTGGCGGTCAATGCAGTCGTCATATCCACATAGAAGTATTCACGGATATTGGCAGCCTCCACAAGCAGGCCAAACTTGGGCCAGTTTTCTGTAGCCAAAATATCATTCACATGGATTTGGGTTTCAAAGTAAAAATTCTCCTCAACGAAATTATTAACATATCCCAGGGCAACACCGTTCTTACTGACGGTGACCGTACCGTTGTTTGCACCGGTATCGGCACTCAGATCAATGTTAGATGTAGAAACATAGTCATATGTTTTACCAAAGAAACCTGTTATATTATTAACTGGGAGTAACGCCAGTTTTTCCTCCTTGGTCTGCACAGAAATATCTGTGTAGTACTCCGTCACGGTTAAGCCAGTATTAAAGCTGAAAACGCCGGTAACAGCAGCTCCCTGAATTTGACTAAGGTATGACAACACATACTGACCATCCACAAAGAAATGAAGCATGCTCCCATCTTTTAAGACACCCAATATGACGTTTTCTCCATCTCCGGAGAAGGCCATTGGGTCCACCGTGGCTGTATTGATATTGTCCCAGTTGTCCACTTCATTTGTATTCGTCATACGGCCTACCATATTGGCGGTCAATGTGGTCGTCATATCCACATAGAAGTATTCACGGATATTAGCAGCCTCCACAAACAGGCCAAACTTTGGCCAACTCTCTGTGGACAAAACACCATTTGCATGGATTTTTGTCTCAAAATAGAAACTATCTTGGGCAAAGCCGTCCACATAACCGAACGCAATGCCATTTTCAGACACGGTTACTTCCCCCGTATTCGCACCGGTATCTGCACTAAGATCAAAATGGGAAGTCGTGGTGTATTCTCCGGCTGTGCCAAAGAAGCTGCCAAAGATATTATTCAAATTCCACAGCTGTACCTGTGCGTTGTATTTGCCGCACAGTTCTCTTACTGTCAGCTTTTGGGTCTGGGTATAGCCTGCGGTATGCCATGTGGCATCCACAGTCTGAAGGGTTTGCTTCATGCTGGTACTGCGCCACTCAGAGGTCACAGTAACATCACCCATACGCACAAAAGCATAGGCTTCCAGAGTAGCTTCGCCGCCATTATTGGCAAGAATGTTCTGTACACGAGCGGTGAAAACACCATCGACAGGTGTCTTGCTTACCGTGTATACCTTTTCCGGACCCCCATTGACCCGGAAGCAGAAGCCAATCTCAGTGACGGACTCCACAGAGCCTGTCACCTTCGCCTTAAAACCCAAAGCATCCTTGCCAGGGTTCAGACTAACATGGGTAATCTCAACCGCCAGATCGTTAACCGTCCGATCGGCGCTTTCCGTACCAAATGCACTTATAGGCAAAATCTGTAACGCCATTGCCAGTATCAGCAAATATGCCATTATTCGATTACTCATAAATACATCCTCCTATAGACATTTTTCTTAGATAAACCATCAAAACACAAACAGTTTTTCTTATATTCTATTATAAATCTCTACGCCCAATAAACCAATTCATTTTTGCTCCAGGAAAGTTTGAAAAAGTCTCAGTATTTTCTGTTTTTTCCCATTCACCCATTGACAAGGTCTGAATTTTAATTTATGTTTGTCTAAGAATGCATACGCAGGGAGAATCGATATGGAGAAATACACCTCTTTTGAACGCTTTCAGAAAAAAGATATTGCCCAATTTTCAGGCTTAGAAAACGAAGTCTTAACCCGCATATACAACAGCGATCCCAATGCGCCCTTAAGTATCAAATGCTTTGGCATTACCAATCCGGATCCCAATTATTATATTCGGCGAGATAATTCTGTCTATTTTGTTTTGGAATATGTTGTCTCAGGGAAGGGCTATGTGGTTGTCAACGGAAAGAAACACACCGTACAGGCCAACGCTGTCTATTTGCTAGAGCCAGGCTCATCCCACGAATACTATGCTGACAAGGATGATCCCTACACCAAAATTTGGATCAACTTTAAAAGTGAGCTTTTCGAGTCCATTATGAAGGTGTATAATATGGAACATACCTATGTCTTTCATAATACCGACATATCAGAGGAAATGAACAAAATTCTGGAGCTGGAAAAAACCTCTGTTTACAATCACATGATCTATCAGGATGCAAGCCGATATCTGTTCAGTATTTTCATGACACTGGCTAAGCAAAAACAAAACAGCCAACAGGGCTCTATGATCGCACAGCAGATTCTTGTGGAGCTGGACCGTTCTATTTATTCTGCAGTAGCCATAGAAGATATATGCAAGCAGCTGTATATCTCACGCTCCAAAATGATGCGTGAATTCAAAAAACATTATCACACCACCCCACATGCTTATCTGTTGGAGCAAAAAATCAAAACCGCAAAGACCTATTTAAAAAACACCAACAACTCTATCAAAGAAATTGCAAACTATTTAGGCTTTGAGAACGAGCATTATTTCTCGACTGCCTTCAAAGTCAAAACTGGTATGACTCCCAGCCGGTATAGGAAATCCGATAGCGAATGAATCCTCCAATCTAGTCTCAATCAGTTTTTTGTATTATCCTCTAGGCGGCGGGCCACCGACCGGGCCGACGGAAATGGGGAGGAATGGTTGCAAACAGATGGCAATGGCCGTAAGAGAACGAAAAACACCCCTGTGGTTCCTTTTTTTCAGGAATCACAGGGGTTTTAGCTGTTTTGGAGACCATGTGCTGACAAAAAAAGAGACAGCCTTTCGACTGTCTCTTTGGTGCGCGAGGCGGGACTTGAAGGCTTCTCACGGACTTCGACCTGCGATCCATCGACTAACCAGGACCGGTACTCATCTCCATTTTACCGACCTCCAGCCGACGCATTCTTGTCGCAATATTTACGATTTGCATCCCTCGTTCAGCCACCAGAAACAACAGCATTCTGGCCATCTCATACATACAGGATAACACGCCTCTTTGGCCTAGAATATCTTAAATAGTATTACGAATTATTTCATAATTGTCTATAATCATATTGCACAGCCTTGCTATTTCCAGTATAATATTAGTAAGAAATTGAGAAGATATTTCCTGTGTAGCATCACCAAATATACGTTCAGTGTGACAACAATATGTAAACGGAACCACATAAGAGAGATTATATACTATATTTATCATACCAACGGAGGAACCGTTATGCTTATCGAACTTTTCAATTGTAATAACATCGATCATGGCCAAATCACACTGCAACCAGGCTGTTTGAACATAAAATATGCAATCAATGGCACCGGTAACTCTTCCATTGCACATGCATTGGAATATGCTTCTAATCCAGACCGCTTACTGGCACTTACCCCCTATAAGTACTGCGGAGAAACTCCTACTAATGAAGATCATTTGCCGCGCATTGTATGCTCTGACCCGGTAAATAGGGTTGCGATTTTTAACGATACATACGTCAGTCAGTATCTTTTCCAACCTAATGATCTGTTGGCAAATAGTTTTGAGATTCTCATCAAAACCCCTAATTATGAACAGCAAATGCAGCAAATTCAAGAGCATATTGCCAGCATTCAAGAGACATTCCAGAACAACCCAGAACTGGATGAGTTAATTAATGAGCTGTCTGCTTTCATTGCTGGCTTTGGTAAAGCTCAGAGTGGTTACTCCAAAACCAGCTCTATAGGCAAAGGTCTTGCCAAGGGTAATAAGGTTGAAAATATTCCTGCGCAACTGACCGCATATACTCCCTTTATCCAATCTGCCAACAATATCAAATGGCTTACCTGGCAGAGTAACGGTGAAGCATACATGAAAAGCATATCCACATCGGCATAATTCGTCTTCAATCAGCAACGTCAACAGCAGCTCATTGTGCGTATTCACGTTCTGTGAGAATCTGCCGTACCGGATGTGGTAAATTGCCTCATACATGAAATCTGCATTATTCCCAAAGAACGCTGCAATTTTCCAATACATTGCTATTCCCGCCCAGGCGTCTCGAATATCATTACTGTCCACGGGAACAATGCAATCTTCGCCTGCAATTTGGTCAGTCAGTTCATAGATTTTCAAAAAGCGCTCCCAGCTATCTTCTTCAGTCTCGTAAATGGGGTAGATCAGGTCTGTGTTCATAGTTATTTCTCCTTATGTATTAATTCCTCAGGATAATGAGGATGGTGGATTTGAAAATACGTTTGTGTTGCTTCCTGCCTCCAAGTGCGTATTTGCTTTGTTCCTCAAGGAAATAGTGCTATTGGAGGCAGGAAGCAGGTTTTCACTTACTTCTGATAATCGTAATGGTGTTATACCGGGCTCCGGTATCATCCAGCAATACGCGATATCCTAAGTCTTTTAGAATACCGTCAAACTGATTCAGTTTTTTGCCAAACATCGCAGGTGATGTCGGCAGCGGACCCGCGCTACCTGAGTAATTCTTTCTAATTCTCTCATATACCTCCGAAGAAGGTCCGCAGAGCTTTCGTCCTTCAAATTGATCCATATATTCTTTTACAGCTCTACAAACAGGTTCATCCAAGTTAGCCTCAGTCATAGTCCTCTTACTATTCTGTAATAAATCATTGAGCTCGTCCTCTGAAATACCCAGAACCTTAGCAATAGCCAGCATCTCGATATAAGCGTCTGCAAGGCGAGCCTTTTTCTGAGGATTTATTGAATGTATAATTTGCATGGCTTTACTCAGCACATCAAAGATACACCACAGAATTTGAGGACGGTTTCTTTCAAAACTCTCCCACAATTCGCGTTCCGACACGATTTGTGTCTCTTCCAATTTCTTCATCGAAAAAAACAGGGACCTTTCAGCCAGGTCTGCTTCTCCCGGAGCTATGCCAATACCGTTAAACAGTAACGTACACAGATGTGCAAGGCCGGGATCCCAAGGAAATTGACCAAGGCTTTATAGATTTGGATAGCCATTTATCTAAATTTAGTTTGGAAGAAAACAACGAAACCTTTGGGATCGTCTGTAAGTTATGTGACGCCTACGAGAAACGAGCCTTCATGGATGCCATCCAAATTGGAGCATATCTTATATTAGAATTGCAAGGACGCTAAAAAAAGATCACCCAAATCGTTTAAAACGCGAAATGGGTGTTCTTTTTTTGCAAGGTCAGAAGAAACGGCAAGTCATAGTGGCCTCAATATCTGAGCGATCAAAGGTCTCGGGCTCCCAGAAAAGTTCTGTATAGCGCTTGATCTTCTTTTCCGACAGGGATAGCAGCTCTCCATTCTCGTTTTCGCTCATGATGTAAAATACGCCAACGAGAATATCGTCTCCCAAACAGCGATTCCTATCTAAGCCAATGAGCTTTCCTTCCTCGTTGCACATGATGCAGTCACCGTTTCCAAGGCCTACGAATTCAATAAGGCCCTGGTAGTCAGCACCAATACTGACCGCTTTCTGCAAGAAATCCAAATCGTCTTTGATCTTCGTTACCTTGGGGTGTTTGCCGGGTTCTACCATCAATACTGTGAGTTCTTTTGCGTTCATATCATAACCTCCAAAATATTAATCGCCAGATGGCATTGCTACCATCTGGCTAGGGTTATGATATATACTTTATTTACAGTTTACTGCGATTGGGGATAGATTTAGACTCTTTTGTCATTGATCTGTTTGATAATCTTAGGATCGATCTTATAATTGCGGTCAATATCCAAAAGACCGTTGATCTCCTGTTGCACATCGGTCATCTGGGTGTAGCAGTAGCCGCACACATAATCCAATGCCTTCACAGTAGAAACGATGTCATCGAACCGCCGGATAAAGGACGCTTGATCCTGCGCCATTTCGCCGTAGCCCCAGCCCGACTGGGAATTGCTTAGCGCAATGCCGCCAAATTCGCTGATTTGCACAGGCTGTCCCTGATAGCTATAGCTATCCGCAAAGCCGGCATCCCGTTTATCGGTATATACTTTGTTGTCAAGAACCCTTTTGGGATCTGCAAACCGTTTCAAAAAATGTGCCGCGTTGGATTCATATTCATGGAGGGTTATGATATCCGAAATCGTGTGTACCCAGCCGTCATTGACGATTACGGGTCGGTAGGGATCGATCATTTTTGTGGCATGATACACCGCTTCTGTAAAGTGCTGCTGGGGACGGCAGGTTTTCACTTTATCCACGCCCCAGGATTCATTGACCGGTGTCCAGGTAATGATACAGGGATGATTATAATTCTGCTTTACCTGCTGCACCCACTGACGAACAAACTCGCCGGTGGCATAGTCCGAGAACATGAACGCAGAAGGTGCTTCGCACCATACCAAAAGGCCCTTTACATCACACCAGTACAGGAAGCGTTCATCCTCATTCTTTTGGTGGATTCTCAGACCGTTATATCCCATTTCACGGACAATATCCGCATCCCGAATGAGGGCTTCTTCGTCCGGGGGCGTCAAATGGGTATCCTTCCAGTAGCCCTGTGCCAAAATCAGCTTTTGGTAGATGCGCATGCCGTTTAGCAAAATGTTTTGTCCGTCGATACGGATATCCCGCATGGCAGCATAAGAGCCTACCTCATCCAAAATCTGTCCGTCCCGAACCAGTCGGAATTGCACATCATACAGATTGGGGGTTGCAGGGGTCCACACAGGGCCATCATAATAATGGCCTGTATCGCCCATCAGCTTCATATCCACGGTGGCAGTCACATGAGGTGCGGTCACCGCTGTAAAGCTTCTGCTGACCAAGGTATCCGCAAAGCTGACCACAGTTTCCACAAACAAATTGCCATCCATACCGGCTTTGGGTTCCACCACATCGTATTCCAGCTTCAGTACAAACTTTTCCATATCCGGTGTCATCTTTACGGAAGCAAGGCTACACTGAGGCACATACTCACTCCAAACAGTCTTCCAGATACCGGTGGTCTGCACATACCAGCAGGCATAGTTATGATCCTGCCAGCGCTGCTTGCCCCGGGGCTGCTGGGGGTCAAAGGAGTCCTCCACCTTCACAGTCAGATCGTTCTGTCCATCCCGAACCAGATCCGTAATATCAAAAGAGAAGCGGGTATAGCCGCCTGTGTGACTGCCCGCAAACTGGCCGTTGACCCAAACCTTGGTTACATAGTCCGAGCTTTCAAAGTGCAGAATATAGCGATTGCCTTTCAGCTTGACCGCATCCACGCAAATGGTTCTGTGATACCACACATTTTCATGACAGGTTTCATCCCCTATACCGCTGGCTGCGGTTTCATAGGAAAAGGGAACGCAAATGGTACGCTGGGCAGGAAAATCACAGTACCACTTTTCTCCTTCTCCGGCATTGCTGTCATCAAATGAAAAATCCCAAATTCCGTTCAGGTTCTCCCAGTTTTTGCGAACAAACTGCGGTCTGGGATAGTCTTTCACATAACATTTCATACATTTTATCCTCACTTATTTATTGCAGGTCGCATTTGGAATTGGAAAGAAATCTCCTTCTCCTCCAAGCGATAGGCTTGTGCCAGCGCCGGTCCGCAGGAATTGGAGCCGATGCCGGACACCTTATAATCCAGGCGCAGGTGGATATTGCCGTCTGCCACCAATTCATCTGTATGCTCCGCCCTGGAGATCGCATCCGTGCTGTACCGGGAAACATTGATCTCCATGCCTTGGGCGGCTGTAAATACCAACTTACCGATTTGCAAATACTTGACTCCGTAGTGATTGCCATGCTCCTGAGGTCGCACATAAGGAACATACTCCTGTTCGGCGTTACTTTCATACATACCCACCGGTGCATGATGGTGCAGGTCACAGTAGCTCTCCATAGGGCCGTGACCGTAATAGCTGAAAGCATCGGCACTTTGGGGCAAGAGCATTTCATAGCCCAACCGGGGCAGCCAGATCACATCCTCTGCAATGTTACAGCTTAAGGCTTGGTCGACCTTTCCATCCTCAAAAATCTGAACAGTCAGGACATAGTGCAAAAACGGTTTTCTGGAAACACCGGAAACAGAGCCCTTGACCATGATCTTGCCATTTTCTGTGTAGCAGTCATACACCTTGTTGAAGGTATAGTCCAGGTTCTCGCCTTCCCATACATTAGTGCGCATCCAACGCCCCTTCATATTCACATCGTTATCTGTTAGGGCGCGGAAGGCAGACAGTTTGGTAAGTCCGGCCAGCTGCTCCTGACCGGCTATCACCATGCTGGTAAACACGCCGTAATGCTTGGAAAAGGTATAGGAAAAGCCTTCCCCGGAAGCATAGAAATACAGCTTATCCTCTGTAAGTTCTGCGGGCTTTGCACCCATTTCTTCCTTCCGGATAAAGGGCAGCGGGTGCTGGGTGGCGGCATAGACCTTTCCATCCTTGGAAAGCTCTGTGTTCAAATATGCGCCAAAGCTGCAAACCGCCTTTTCATAGGGGATCTGAAGCTCTGCCCAGCTAAGGGGTGCTGCCTTTAGCGTAACGCTGTGCTTCTGACCTGCCACG
>JAZNHQ010000003.1:0-7558 GCA_045577035.1 Faecousia sp. | reverse complement strand
GCAAAGGCCCCCTTGTGTAAAGGGGGCTGTCAAAAATCTATTTGATTTTTGACTGGGGGATTGACAACCCCTCCGAGCAAAATCAAAGATTTTGCCCACCTCCCCTTACACAGGGGAGGCTTTGATGCGGTGGTAAACAGAGCGATAAATTGGGATTTGAAATTCAGGGAACGCATTTGCGTTCCCTGTTTGCTTATTTCTCTAGAATAATGGGGCCGGTGGAGGACAGGCCTGCCTTGATAATGGTGGCTGCTTCCTGGGCGGTAACGGTAACCTGCTCACCGCTGCGCATATCCTTCACAGAGCACTTACCCTGGGCAATTTCGTCCTCACCCAGCAGTACTGCATAGGGTACGCCGATCTTGTCCGCATAGCTCATTTTTTGCTTAAACTTCTTCTGCTCGGCGTACAGCTGAACACGCACGCCCTCTGCACGCAGCTGCTCTGCCAGGCTAATGGCGGCACCGGGCTCCTGGGTCATGGGCAGCACCAAAGCATCCGCAGGGGCGCTGGGCAGTTCGGGATTCAGCAGACCCTGCTCGTCCAGAACATAGAACAGACGGGTCAGGCCGATGGAAATACCCACACCGGGCAGCTGCTTTTCGGTATAGTAGCCTGCCAGGTCGTCATAGCGGCCGCCGGAGCAGACGGAGCCGATCTCCGGGTGATCCAGCAGCGTGGTCTCGTAAACGGTGCCGGTGTAGTAGTCCAGGCCACGGGCAATGGTCAGATCCACCGCAAAATTGCTTTCCGGCACGCCAAAGGCTGCCAGGTTTGCGGTAACGGCCTTCAGCTCTGTCAGACCGGCATCGAAAATTTCGTTGCGGCCAGTGTAGCCCTCCAAGGCGGCGATCACCTGGTCATTGGTGCCGGTGATGGCAATGAATTTCAGAATTTCGTCAGCCTGGGCTTCGGTCAGTCCGCAATCGTCGATCAAAATGGTGCGAACCTTGTCGGCACCGATCTTATCCAGCTTGTCCACGGTGCGCATAATGTCGCCGCTCTTTTCGGACAGCTCCATCATGGCGTAGAAGCCGTTGAGGATCTTGCGGTTGTTGACCCGGATCTGGAAACGCTCCAGACCGAAGCCACGGAATACCTTGTAAATAATGGCGGGGATCTCGGCCTCGTTCATAATATCCAGCTTGCCGTCGCCAATAATGTCGATGTCAGCCTGGTAGAATTCACGGAAGCGGCCACGCTGTGCCCGCTCGCCACGGTAGACCTTGCTGATCTGATAGCGGCGGAAGGGGAAGGCCAGATCGTTGTAGTGCAGTGCCACATACTTTGCCAGGGGTACGGTCAGGTCAAAGCGCAGAGCCAGGTCGCTGTCGCCCTTCTGGAAACGGTAGATCTGCTTTTCGGTTTCGCCGCCGCCCTTGGCCAAAAGGATCTGTGCATCCTCGATCACCGGGGTGTCCAGCGCCGCAAAGCCGTACAGGGCATAGGTATCCCGGAGGATCTGCATCATTTTTTCCATTTTGGCCTGCTTCTGAGGCAGCAGCTCCATAAAACCGGACAAAGTCCGGGGTTTGATTCGTTCCATAGTATATTTTCCTTTCAAAAGAAAAACCGATATAAACCACTGTCTATATCGGTTTTTTCATTCATTAAAATTTCGGCTTACGGGTCATTTCACGCCAATCCAGGTCGCCTCTCTGCAGACCCATGATTGCGATCTCCGCACTACCCAGGTTGGTGGCAATGGGCACATTGTGGCGGTCGCAATGTCGAATGGTCTCGATCATCTGGCTGTCATCCCAGGGATCGGTGGTGTTGGGATCGGTGAACAGCAGCACCAGGTCGATCTCATTATAGGCAATACGGGCATTGATCTGCTGATGACCGCCCTGCTTATGGGAAAGGAGCAGGGTAATGGGCAGACCGGTATTGTCTGCAATCAGTCGTCCGGTTGTGGCCGTGGCGAACAAATTATGCTTGACCAAAACACTCTTGTAGGCAGTACAAAACTGTACCATCAGTTCTTTCTTTTTGTCGTGTGCCAAGAATGCGATGTTCACTTTATTCACTCCTTATCAGCGTTAAAAAACCTTACAAACGAACAGGCACGCTCATGCCGCGGATCCGCCGGGCAATACGCCGGCAGGCAGCTGCGGCACCTTTCCGGGTTGAGCCCAGCAAGGGCTGACGGAAGGCGGCGGCCAATACTACATTTTCATCCTCCGGGATCACACCCAGCAGAGGCAGACCTGCCTTGTCAATAATATCATCCACGGTGATATTCATGGCGGCGGCCATTTTTTTGTTAATACGGTTAACTACAAGGCGGATATTTTCCTTGCCCATAGACTCCAAAACCTCACCGGCTCTGGCAGCGTCACGGACAGCTGCGGGATCCGGACCGGTGACCAAAATGATCCGGTCTGCAAACTGGGCGGCCAGGGTAAAGCCTGCATCCAATCCGGCGGGGGCATCCAGCAGCACATAATCAAATTGGCTGCGCGCCTGCTGCAGCATATCCAGGAAAGCTTCTCTGTCAATGGCGTCTGCGGGGCAGTTCATGGGTGCGGTAAGAAACCGCAGGCTGGGATATACCGGGTGCTGTGTGGCCATATCCAGGGAATAGCCCCCGGAAGCCACCTCCTGAAAAGACAGGGCGCCAAGCTCGGAAATACCCAAAGCAATATTCAGGTTTCTCAGTCCCACATCGCAGTCGATGGCCAGGACCTTCATCCCCTGAACAGACAGGGCGCAGGACACTGCAGCGCAGACGGAAGTTTTGCCTGTTCCGCCCTTGCCGGACAGAATTGCGATCAATTCGCCCATAGTGCGCCCTCCTTGCTAAAGTTAAAATCATTATAAAGCAATATCGCACAAAAGGCAAGCTTTTTTCAAAGGATTTTTCAAGATATTTTATCATTTTATACAAAATTTCGCTTGTGGTTTTTCAAAAAACGTAAAAATGCAAAATGCAGAATGCAAAATGCAAAATAAAGGGGTCGCCAAGGGCGACAAATTCAAAGAAATTCCATAACTTTCCAAAGAAAACTATTTACTTTTTTCATAATATGATGTATTATGTGGGGGAACAGAGTAGGAAGTCTCGCGTGAAGTGCTGTCAAAATGGGGAGTTGAGTGACAGACGAAGGACTTTGTCCGCGATGAGACATCCGCACCCGCTGCAACCATATAGGATACCGTCCTTTATGTAGCAACGATACTCGGTCGGACGATGGTCGGCTGATATGCTGCCACTGTCTTGCTGGTGATCCGCTGAAATAGAACTCCCTATGGCCATGCCATAGGGTTTTTTGTTTGACCGGCACCGGCCTTACCAAAAGGAGGTATTTTTGTGTCAACTAACCAAACAAAACCCACGGCTTTTTCTGTAAAGCGTCTGGTACTCAATGCGGTACTGATCGCCCTTTATATTGTGTTGGGCTACATGCGCATCCAGATCGGCAATAGCTTCCGCATCAGTATTGCACCTTTTGCGGTGATTCTGTGCGCCCTGGCCTTTGGACCCGTGGACGGTTTGATTGTGGGCTTTATGGGTGAATTTTTGACCCAGGTGCTGGGACCCTACGGTCTGACCGTCACCACACCCTTGTGGTGTTTGGGAGAAACCTTAAGAGGCCTCCTGTTGGGTCTGTGTTCTGTGCTGGTTCTAAAGAAGTGGAGAGAGAACCTGTCTGCCCCTACCGGCAAGCAGTTGATTTTGATCATGGTATGCTGTGTGACAACCGGTATGATCTCCTCCTTTGGTAATACCTTTGCTTTGTATGTGGATTCCAAAATGCTGGGCTACTATAGCTATGCCATTGTTTTCGGTGCCTTGCTGGTACGGCTGGTGCTCAGTGCTGTTACCTCTACTTTACTGGGATATATCAGTGCGGGAATTATTACGGCTTTGCGTAAATCGAAGCTGATTTGAAAATAGGAGCAAATATGAATATCAACGAAACCATTGCCTATATCCAATCTGTCCAATGGAAGGGCAGCCTGCCCGGTTTGGAGCGTCCCCAGGAGCTGCTGCGTCGGATGGGTAATCCGGAAAAGGAACTGAAATATATCCACATCGGCGGCACCAACGGAAAAGGCTCTACTGCGGCCATGACCGCATCTATTTTGCGAAAAGCCGGTTATAAGACCGGACTGTATACCTCTCCCCACATTCACCGTTTCCATGAGCGCATCCGCATTGACGGACAGGACATCAGTGACGAAGACCTGATAGCCGTCACCGAGTATGTGAAGCCTTTGGCGGAAGCTATGGAGGATGCACCCACGGAGTTCGAGCTGGTGTGGTGCATTGCGGTGGAGTATTTCAAGCGCAAAGGCTGCGATGTGGTAGTCACCGAGGTAGGTATGGGCGGCGAGCTGGATGCCACCAATGTGATCGGCGTGCCCGAGGTGGCAGTGCTGACCAATATCGGTCTGGATCATACGGACTTTTTGGGTGATACTCTGGAAAAGATCGCACAGACCAAGGCCGGTATTATCAAGCCTGGCGGTCATGCGGTCATGTACCCCTCCACGTCCTCTGTGGAAGCCCTTTTGACAGATATCTGCAAGCAGCGCAATGTTTCTTTGAAAATTACGGATTTTGAAAGACTGCACAGCATTTCCCATGGCCTGGAGGGCCAGGTCTTTGACTGCGGAAACCGCAAGGCACTGGAGCTGCCCTTGCTGGGTGAGCATCAGATGTTCAACGCTGCTGTGGCGCTGAACATTGTGGATACCCTCATGGAAAAGGGCTGGAACATTACAGAAGACCATATCCGTCAGGGCATGAAGGATGTTTCCTGGCCCGGCCGTTTTGATATTGCCTGCCGGGAGCCTCTGTTCATTATTGACGGCGGCCACAATCCCCAGTGCCTGGAAGCGCTGGTGAAGAATATTGAGGACTACCTGCCCGGCCGCCGGATCGTTGGACTGACCGGTGTACTGGCAGATAAGGACTACGGCGATATGTATAAGCCTATGCTGCCTTTGATCTCGCAGTTTGTGTGCATCACCCCGCCCAGTGACCGTAAGCTGGAGGCGGCAGAGCTGGCCAAGCATCTGCAAAAGGCCGGTGCCAAGGCAGTGGCTTGCGAAACCATCGAGCAGGGTGTGCAAAAGGCCAAGGAACTGGCAGGAACTGATGGCGTGGTGCTGTGCTTTGGCTCTCTGTACTCCATCGGCACCATCCGAAACGCCCTGTAATTTCTATTGAAACTTCGTAGGGGAGGGTCTTGACCCTCCCTTACAATATAAGGTAAGGAAGATATTATGAATTTTGCAGAATCGGAAAACTACATCCATTCTTTATACCGCAAATCCCAGCCGGGACTGCATCGGATCACAAAGCTGCTGTCACTGTTGGGCAACCCGGAGAAAAAGCTGAAATTCATCCATATTGCCGGCACCAACGGCAAGGGTTCTACGGCTGCCATGAGCGCATCCATTCTGACCAAGGCCGGATATAAAGCGGGCTTGTTTACCTCGCCCTTTATCTACCGGTTCAATGAACGGATGCAGATCGGCGGCGTGCAGATCTCTGACGAAGATGTGATCCGTCTGGTGGCATTGGTAAAAGAAAAGGCCGCTGTGATGGCGGACGACTATCCCACGGAATTTGAGTTCGTTACCGGCATGGCCATGGTGTGGTTTTTGGAGCAAAAATGCGACCTGGTGGTGCTGGAAGTGGGTATGGGCGGCCTGATCGACGCCACCAATGCCATCCCTGCTCCGGAGGTGGCGGTGATCACCAATATCGGCCTGGATCACACGGATGCTCTGGGCGATACCCTGGAAAAGATCGCCGCCAACAAGGCCGGTATTATTAAGCCCGGCTGCTCTGCTGTGGTTTACCGAGGCAGCGAATCGGTAGAAGCAGTCTATGAGCAGGTTTGCAAGGATCAGCAAGTACCCCTGAAAAAAGCGGACTTTGCAGGCCTGCGCAGTATCTCCCATGGCCTGGAGGGTCAGACCTTTGACTGCGGCAGCAGAAAGGCGTTGGTACTGCCCTTGCTGGGTCAGCATCAGATGTACAATGCTTCCGTGGTGTTGTCCATTATGGACACCCTCATCGAAAAGGGCTGGAATATCACCGAAGACCATATCCGTCAAGGCATGAAAGAGGTTTCCTGGCCCGGACGGTTTGATATTGTGGGACATGATCCCCTGTTCATCATCGACGGCGGTCACAATCCCCAGTGCATCGAGGCTTTGGTGAAAAATGTGCAGGATTATTTGAAGGATCGCCATGTGGTGGTGCTGACCGGCGTGTTGGCCGATAAGGATTATGGCGAGATGTTCCGTCCGGTCATGCCCCTGGTAGAGCAGTTTGTGTGCGTGACTCCGGACAATCCCCGGAAACTGGATGCCAAAGAGCTGGCCTCCCATTTGGAAAACGCCGGGGCAAAGGCCACAGCCTGTGATACCATCCCCCAGGGTGTAAAAACAGCAATTTCCCTGGCAGGCAAGGACGGCGTAGTGCTGTGCTTTGGCTCGCTGTACACCATCGGCGATATTAAAAGAGCATTGTAAATTCCAATTTATCGGGCCGTAGTACGGCCGGACAATACGCGTTAAAACTGGCAGTCGTCCTTACGCCATTGGGTACCGCCCGGTATCGTTCATGCCTCAAAACCCTTAAGATCATTGGGCTATATCGTTACCGGGCGGGTATGGGCAAAAACGATTTTCTCCCAGGGTACACGCGCAATGGGATGAAACGCCCTTGCGTTTCAAATTGGAATTTGACATTATCCGTGCTCGCAGATATAATAGTAAAAAAACATGTAAGGAGAATTATCATGCATCTTGATCATGATCATATTGGCGGCCACGGCCACCAGCATACCCATTCCCACACCCATGAGCATACCCATGACGGCGTGACTCACAGCCATCCCCACGACCATGCCCATACCCATGAGCACGGCCACCCCCATGACCATGACCATCTGCACGGCGAGGGTCATACCCATGACCACAGCCACGATTGCGGCGGTCAGTGCGGCAGCTGCCAGGGCGGCTGCGAGCATACTCCCATGGAAGAGCTGATGGCACTGATGAAGTACATGGTCAGCCACAATACCGCCCACGCCAATGAGCTGGCAGAGCTGGCCGTCCAGTTCCAGAAGGCCGGTAATCCCATGGCTTATGAGCAGGTCATGGCGGCGGTTTCTGATTTTGAAAAGGGCAATCTGCGTCTGTCCACAGTGCTGGCCAGTCTGGAGGGTTAAGCTATGTGTCTGTCTACAGTATATAAAAACGAGAAGACCGAGCAAAATGTTGCCATGCGCAATGTGATGCAGATCGAGTGCAAGGACGGCTGTGTGGTCCTGACCGATCTGATGGATCGCACCATGGCTATCGAAGGTCAGCTGATCAGCGCCAACCTGGTGGATGGCTTCGTGATCGTAAAAGAAAACTAATAAAAAGACTACTGCAACAGCAGTACTCTTTTCAGTCTGTCAAAAAACTTCCAAAACGCCCCCGTTTCTGGTATAATAAAAAAACGGGGGTGTTTTTATGGAACAATGGAGAAAAGACGCAAGAAGTGAAGCAATAATTGTAGATCTAGAGGCATTAGTGCCTCAGGATC
>JAZNHQ010000002.1:0-19516 GCA_045577035.1 Faecousia sp. | reverse complement strand
GATCACATAGTCGATCTCGTCGGGATCGCAGTTGGTGTCAACGATAGCCACAATGGGAATACCCAGCTTGTGAGCCTCAGCGATGGCGTTGCGCTCCTTGCGGGGGTCAACGATGAACAGAGCTGCGGGCAGTCTCTTCATTTCCTTAACGCCGCCCAGGTACTTTTCCAGCTTCTCGATTTCGCCCTGCAGCTGAATGACTTCCTTCTTGGGCAGCATTGCGAAGGTGCCGTCCTCTTCCATCTTGCGCAGCTGAGCCAGACGGTCGATACGGGTACGCATGGTGCGGAAGTTGGTCATCATGCCGCCCAGCCAACGGGCGTTCACATAGTAACCGCCGCAACGGGCAGCTTCTTCCTTGATAGCATCCTGAGCCTGCTTCTTGGTGCCAACGAACAGAACGTTGCCGCCGTTAGCGGAGATCTCACGGACAAAGTTGTAGGCCTCTTCCAGCTTCTTAACGGTCTTCTGCAGGTCGATGATGTAGATACCGTTACGCTCGGTGTAGATGTAGGTGGCCATCTTGGGGTTCCAGCGGCGGGTCTGGTGACCGAAGTGCACGCCGGCTTCCAGCAGTTGCTTCATAGATACGACAGACATTTTGATTTTCTCCTTTTGTTTGTTCCTCCACCCCGTTCATCTCGCACTGCCCGTCCTAAGACACTTGGGGGTACGATCACCGGGTGTGTGGTGTTTTGTACTATGGGCGTAGTTTGCCCATGCCGAAACATTATATATGAATTGAATACGGATTGCAAGTGTTTTTTGCAAAAAAATCAATTAATTTTCCAATATTTTTCCATATTTACAGGAATCCGCCCAGTCTGGGGCGGGGGATCCGGCACTGATCCGGCTTAATATCCACCAAAATGATGTCCGGGCCGATGCGGCAGATGCAATTCCAGGGGATCACATAATCGTCCCGCCGACCCAGCATACCGCAGATTTTGGCTGGGCCGGGTACGATGATGGCCACGATATTTCCCTCCGGCAGCTCCACCCGGGCATCGCATACGAAGCCCAGCCGCCGCCCGTCACTGATGCAGATAACCTCCTTGCAGTGCAGATCCGTAAACTTAATAGCCATACCGCCACCCCCAAAAGTTTTGGTACAGTCTATTCAAAGTGCTTAGGGAATATTCGTATATTTCAATTTATCGCTCTGAGCAGTTGGTTAGGCGCAGCGAAAGCCTTCCCCCTCGGGGGAAGGTGTCACCAGTGCACACACTGGTGACGGATGAGGGGCGTTCGTCCAAGGACTTGTACCGTAGAGCGTTGTTGGACATTGCAAACCCCTCATCAGTCAAAAAATCGGTTGCGAAGAGCCGATTTTTTTGACAGCTTCCCCCCAGGGGGAAGCCTTTGCGCATCGAAATAACAGAACGATAAATTAAAATTTACGACACGGATATGCCTTTTCGCAAGGTGTTAATTGCGCCTTTTTCCAATCGGGAGACCTGGGCCTGGGAGATGCCCAGGGTGGAGGCCACTTCCATTTGGGTCTTGCCGTCATAAAACCGCAGGCTCAGAATTTGCTTTTCCCGGTCACCCAAGTTCCGAAAGGCACTTTTCAGAGCAATATGCTCCATCCAGTTATTTTCTGTGTTTTTCTGATCCCGTACCTGATCCATGACCATAAGCGGATCGCCGCCGTCGGCATACACCGGGTCGTACAGGCTTACCGGGGCGCAAACCGCATCCAGAGCCTCTGCCACATCTTCTCGGGGCAGCTGCAGCTCTGTGGCCACCTCGTCCATGGTAGGCTCTCTGCCCATGCGCAGCTGCATGGCCTCCTTGCACTGCAATACACGGTATGCCACATCCCGGATGGACCGGGAGACCCGGATCACGGAATTGTCACGCAGATACCGCCGCACCTCACCGGCGATCATGGGTACGCCATAAGTGGAAAATCTTACCTGCTTGGTAGGGTCAAAATTGGCAATGGCCTTCATCAGGCCAATGCAACCCACCTGGAACAGGTCGTCAGGGCATTCGCCCCGTTTGTCAAATCGCTGGATCACAGACAGCACCAGGCGCAGATTACCCTCGATCAGCTTTTCCCGTGCCTGTTTGTCACCCTTTTTTGCCTGCAAAAGCAGCAAATCCATCTCTTCCTGGGAAAGAACCTTCAGCCGGGCGGTGTTCACACCGCAGATCTCTACTTTACCCTGCATGGAAAGCCTCCTTGGTTTATTCGGTTAGCTAAAGTATCTCCGAAATGGAAAAAATCATACAGGATTGATTTTTGTGGAAATTCAACAAAAAATAACGGGACAAGCCGGTCTAACAAGGGAAAAGAACAGGGTTGATTGGGGAAAATGCCAACTTTTTCGCCAAAATTGGGAGAAGAACGCGACATATCAAACGGCAACATAATCATAAACCGCAACCTGAATCCGGGAACAATATTCATAAAAATATGCAGTCCCGGCACAGGGGGGAAGGCTGTGTAAAACTATGGTAGGACTGTTGAAAACATTGAGTTTTTAACAGTTTCCACAGGTTTTTCCACAGGGGTGAAATTGGGGGAAATTTTCCTCAATCGTATTCAAATTGGTTTACATAAGATTATTCGACAAACTTCTCCAAAACCCCAATTTTTTCGACCCAAGTAATATTCACAAGACCCAAAATTCCACCCACAAAAAAAGCACTTGACAAGATAAATAGTTGACAGTGGAAAGTGGACAGTGGACAGTGAAGGTGTCCGCTTTGCGGACTATTTTAAATTGATTTCCAAAGGAAATACCTTAATTGTCAACTGTCAATTGTCAACTGTCAACTTTGGGCATCAGTACGATAAATATGAATTTGTGTGATAGTTTTTGCATAGTCTGTCCTGAGGTGATGATATGCGCAAACGGGATATTTGGATGGGGGCAGGGGCGGTGATGCTGGCCATACTGCTGTCGGTGATCAGCATATGGCCGGAGGCAATACAGACCGGCGCCTGGGGACTTAGCTATCCCAGTCCCGGCAACACGCCCTCTGGGCCTGCAGGGGCGCAGCAGCTGCAGCGCTATGATGCGGTCTATGTGGGAGATACCAGCCGCAAAGTGCTGTATCTGACCTTCGATGCCGGTTATGAAAACGGCTGTACGGAGCAAATTTTGGACACCCTGAAAAAGCATGAAGTGCCTGCGGCATTTTTCCTGGTGGGCAACTATATTGAAAAGAATGCCGATTTGGTGCGCCGAATGGTGGATGAAGGGCATATTGTTGCCAATCACACCATGCACCATCCCAATATGAGCAAGATCTCAGATAAGGATGCATTTCAAAAAGAATTGGAGGACCTGGAGGCGTTGTTTGAAGAAACCACAGGCAAACAGATGGCAAAGTATTACCGGCCGCCACAGGGGATCTACAGCGAGGACAACCTGCGCATGGCCAAGGAGTTGGGGTATAAGACCGTATTTTGGAGCCTTGCCTATGCGGACTGGAACAATGATGCCCAGCCCACTGCCCAGCAGGCCTTTGATAAGCTTTTGCCACGGGTTCATAACGGCGCAGTAATTCTGCTCCACTCTACCTCCAAGACCAACGCTGACATCCTGGACGAGCTGCTGACCAAATACAAAGAAATGGGGTACACTTTTGAGAGTATTGACACTTTGTATAGTTGAGAGCTTTTTCCTAACTTTTAACAAAAAACTGCCGTGGATTTCTCCACGGCAGGATGTTTATAGGGGCAGAAGCATTTTGGCGAACAGGAAATAGATCAGCAGGGAAAAGGCGTCCACGATGGTGGTGATAAAGGGGCTTGCCATAACTGCCGGGTCTAAGCCCAGCGCCTTTGCGCCAATGGGCAGCACAGCGCCCACCAGCTTGGCCAGCAGCACGGTCACCAGCAGGGCAAGGCTGACTACCAGATCCACCTCTACGGTGATATCCATGTTCCCCAGCATCATCCGATCCACCAGCCAGATCTTGCCGAAGCAAACAATGGCCAGCACTACGCCGCACAGCACGGCGGTGCGGATCTCCTTCCATACCACCCGGGGCAGATCCGATTGCCGCAGCTCGCCCAGGCTCAAGGCACGGATCACCGTGACCGAGGACTGAGAGCCGGGGTTACCGCCGGTACCCATCAGCATGGGAATAAAGGCGGTCAGCACCACCTTGGCAGCCAGCGCCCCCTCAAAGGCGGTGATGATCATTCCTGTAAAGGTGGCGGATACCATCAACAGCATGAGCCAGGGGATTCGGTTTCGGAACAGCTCCCACACGGTATTGCGCAGATAGGTTTTTTCTGAGGGCAGCATACCACCCATGATCTGAATATCCTCGGTGGTCTCCTCTTCCAAAACGTCCATGGCGTCGTCGAAGGTGACGATACCAACCATGCGGTTTTCCTTATCTACCACAGGCAGAGCCAGGAAATTGTAGTGGCTGAGCATCTGCGCCACTTCCTCCTGGTCAGTGGTGGTGGAGACACTGATCACATTGGCGGACATGATGTCCTCGATCCGGGTTTCATCATCGTCGCAGACCAGCAGGGAACGGACGGAAACGATACCGATCAGCTTCCGATCCTTGGTCACATAGCAGTTATATATGGTCTCCTTGTCGATGCCCTGGCGGCGGATCCGCAAAATGGCTTCATCCACGGTCATGTGGGGGCGCAGAGAGATGTATTCGGTGGTCAGCAGAGAGCCTGCGGAGTTTTCCGGGTAGCGCAGGATCTGATTGATGGTCTTTCGCATTTCCGGGTCGGCCTGCCGCAGAATCCGCTTGACCACATTGGCGGGCATTTCCTCCACCAGGTCTGCGGCATCGTCCACGTACAGTTCGTCCAGAATTTCTTTCAGTTCGTTGTCGGAAAAGCCCCGGATCAGCAGCTCCTGGGCCTCCGGCTCCATTTCTACAAAGCTTTCCGCTGCCAGCTCCTTGGGTAGCAAGCGGAAAAGCAGGGGAATCTTTTTCTCGTCCAGATCCGAGAATAGTGCGGCAATATCCGACGGGTTCATGGTCACAAGAATATCCCGTCCGGATGCATATTTTTTGCCCTCCAGCATCTGCAGGAGGGCAGCTTGTACGATTTCAAAGCGTTCAGCCATAGATATACCTCCTCAATTTCAATTAAGGCATACCGATCAGGCCGCTGATTCCACAAACACAGCGGCAACTTCGACCAGGTATACAACTACTACCGCCACCGGCGTCCATGGAATTCCCTCCTTAATAATCAGATACTAAAATAGTATACCCTGAAATTTCACCTGTCAAGCAAAAAATTACTACGGCCCGTTCACAAAAAAGTCGAAAATTGTTTTCATTTGGGTCATTGCGTGTTCAAAACCTACAGGTAGGATAAAGATACGAAATGTGACGGAAGCCGTGAGCCGGAGCATTTCCAAGAAAAAACTCTCCGTTTTTTCTTCGCATACCCTCTTTTCTACCTCTCTTCTTTTTTGACCCTTAGGCGAAAAACCCCACTGCTTGCGCAGTGGGGTTTTTCAATCTATAAATGATTCTTGGCTTCTTCCAGCAGAGCCTGGGCTTCGTTGGGAAGCTCATCGCCCATGACCTTGTCCAGCAGAGTATTCAAGGTCTGTCCCATCTGAGGGCCGGGAGCCATTCCCAATGCCATTAGATCTGTGCCGTCAATGGCCAGATCCTTGATCTGCAGGCAGGCATCCTCCTGCTCGATCTCTTCCAGCAATGTCTGTACCTTAGAAAGATCCGCTTCCGCACCGAAATCCTTTCCGGTGCTGCGGCAATCGGCGATTTGCAGCTGCAGCAGGTACCGGATATTCTCTGTGCCGAATTTGCTCAAACGGCGGCGCAGCACCCGCTTGTCCGGGGTCAGATCCAGCATATGTGCCTCCACCAAAAACGCCACCTGCTGGCGCAGGGCGTTGGGTGCTTTCAGCCGCTGCAGGATCTGGTCGGCCATCTCCGCACCCTGCTCGGCGTGACCCAGGAAATGGCCTACACCGGCATCGTCCTTGGTAAATGTGGAGGGCTTGGCAATATCGTGGAGCAGAGCCGCCCAGCGCAGGGGCAGGGCATCTCCCACAGCAGCCACCGTATGAGCGGTATGGGTAAATACATCGTAGGTGTGGTGGGGATTGTACTGCTCAAAGCCCATGCAGGGTGCCAGCTCCGGAATCACCTGCATCAGCACCGGGGCGAAGCGGATCAGATCCTGGGCATTGACTGTGGGCAGCAGAGCGCACATTTCGTCAAAAATGCGCTCCTGGGCCAGATTGTCCATGAGCCCGGTCATTTCCCGCATGGCCTTTTCTGTGGTGGGCTCCGGTATCAGATCATAGCGTACCGCAAAGCGCACGCCCCGCAAAATCCGCAGGGCATCCTCCGTAAAGCGTGTGGCAGGCTCGCCCACCGTACGCAGTACATGGCGCTTCAGATCCTTTTGTCCACCCCAGGGGTCAACCAGTCCCCGCTTGGGGTTATAGGCCATGGCGTTGACGGTGAAATCCCGCCGTGCCAGATCCTCTTCGATGGTGGGAACGAATTCCACCCAGTCCGGATGACGGCTGTCGCTGTAGCCACCCTCGGTGCGGAAGGTGGTGATCTCGTAAACCGTTTTGTCCATGACCACGCCGATGGTGCCGTGCTTTTCACCGTTGCGCACCAATTGATAATCCGCAAACAGCTGGCAGATTTTCTCTGGGGTGGCATTGGTGCAAAGATCGTAATCGTTGGGGGTCTTACCCAGCAGCATATCCCGGACACAACCGCCCACCACATAGGCCTCGTAGCCTGCCTGGGTCAGTGTATCCATGCAGTTTTGCACATCCTGGGGCAGTTGAAGCTTTTTGGGGGCTGGTACATTCTTTTTGGGCAGGGGAATGTGCAGATCCGTGGCAGTCCAAACGGCCATGGCGGCATAGAACAGCCAGGTGTCCGTATTCAAGGACAGACAGCAGAAAAACAGGGCTGCCTGGTTGAAGAAAATGTACAGCCGGAAGGATTTGCCTGTCACATCCAGCGCAGAGCGATGATAGGCAAACAGCATGAGAAATACAGAAGCCAGCAGGGGGAACAGATAGTGCTGCAGCTGGGGCTCGGCACTCCAGTGACGGTACTGCACCACCAAATGGGTCATGTAATACAGGATCACGGCGGTCAGCGCAGCCATGGAGCTGCGGTGCCCGCTTTTTCTGCGTATGCCCATGTAAAACAGGCCCACAGCGGCCAAAACGCCTACCGTGGAGCTGATCTGGGTAACGGTGTCACCGGACTCTGCCAGCTCCAGAATATTGGCCACCAGAATACCCGCAGCCGCAATGAAGCAGCCCATGGCCGCAACGCCGGAGGCGGGGAATTTCTTGCGCAGCACCTTGGGACAACGGGTAACCGCAAAGATCAGCAGACCCATGGCCAGGGGCGTGATCACCCAAAGCAGAATATTGGCGGGGTGACTGGCAATCAGCAGACCCTTTTTGTCGATACCGGTGCTGTAGAGCCAAAACCGCAGCAGCAGACCCAAAAGACCCAGACCCAGGGTCAAGGGGCAAAGATTCTTTTCAGTTATGGATTTTTTCATGTGACTACCTCCATGCAGCCCAGGCAAAGATCAGCCCGTAGACCACAGGCTGGTGCAGCAGATAAATGGGCAAGGACCATCTGCCGCAGGCGGAAAAGAAGCGGACAATTATATTTTTTTCGCTGATACAGGGGATCAGTGTGGTTTTCTTTTTGTATATGGTTCGACCCAGCACACTGCCCATGAGGAAATAACCCAGGTTAGGGAACAGGGGGAAATAGTCGGATGTGGAAAAATGCATGGGACGAACTCCCAGGGGCATGAGCCACATGGTGTCAGCCCGGCAGCCTTGCAGATAGAAGCCCAGGGCAATCAGTGCCGCACCGGCCAGTGCCAATGCCCACACCGGCAGCTTTTTGCAAAGGGGCCACAGGAGCATACAAATGCCCAGACAGTGAAGCACGCCGAAATAAATAATGATAAAACGCCCCATGAGCCCGGCAAAATACAATCCTGCTGTCACCAGAGTACACAGCATACCACAGCCGAACACGATCAGCCCCCGACGGATGGGGTGGGATCCCAGGGTCACACAGATGCCGGAAATAAGAAAGAAGAAAATACCGCCCCATTCGGACAGAAACAGGTAGCTTTCTGCCACAAATTCTGAGGGTGACCACAGACCAAACAGAAACAGGTCAAAGCAGATATGCACAGCCAGCATACCCCAAATGCAGATACCGCGCAGGGCATCCAATTCCCAAATTCGTTTTTTCATAGCTCGGAATTCATTCTTCCTCCAGTTTTTTGAAATCCACCTTGTTCAGGTGAGTCATGGGAAGGCTTTCCCGGAACACCTGCTCCTTGGGCATGGCGTAGCGGGCAATATAGCGGCTGCAGTGAGCCAAAATATCCTGCTCCAACTGTGCAGAGGGTGCGCCCTTGGGGACGATGAAGGCTTTGACCCTCTGTCCGCGCCGGGGATCGGGAACGCCTACCACACAGCAGGCCTTTACCTGCGGGTGTTTCAGCAGTACATCCTCCAGCTGGGTGGGGTAGACATTATACCCGTTGGTGATGATCAGCCGCTTCATCCGCTGGATAAACCGCACATAGCCGTCTTCGTCCATGCTGCCCAGGTCAGCGGTATGCAGCCACAGCCGTCCGTCCGGGTGGCGCTGCAGGGCCTGGTCGGTCTCCTCTTGATTGTCCAAGTAGCCCAGCATCACCGAAGGGCCGTTGATGCAGATCTCGCCGGTGGTGCCGTGGGGCAAGGCCTGTGTTGTGCCGGGCTTCACTATTTTATATAATGTATCACCCAAGGGCAGGCCGATGGTGTCGTATTTGGCGGCAAATCTGGGGGTCAGACAGGATACACTGACGCACTCGGTCATGCCGTAGCCCTCCCGGATCTGCTCCGTGCAGCCGTGTTCCTTCAAAAATGCGTCCACCTTGGTTTTCAGCTGTGCCGGCAGAGAATCGCCGCCGCAGAAAATACCCTTCAAAAAGCCCAGGTCAGTGTGGCGCATTTTTTCAGATCGCATCAATGCCTCAAACAGGGCAGGCACGCCGGGCAAAAAATCCGGCTTCTGCTTTTGCACCAGGCGGATATAGCTTTTCAGCTGGAATCGGGGGACCAAAATGCAGCTGGCACCGGCGATCAGCGGAGTATGCACACCAACACCCAGACCGAAGCCATGGAAAATGGGCAGCACCGCAAGCATTTTCATGCCCACAACATCTTCATAGCCGGAGGCGGCCAGGGTCTGCAGGGCGGCGGTGTTGAAATTCATGGACGACAGGCATACGCCCTTGGGCTTGCCTGTGGTACCGCCGGAATACAGGATACAAGCGCAGCTGTGGGCATGGTCATCCTCTTTGGACAAGGGAGCATCCCACTGATAGATCTGCTCCCAGTGCAGGTAGCCTGCCTTGGGAAGCTTGGAATCCCGGTAGAAAAGCCGTTTTCCCCAGGGCAGCTCCTTGCGGATTCCTGCCACCAGGATCTGGCAGGCAGGCTTTAGACCTGCTACCTTTTCATAGAATTGATCCAAAACCAAAATGGCTTTGCTTTGGGAAAGCTGCAAATAGAACTCCAGTTCGCCGGGAGCGGACAGGGGATGGATCACATTGGATACCGCGCCTATGCGGCTTAAGGCGTAAAAGCAGTCCACCGCCTGGGGACTGTTGGGCATACAGATGGTCACCCGGTCACCCTGGCGGATACCTATGGCTTGCAATCCGGCAGCGGCGGCGTCGATCCGTCGCAGCATTTGGCGGTAATTGGTCTGCTTGCCCATAAAGCTGTAGGCAGTGTGGGCGGGATACTTCAGCGCCGCATCCCGGATCATCTGGTATAAAGTTTTCTCGGGATACGAGCTCATAGATAAAATCCTTTGTTTTGAATATCAATATATAATGTATCATTATATCAATGAAAAAGAAAACAGTAAAGGCTAAATTCCGGGGATTTTGAAAAAAGCCCCTTGTTTCCGGGTGGCTTTGGGGGTATAATTAGGATAATTTGGAAATGGAGGGCGATGTATGGCCTTTTTCGTGATATTGATACTGTCACTTCTGTCCGCTGTGGGTACAGCCCTTGCCTGTGGCGCATTTGGTAGCCTGGCCTGGCTTTGGGTGCTGCCCTTGGGCTTTATGGGCGCTTTTTTGTCCATAGCACTGCTGATCTTTTTGGTGGTGTTGGTCATGTCTTTGCTGGTGGATATGGAAAAGCCCCAGGAAGAGGACAATGCCCTGTACCGCTGGGTGACACATCAGGTTATTTCGGTGGCAGTGCCGCTGCTGCGTATTCGTATCCGCACCCAAGGAATGGAAAAAGCCCCAAAATGCAAGCGGGTATTTTTGGTGTGCAACCATCTGTATGATATTGACCCGGGCGTGCTGCTGTATTGCTTTCCCCAATATAAGCTGGCCTTTATTTCCAAGCGGGAAAACGATAAAAAGCCCATTATTGGCCCGTTTCTGCATAGGCTGATGTGCCAGTCCATCAATCGGGAGAATGACCGGGAGGCGTTGAAGACTATATTGAATTGCATCCGTCTGATCAAAGAGGATAAGGTGTCCATTGCGGTATTCCCGGAGGGCTACGTGAGCCTGGACAGAAAGCTCCATCCTTTCCGCAGCGGCGTGTTCAAGATCGCCCAAAGAGCCAATGTGCCCATTGTGGTCTGTACGGTGAGAGATACCCATTTGGCGCTGGAAAACGCCAAACATCTGAAGCCTACGGATATCCCCATGCACTTGGTGGGAGTGCTGCAGCCGGAGGATTATGCCGGTATGACCGCCGTGGATATCGGCAACCGGGTCTATGACATGATGGCTCAAGACCTGGGCCCCGACCAGGTACTGCAAACAGAGTCCTAAATTCCAATTTATCGGGCCGTAGTACGGCCGGACAATACGCGTTAAAACTGGCAGTCGTCCTTACGCCATTGGGTACCGCCCGGTATCTTTCTTGCCTCAAAACCCTTAAGATCATTGGGCTATATCGTTACCGGGCGGGTATGGGCAAAAACGATTTTCTCCCAGGGTTAACGCGCAATGGGATGAAACGCCCTTGCGTTTCAAATTTGAATTTGAAAAATTACTTGATTTACATTGCCTTTACGGCTATAATAGGGTATCAATTCTAAAATTATCCGAATTTGGAGGATCTATACATGAAAAACAGCGAAAAGACATTGGATATGATCGTAAACCTCTGCAAGAACCGTGGCTTTGTGTACGCAGGCTCCGAGATCTACGGCGGTTTGGCCAACTCCTGGGACTACGGCCCCTTGGGTGTGGAATTCAAAAACAATGTAAAGAAGGCATGGCTGAAGAAGTTCGTTCAGGAATCCGACTACAATGTAGGTCTGGATGCCGCCATTCTGATGAATCCTCAGACCTGGATCACCACCGGCCACGTGGGCTCCTTCTCCGATCCCCTGGTGGACTGCAAGGGCTGCGGCTCCCGTCAGCGCGCTGACCAGCTGATCGCCGCTTCCGAATCCGGCAAGCAGGTCAATGTGGATGCCATGGACTTTTCCCAGATGGACACCTTCATTGCCGAGCATGAGGATGTGATCTGCCCCAACTGCGGCAAGCATCACTTCACCTCCATCCGTAAGTTCAACCTGATGTTCCAGACCAAGATCGGTGTTACCGAGGACTCCTCCTCCACCTGCTATCTGCGTCCGGAGACCGCCCAGGGTATTTTTGTGAACTTCGCTAACATTCAGCGTACCACCCGTAAGAAGCTGCCCTTCGGCGTCTGCCAGGTGGGCAAGGCCTTCCGTAACGAGATCACCCCCGGCAACTTCACCTTTCGTACCCGTGAGTTTGAGCAGATGGAGTGTGAATTCTTCTGCAAGCCCGGCACGGACCTGGAGTGGTTTGCCTACTGGAAGGATTTCTGCAAGAACTGGCTGATCAGCCTGGGCATTAAGGAAGACAGCCTGCGCCTGCGTGACCATGATCCGGCTGAGCTGGCCTTCTATTCCCGTGCTACCACCGATATTGAGTATCAGTTCCCCTTCGGCAGCGGCTGGGGCGAGCTGTGGGGCATTGCTGACCGTACCGACTATGACCTGGGCCGCCATCAGGAGGCCTCCGGCAAGGCACTGGATTACTACGATCAGGAAGCCAACGAGCATTATATCCCCTATGTGATCGAGCCCTCCCTGGGCTGCGACCGTGTGGCACTGGCCTTCCTGTGCGAAGCATACGATGAGGAAGTTGTTGGTCAGGATAAGAATGGCAAGGATGATGTGCGTACAGTTCTGCGTCTGCATCCTGCGCTGGCTCCCTTCAAGGCTGCCATCCTGCCCCTTTCCAAGAAGCTGAGCCCCAAGGCAGAGGAGATCTATCGTGAGCTGAAGAAGTACTTTATGGTGGACTTTGACGATGCCGGTTCCATCGGCAAGCGCTATCGCCGTGAGGACGAGATCGGCACACCCCTGTGCATCACTGTGGACTTCCAGACCGTGGGCGACGAGAATACCCCCGCTGACAACTGCGTCACCGTCCGTGACCGTGACACCATGGAGCAGGTTCGTATCCCCATCAGCGAGCTGAAGGCCTACATCGAAGCCAAGTGCGAATTCTAATAATAACCTGGAGATGATTCTATGAGAACCTTTGGCAAGGCCGACAAACTGGAGCATGTGCTCTATGATGTGCGCGGCCCCGTAGTAGACGAGGCCAATCGCATGGAGGAACAGGGTCTGAAGATCCTGAAGCTGAATATTGGCAATCCTGCGCCCTTTGGCTTTACTGCGCCGGAGGAAGTGATCCAGGATATGCGCCACAATATTGTGGACTGCCAGGGCTATTCCGACTCCCGGGGTATTTTCGCTGCCCGGAAGGCGGTTATGCAGTATGCCCAGATCAAGAATATCCCCAATGTGACCATGAAGGATGTGTACACCGGCAACGGTGCCAGCGAGCTGATCCAGCTTTCTCTGAACGCTCTGCTCAACTCCGGTGACGAGGTGCTGGTTCCCAGCCCGGACTATCCTCTGTGGACAGCCTGCACCCATTTGGCAGGCGGCACTGCGGTGCATTATATCTGCGACGAGTCCTCGGACTGGTATCCGGACATTGCGGATATCGAGAGCAAGATCACACCCAAGACCAAGGCCATCGTGGTCATCAACCCCAACAACCCCACCGGTGCTTTGTATCCCAAGGAACTGTTGGAGCAGCTGGTGGATGTGGCACGGCGCCATGAGCTGATCATTTTCTCCGATGAGATCTATGACCGGCTGGTCATGGACGGCGAGGAGCATATCTCCACCGCATCCCTGGCACCGGATCTGTTCTGCGTGACCTTCAGCGGCCTGAGTAAATCTCACATGGTCTGCGGCTACCGTGTTGGCTGGATGATCCTGTCCGGCAACAAGGAGATCGCCAAGGATTATATGGCCGGCATCAATATGCTGTCCAATATGCGCCTTTGCTCCAATGTGCCCGGCCAGTCCATTATTCAGACTGCCCTGGGCGGCTACCAGAGCGTTAACGAATATATCGTGCCCGGCGGCCGTGTGTATGAGCAGAGAGATTTCATTTACAAGGCACTGAACGACATTCCCGGTATTACCGCTGTGAAGCCCAAGGCGGCCTTCTACATCTTCCCCAAGGTGGATGTAAAGAAGTTTAACATCCATGACGATAACCAGTTCGCTCTGGATTTCCTCCGGGAAAAGCGGGTGCTGGTGGTGCCCGGCAGCGGCTTCAACTGGAAGCAGCCCGACCACTTCCGGATGGTCTACCTGCCCCGGATGGAAGACCTGGAACAGGCAACCCAAAAGCTGGCAGAATTCCTGGCCACCTACAAACAGAAATAAACCAAAAGCCGCCGTTTCCGGCGGCTTTTTGCTATGCAAATTTCAATTTGAAACGCAAGGGCGTTTCATCCCAATACGCGTTTACTCTGGGTGGTAATCGTTTTTGCCCTTACCCGCCCGGTAACGATAATGCACAATAACCATAAGGTTTTTTCTGCAATTCATTTTATACTATCGTCGCCTTGGCGACTCCTTCATTTTGCATTATGCATTATGCATTTATTTATGGTTGATTGACAACACCGGCGAACAGGGGCAGGCCGTCGTTGCTTTCAATGACGAAGAGGAAGGGTCGGTCCAGAGTAAAATCAATTTCCTCCTCTGGGGGCATGGCGGCACCGCAACGCTGAATGACGGTGAAAGCCGCAGCGCTTACGCCCTCCTCGTCGATGGATACCCGGGCGGCGTGCTGGACGGAGTCCACATAGCCGCCGTCATCCAGGGCAATAATGGGGCTGAAATCTGCCTTGAATGCATCGAAAACATCGGTGACTCCCAGTGTTTTCAACTGCTCTTTCAGCTGCATATCGGAATCCACATCGAACTTCGGAACGCTTAGGTGAATGTTGACATGCTTTTGGTTGGGATACTCGTAAGCATCCGCCAGGATGAATTCCATGGCGTTTCCGTTTTCCAGCAGATCCTCCGGGGTCATTCCTTCGTCCGGCAGGATCAGCCACATCCGGCTGCCATCCTCCAGGGACAGGCTCACAGCGCCGAAATCTTCTCCCCAGTAGTAAGGATCGCCGGAGCGTGTTGCACGCATGAAGGTCATTTCCCGGTCACCGGCGGTGCTGTGGAAAATCCCTTGCGTATTATTCTTTTCCAAAAACCAAGCTACCCAAGGCACCTGATAAAATACTGTGGAAGCAAGACCCAGCACGGTTTCCTGGCTGAAACTCACATCCTGGATCGTCTCATCCAGCAGACCGCCGGTTTGCTCGCTGAGCCAGCTTTGCAAGGCCTTGTCCATCTCAGCGCTGCCCAGATCACCCCGGAAAACGCTGGCGTAATATTTTTCTGCCAAAAGCTGCGCGGTTTCCTCGTTGTAGATACAGGCTTCGTCCAGCCACAGGGAATTGCCGAGGATAGAAGTGGATACCCCATCGTCATTGTAATGCGCCAGCCATACATTTTTTGCCTGCTCCCGCAGGGCTTCTATATCCTCCACACCCAAAAGCGTCAAAATCTGCTCCCGGCTGTTACCGCCGGTGGTTTCAGCCAGCATGGCAAGAGCCATATAAATATTCACAGGGGAGCATACAGCGTTCTGACCGTCAGAGTTGGTCAAAAGTGTGGGAACAAGCTTGGTAAAATAGCTTTCCAGGCTGTCCGCATAGCCGCTGGGCTGATCGTGGAGTGTCTGTTGACAATTGTGCCAGTCTTCCCAGTCGGAATATACGGTTTCAACCATAGGGTAATGGACGACAGCGGGATAGACAGGCACAGCTGCCAGATAGGAAAGATGAGCACCAGAGGTGATATTCGCCGGTGGTTTTCCATCAGCGGGCTTTTGCACCTGAGCAAGATGTGATCCCTGATCAGGCCAGAATCGCCAAAGGCCGAAGCCCAAAAGGGCAATGGCGGTTACCGCGGCGATGGCTCCCAGCCAGGGAGAACGCCGCTTCCGGGGCTTTGCCGCTTCAGCAATATGTGCGTCGCTGATTTGACTCAAAGCGTCACACAGTTTTTCATGTTTCATATAAAGAATCCCTCCTTATACAGATAGGCTTTCAGTTGCTCACGAAGCCGTGACAGACGGACGGACAGCGCGTTTTCTGTCATACTCTCCGCTTTGGCCAGCGACTGGACAGAGTCGCCAAACCAATATCTGCGCAGAAAAATCCTGCGGTTTTGGGGTGAGAGCGTATCCAGAAAAGTGTTGATTGCCTGTCCCAGTGCTTGTGCATCCAGCTGCTCCTCCAGGTCAGAGCCGGGAAGAATATCGGCAAGCTCATCCAGGGACAGATCGTACTGACTGCTTCGTTTCTGCGCGCTTAGAAAGCGAAGCTTTTTCAGAGCGATGTTCCTGCCTGTTCGGTATACATAGCCTGCCAGCGGCTGGGGGCGCTTCGGCGGGATCGCATTCCAGAGTGCCAGATATGTATCGTTTACGGCTTCTTCCGCATCCGGGTCACTGCCCAAAATATTCAGGGCAGTCTGATGCAGCCGCCGGCCAAAGCGAAGCTGCAGAGCCTCGATGGCATGCTCCGCCCGCCGCCAGAGCAGCGTTAAGATTTTCTCGTCCTCCATTACGATCCCTCCTCACTTATATACTACCGTTTTGGCGTCAGAATCTTACATTTATTATACGATGTTTCGTGTATATTTCCAAGTATTTCCGTACATACTCCCTTTGAAGGAGGGATTATATGAAAATACGGGATATTATGACCAGTCCGGCCATTTCTATTTCTCCCAACGAGTCTGTGGAGGTGGCGGCACGGACGCTTACACATTATAATATAGGGGCGCTTCCGGTCTGCGGCAGCGACGGCAAGATTTGCGGCTTGGTCACAGACCGGGATCTGGTGACCCGGTGCATGGCCTCCAACCGCGCGCCGGGTCAGACCACCGTCCGGGATGTAATGACCGGCCAGGTCATGTCTGTGCAGCCGGATATGGAGATCGACGCCGCCGCCCGGCTCATGGGCAAGCAGCAGATCCGCCGTCTGCCGGTGACACAGAACGGCAAGCTGTGCGGTATGGTAAGCCTGGGTGATATTGCCACAAAGCAGGAAAACCTGGCGGATACGGCCGGTGTGTTGGCCGATGTATCGTCCAATATCTCTCATAGATAAGCATAAGGCTCTGTTGCGGTTTGCAACAGAGCCTTATGCTTAGGCTGAGAGGCTGTTTCGGCTCGAGTCCTCTCAGCCTATCTAAATACTTCGTCGTAGTAGTCCTCTTGGACGATATATTTGGCGTAGGTGATTTTTGCCTGTACCAATTTGGTAACGGTACTGACATAGTTTTCGTCCACCTCTACACCAGGGTTGGGTGTAAAGGTTTTGGTGGATGCATCATAGGTGCCTGCAGCGGTGATCCAGCTGTTGCCACCGGTGTTGGGAAGTATGACCAGAGGCATACAGGTAGAGGCCTGATCCGCCACATAGTTGGTGGCAAAAATGTCCCGTCCGGAGTATAGCCGGGAGTCGTAATCAATACCGAAGAGATTCAGCAGGGTGGGCGCAATATCAATGGCAGAGCAGGGAGTATCCACCACCACGGTTTCCGCTCCGTCGCCGCACCACAGAATGAGCGTATTTTCGTAGCGGGAGATATCGGACTCACTGTCGTTCAGGCCGGTCAGCTCGTTGTAATAGTCCTTGCCGTTTTCAATCATTCCATAGGGGTAGTGGTCGGCAGACAGAACGATGACGGTGTCATCCGCGATGCCGGCCTCCTCAAGGCGCTGAACCAAATAGGACAGGGCGTATTCCAGCTCCAGGTTGCAGGCAATATAAGCCTGCACGGTTTCGGAACTGTCGGGATATGCCTGCTGAGCGACCGCCTTATTTTTCCAGGACATGGAATTGCCCATCCAGTTGTACAGGGCGTGACCGCTGACGGTCATATAATAGGCATGGAAGTTCTTGCCGGTGCTTAAATACTCTTCGATGTACCCGTCTACAGTAGCCTCCATCATTTCCAGGTCGGAGCGGGGCCATACACTGCTGGGGAGATTCAAACCGTTACCGATGGCGGTGTATTTGTAGCCCAGATTGGGATGCGACTTGTTCCGACCGTAATAGGTGTGCGTGTTATTGTGGTAAGCGAGGGCGCTGTAACCCTCTTCCTGGAACAGCCAGCCCAGACAAGTGCTCATATTGTTGTTGATGCTTGCCATGAACGCAGTTTCACTGTTGACCCACATGGGAATCACGCCGGTCATAACCGCAAATTCGCCGCCGGAAGTGGACTGCCCCCAGTTGGGCTGATAATAATTGTTAAAAACAAAGGATTCGTGGGTCAACCGGTACAGCGTAGGAGTCAGCTCCTCACTGATCACATAGGGAGAAAAAGCTTCCGCGGTGATCAAGATCAGATTTTTGCCCTCAAAGCGGCCGGTATATTCATTCTTTTGAGAAGGCGCCAAATCACCGAAATACTTGTGCATGGAAAGCAGGGTCTTATTGGAGGTAGAATCGATCAGCGCATCAAAATCAATGCCTTCCAGAAGGTTGTAGCCGTACTCGATGACGGGGGGCTCTGTACTATCCGGGTTCGTGGAAGAGGGATCCTCCGTGGAGTCGGGGGCTTGGGTGATTTGCGAGGGGTCGGAGGGCAGGTTGATGTCCAACTCCGGGGGCGCGGGATTGCCAAAGATCGCGTACTGCAGCTCTAAGCGCAATGTGGTAAGCAGACCAAACTCGGAAATGGCGCTGTTCGTGACAAAATCATAGGTGTACAGGGGTTTCACACCGCTGGTGTTCGATGTAATAACACCAAGGAACTGGAAAACCACAATGAGGACTACGGTGGCAGCCCAGCCGAAATAGTTGGCGGTCTTGTGAGTAAAGAACTGCTTGCGTAATATCACAAAGGCTGTAAGGGGCAGCAGCGACAGCACAATAAAGGGAATGCTGCTCAGGATCACATCAACGATATTGCCTCCAAAATCGCCGGCAGCCTGTCCTGACATGTTCAGAACATACAGGAAGGGGAAATAAACCCGGAAAAAGCCTTTGCAGCAAAATTGCACGCACAGGATGACCGCGCCTGTTGCCAACAGGCCAATGGCGATACCCCGGCTGAGCTTGTGCTTAGGCAGGATGCTCAGCAGGAAATAGATAAGCAGACCTGCTGCCATGGAGAAGAATAGCACTCGGAAGAAAGAACCGGAGAAAAAAGCAATGTCCTTATCGAAAATCCGGATCAGAAGCTCGCTGTATAGAATTGCTCCCGGGAAGAACAGACTTTCAAGCCAGGGAGAGATTTTTTTCTTTTTGCTCCGTCGTGCGTATTGCCGGGCGTATTTAGGGGTATACATATATCAATCACCTTTTTATCTGTGTTAATAATTGTAGAAAAGTGTCGAAAGGAATTGTATTAAACATACCATAATCTAATGGAGAATGCAAGATGGGAAACCATCTCAAAAAATTTTTAAAAAAATAAAAAATAGTTATTGACAAACCGATTTGTTTGTGATAAGATAACCCAGCTGTGCGATGAACGGCCAAAAACCGGGAGCACAGCCGACTCTGTACCTTGTAAATTGAATAACGCAAAGACGAACAAACACCTTGACAAAAAGTAATGGATTGTTTTAAGCGTTTTAAGAACGAATAACAGCCAACGAAAATTCTTGAGTATATTTGCTAGACAGATTATTCGAAAGATGATTTTAGAGCTACGGCTTTAAGATACAATTTTTTGAGAGTTTGATCCTGGCTCAGGACGAACGCTGGCGGCGTGCCTAACACATGCAAGTCGAACGGGACTTAATGGAAAGCGGTTTCGGCCAATGGAAGTTAAGTTTAGTGGCGAACGGGTGAGTAACGCGTGAGGAACCTGCCTTCCAGTGGGGGACAACAGTTGGAAACGACTGCTAATACCGCATAATGTGGCGAGATCGCATGGTCTTGCTACCAAAGCTTTATGTGCTGGAAGATGGCCTCGCGTCTGATTAGCTAGTTGGTGGGGTAACGGCCCACCAAGGCGACGATCAGTAGCCGGTCTGAGAGGATGAACGGCCACATTGGGA
>JAZNHQ010000001.1:0-3205 GCA_045577035.1 Faecousia sp. | reverse complement strand
CTATTTCGGGGAATTTCTTATAGAATAAGAGGGTATGTAAAATTCGAAAGCGGGGTTTTTGACCATGAACAAAATTGGGTTTGACTACCAATTGTATATTCAGAGCCAATCTGCCCATATCCGGGATCGCATTGCCAAATTTGGCGGCAAGCTGTATCTGGAATTCGGCGGCAAGCTCTATGACGACAACCACGCCTCCCGGGTACTGCCCGGTTTCCAGCCGGACAGCAAGCTGCAAATGCTGCTGCAGCTGAAAGAGCAGGTGGAAATGGTCATTGTCATCAACGCTGATGATATCGAAAAATCCCGTGTCCGGGGCGACCTGGGCATTACCTATGATACGGATGTCATGCGACTGATCGGCATTTTCCGTGACTTTGGTCTGTTTGTGTCCAGCGTGGTACTGACCCGCTATCAGTCTCAGCCGGTAGTCAACGCTTTCCAGGCCCGTCTGGAAACCATGGGTGTCAAGGTCTACCGCCATTACGATATCGAGGGCTACCCCGGCAATATTCCCCATATTGTTTCCGACGAAGGCTACGGCAAAAACGAATATATCGAAACTACCCGCCAGCTGGTGGTGGTTACTGCCCCCGGCCCCGGCAGCGGCAAGCTGGCCACCTGTCTGAGCCAGCTGTACCACGAGCATAAGCGGGGCATCAAGGCCGGCTACGCCAAGTTCGAGACCTTCCCGGTTTGGAATCTGCCCCTGAATCATCCGGTGAATCTGGCATACGAAGCCGCCACCGCTGACTTAAGCGATGTGAACATGATCGACCCCTTCCATCTGGAAGCCTACAATACCACCACCGTTAACTACAACCGGGATGTGGAAGCATTTCCGGTGTTGGTGGCCATCTTTGAACAGATTTTGGGCGAATGCCCCTATAAATCCCCCACGGATATGGGCGTAAACATGGTGGGTAATTCCATCTGTGATGATGATGTGGTGCGGGAAGCTTCCCGGCAAGAGATCCTGCGTCGATACTACACCGCTCTGTGCGACCAGAAAAAGGGCAAGGCCGATGACAACCAAATTCTGAAGCTGGAGCTCCTTATGAAAAAGGCCGGTGTCAGCGTAGATCAGCGCCGGGTAGTGGCCCCCGCTTTGGAAAAGGCCGCTGTTACCGGGCTACCCGCCGCCGCCATGGAGCTGCCTGACGGTACCATCGTCACCGGCAAGACCTCTAACCTGCTGGGTGCCTGCTCCGCCCTGCTGCTGAACGCATTGAAACAATTGGGTGGCATTGAAGATGCCGTTCACCTGGTATCCCCTGCCGCCATTGATCCCATTCAGCACCTAAAGACCCAACACCTGGGCAGCCGCAACCCCCGGCTGCATACGGACGAAATTCTCATTGCGCTGTCTATCAGTGCAGCCACCAATCCCGTTGCGGAGCTGGCTATGGAGCAGCTGGGCAATCTTCGGGGCTGTGATGTGCATTCTACGGTTATTTTGTCTGCGGCGGACGAGCGCACCTTCAAACGGTTGGGCGTCAATCTGACCACAGAGCCAAAGTTTAAAGGATAATTATGTTTGATACGATCATCAAAAACGGCTGGATCCTGGACGGCACCGGCAAAGAGGCCTATCTTGCCGACCTGGGAATCACCGACGGAAAAATCGCTAAAATTGGCACCGGACTCACCGGTGCCAATATCATAGATGCCAGCTCTCTGACCGTCTCCCCCGGTTGGATCGACGCCCACAGCCATTCGGACAAGCACCTGCTGACCTTTCCGGATATGACGGAAAAGGTCGAACAGGGCATCACCCTGTCCATCACCGGGCATTGCGGCAGTTCCATAGCGCCCTCACGGTTGCTGACCGTGGCGCAGCTGCGGGAACAGGTGGGCGGCTTGGGCTCCTCCGCAGCGCTTTTGGTGGGACATGGCGGCCTGCGCCGTATGGTCATGGGTACGGAAAACCGGGACCCCAGCGAAGGGGAAATGTGCCAGATGGAGCAGCTGTTGGAGGAAAGTCTGCAAGCGGGCGCCATTGGCCTGTCCCTGGGACTGTATTACACGCCCGGCTGCTATGCCAAGCTGCCGGAACTGATCCGCCTGGCAAAAATCACCGCCAAGCACCGCAAGGTGCTGTCTGCCCATATCCGCAACGAGGGTGACGACCTCATAGAATCTGTGGAAGAACTGATCCAAATCGCCACCCAGTCCCACTGCCGCACGGTACTTTCTCACCATAAGGCCGCATGGCAGGCAAACTGGGGCAAGGTCAAGACATCCCTGGCCATGATCGACGAAGCCAACGCAAAGGGTGCCGATATATACATGGATGTTTATCCCTATACGGCCTCTGCCACCTCCATGGCGGCCCGGTTTGTCCCCGGCAGCTTCCTGCCCGCGGGCTGCGCAGACCGTCTGGTGGTTTTGCACGATCCCCAAATGCGTGAACAGCTGCGGCAGTGGGGACACGGGCAATGGGGCAACGACTTAAGCTTTGCGGTCATGGATGATTGTCCCGGTTTCCCGGAGTATGAGGGTCTGAATCTGAATCAAATTGCGGCCCTGCGTGGAGAATCCGATGTTGTGGCTGCCATTTTGGAATTGCTGACCCAAAGCATCAGCGCCCACGGCTATTTCTTCATGATGTGCGAAGAGGATGTGCAGACCGTTCTGCGCCATAGCAGGGTCATGCTCTGCACGGATTCCGGCGTGGCGGCAGGCAATACGATCTATCATCCCCGGCTGCGCAGTGCCTTCCCCAGAGCCTTGCGGAAATATGTCCGGGACGAGGGCCTGTTAAGCTTACCAGAAATGATCCGGAAAATGACCTCTCTGCCCGCTTCCGTGTACGGTCTGACCCAAAAAGGCCGCATTGCCGAAGGCATGGATGCGGATCTGTGCATTTTTGACCCAGCCAAGATCGCCGACGGAGCAGACTATGACCATTGCACAAACCCCAACCGGGGACTGCACTATGTGATCTTAGGTGGACAGATCGTGGCAGAAAACAGCACCGCCACCGGCCTGCGCCCCGGAAAAATCTGCATTCCATAGTAGGGACACCCGTCCTCGGGTGTCCGCAAATACCGTTAGTATTTGCAGCGGACGCTCCAGGAGGAGCGTCCCTAGGCTGAGAGGACTCGAACCCAAACAGCCTCTCAGCGGCTCTTTTTGCTGCTTTTTGCCTTATCTTCCTTGCCTTGCGCCAGCAAGGCGGCGTCATCTGCGCCAAAAATCAACC